>NZ_CABRJC010000005.1:0-94594 GCF_902471145.1 uncultured Merdimmobilis sp.
GCTTTTTCCCTCCCTTTTTTCACACAAAAAAGGGAGCGCGGGGTGCAGGGGTGCGTAACGCTCTGCTAGATCACTTACAAGATGGAATCTTGAATAGAGGGGTGGGGGTGCAGCACCCTCAAAAAGAAAAAGAGCGGGCCTTGGCCACCTCCCGTGGGGAGATAGAGCCAGGGCCCGCTGTCACTTTAGCGGCTGGAATTACAGGATCACGTTGACCTGCTCACCGGCAAGCCATTTGGTGATGTTGTCAAATACGATGTGGCACCGGGCCTCCATAGACTCGGCGGAAGCGAAAGCCACATGAGGGGTGACAATGGTGTTTTTGCTGTGGAGCAGGGGGTGGTTCACATCCAAAGGAGGCTCCACCTCAAAGACGTCGATGCCTGCGCCGGCGATGCGGCCTTCGTTGAGGGCATCAGCCAGGGCCTGGGAATCCACCACGGGTCCGCGGGCGGCGTTGATGACGATGGCGGTGGGTTTCATCAGGGCGATGCGCTCCTTGTTGATCAGCCCGCGGGAGCTGTCATTGAGGGGGCAGTGAAGGGAGATGATGTCAGACTCCTTGAGCAAAGTCTCCAAGTCCACATATTCCACAATGCCCTCGGCCTCTTTCTTAGGATGGGGAGCGTTGGCGATCACCTTGCAGCCAAAAGCTTTGCAGAGCTGTGCGGTCCGAAGGCCGATGGCACCCGTGCCGATGATGCCCACTGTCTTGCTGCCCAGCTCGCTGCCCACCAGGCCGTCTTTGGTCTGGCCTGCACGGCAGCGGGCTTCCACCTGGGGAACGTTGCGCAGCAGGGAGATCATCATAGCGATGCTCAGCTCGGCCACCGCCTGGGTGGAATATCCGGCAGCATTGCTCACCTTGACCCCTTTGGCCTTGGCGGCTTCCAGATCCACATGGTCCACGCCGGTGAAGGCGATATCGATGTATTTCAGGTTATCGCAGGCGGAGATGACCTCCCCTTTCAGCGGCATGTTGGCCAGCATGATCACATCGGCGTCTTTAGCCCGCTCAATCTGCACCTTGGGGTCGGTGTCCTTGGGGTAGGCGGTAAAGCTGTGGCCGGCATCGATCAGGGGTTTGGCACATTCTTCCAACACCTCTTGGGGAACGCCCAGAGATTCCAGCAATACAATTTTCATAACGAAGCCTCCTATATCACTGTTTAATCAGATTGCTACGTCCATAGTATCACACTTTTCCCCCGGTTACAAGGGGACAGGCCTACTGGTCTTCCCCCTCATCCGCAGGGACAAAGTCAATCTGCCCGGCGGAGACATCCACCCCAGCCACCGTCACCCGGATGGGGTCGCCCACCCGCAGTTTCCGGCCGCTGTGCTGGTCCACAAACTCCATTTTGCCGTCGTACTGGTAATCGCCCAGATCCGCCACCCGGATCAGGCCCTCCACCGTGTTGGGCAGCTCCACATAGACCCCATGGTTCACCGCAGAGGAGATCACCCCGTCAAACTCCTCCCCCAGGTGGGATTTCATATATTCCGCCTTGTAGCAGTCGTCGCAGCTGCGCTCCACCTGCATAGCCCGCACCTCCCGTTCACTGGTGCGCAGGGCCACTGTGCCCACCTGCTCCCGGAACCGGCGCTCGATGTTCTCTTTGCGCATACCGGTCAGGCTGGCAGTCATAATCCGGTGGATCATCAGGTCGGAATACCGGCGGATGGGGGAGGTGAAATGGGCGTAATCCGCCATGACAAGGCCGTAGTGGCCGATGTTCTTCTCGGAATATTTTGCTTTGGCCATCGACCGCAGCAGAGTGTTGTTGACAATCTTGCCAAAGGGGGTTTGGCGGGATTCCCGCAAAATCCGGGACAGCTCCCCCTGAGCCACCCCTGCTTTGATGGATTTGGAGGGGATGCCCAGGGCGTCCAGCGTCTCTTTGAGGTTCTGAAGCTTCTCTGGGTTGGGGGACTCATGAACCCGGTAGACAAAGGGCAGGCCCCTCTCCCCGGCAAAGCGGGCAGCCGCTTGGTTGGCCACCAGCATGAATTCCTCAATCATCCCCTCGCTGATGCCCTGTATCCGGGGCTGGATATCCACCGCGACCCCGTTTTCATCCAGCTTGATTTTGGACTCCACCGATTCCAGGTCCAGTGCGCCCCGGCGGGTGCGGTCCTGGGCAAGGCGGGAGGCCAGATCCTTCATGAGGAACAAAGTGTCCTTCAGTTCCCCGTATTTTTCCTGGATCTCCGGGGAGGCGGTGCCATCGTAAAGGGTGTTGATCTCACTGTACACCCCTTTGACCTGGGATCGGATCACCGATTTGACAAACCGGTAGGAGCGGATGGAGGTGTCCTCCCCCAGCTCCACCAGGGCGGAGAAGGCAAGGCGGTCCTCCCCGGGGTTGAGGGAGCAGATGCCGTTGGAGAGCTCCGGGGGCAACATGGGCACCACCGAACCCGGGAAATACACCGAATTTCCCCGCTCAAACGCCTCCTGGTCCAGGGGGCTGCCAGCAGTGACGTAATAGCTGACATCGGCGATGTGCACCCCCAGCAGCCAGCCGTCTTCCAACTTTTTCAGGGAGATGGCGTCGTCGATGTCCTTGGTGTCGGCCCCGTCAATGGTGAAGATGTCCTCCCCCCGCAGGTCCAGCCGGGCGGCCAGCTCTTTGGGGTGGATGCCGTCGGCCTCGATCTGCCGGGCCTGGGCGATGGCCTCGGCCGGGAACTGGCGCTCGATGCCGTTGGCGGCCAGGATAGCCTCACAGCAGCCGCTGGCCTTTTGGGCGTCGCCGAAGTTCTCCAGCACCGCCGCTTTGTGGGAGAAATGCCGGTCCCCCCGGTAACAGAGGTTTGCCAGCACCTTGTCCCCTTCTTTGACCTTGATCTTGCTGGAACGGCCGATCTCAATTGCGAACCGCACCTGGCGGTCGGGCAGGATGGAGAGCTTCCCCTCCTCCTTGACCACCACGCCGGTGAACCGGTAATCCCCCTCTTGGAGGATGCGGACTACCTCCGCTTCGGTCAGCTCCCCGTTGGAGCGGCGGCTGGAAATCAGCACCCGGTCCCCAGGCATAGCCCCTTTCATCGCCCGGCCGGGGAGAAAGACATCCTCCTCTTCCCCGTCGGGGCGGGCAAAGCCAAAGGCGGGCAGCACCTTCACCACTGTGGCGGGGCGCAGCCCCAAGCTCCGGCTGAGGACGTATCCCCCCTTTTGCAGAAGGACTTCCCCTGCCTTCACCAGCTCTTCCACAGCGGCGACCAGCTCCGGGCCCTGTTTTTCCTTGGCCTTCTGAGCCAGTTCTTTCAGCTTCAGCGGGGCCTTCTTCTGCCGGCGCAGCACCTGCACCAGATTGCTTTTTAAGGTCTCCCCCTCCATCAGCGGCACCTCTAAGGTGACTTTTACCGGGGACGTCCTGCGGCGGCTATTCAATCCCTGCGCCCCCGGTCTGGGGGAGGCTGGCCGTTGCGGCCCGGCCTTCTGGGGCACCGGTTTGGATGCAGTTCTTTTCTGCTTCGCCGGGCCCTTCTGCACCGCCTTTTGAGGGACCTGCTTTTGGATTTCCGGCTTTTTCTGGGTCAGAACCTGTCCCAGTTTCTTTTTGGGTTTGTTTTGTTGCATAGTTACTCCAATCTATATTGGCCGGGTTCGCCCGGCGGTCTCGATTCAAAATGTGAAAAACTGCCCTGCTAAGGAAGCAGGGCAGTCATCGTGCTTACTTATTTGGCATAGACGCTAACGGCCATGATTGCCAAGGCCACCGCGAAGAAAGCAAAGCCGCAGTACTTGGTAATGCGGGAAAGGGCGGCTGCGTTGGTGCGGTTCTTGTTGCGATCCATAAAAGTATCACCGGTGGAATCGCCAGCCAGGGAACCCAAGCCAGCCCTGGGCTGATCCTGCATCAGCACGCTGACGATGATGATGACACTGATGACAAGGAGCAACACTCCGCCTGCTATCTGAAATGTATTCATTGTATACCTCCGATATTTTTGTGCATTCTATATCCAGCTTAAAATATCATAGCATATTCAAGGTGCATTTGCAACCTTATTTTTTGCGGAAAACCAGTATAAAATACAGGATTTGACCGATACTATCATTGGTTTTTCGTTTTACCCTTTTGCGTTTGCTCGTACAAAACGAAAAACCAAGAGCCGGCTTTGGGGCTTTCCCATCGCCGGCTCTCTTTTTCCCCTTTTTGGAGGGTTTTCGGCTACGAGAGGGTCAGCTGCTCCCCTTCCTCTTCCCCGCGGGGGAACTGCCCCTGGCTGGGAAGGCTCTTGGGTCGGAACCGGTGAGGGTTAGACAGCATCCCTTCGCAGAACACTTTCGCCGAATCCACCACAGCGTTTTTCTTCAGCTGCATCACCTGGATGCCCTGGGTGTTCTTGGTGGACTTCGATTCCAGCGCTGCTGTATGCACCAGAAGCACCCTCCCGCCGGAGGAGGTGAGCATCAGCTCCCGATCCTCCTGAAGGTAGAGGGCCTGGCACAAGGGGAATTTGTCGCAGTAAGCGCTGATCAGCTTTTTGCGCCGGGTTTTGGTCTCGTAAGCGCTCATCTCCACCTTGGCCACCTTGCCGTTTTGAAAGACAAAAACCATGGCGCCCTGGTAATCAGCAGTAGCTGCCAGATAGACCACCGATTCCCCTTCGTCCATCCCCAGCTTGGCGGGCAGGTAATCCCCCAACTGGCTGGCCTTGCCGTCATCAAAATCACTGGCGCGGCATTTATAGACCTGGCATTGGTTGGTGAACACCAGCAGATGGGTGTTGTTGGTGGCCTCCAGCTCCTCCAGGATAGCATCCCCCTCTTTCAGCTTCTGCTCCCCGCTCATCCGCAGGGACTGGGGGGTAATTTTCTTAAAATATCCCTCTTTGGAGAGGAAGAGGCGCACCGGGTAATCGGGGATCTCCTCCTCCCCGCCTTCCTCCGACACCTCGGATTTGAAGATCAGCATGGACCGGCGGGGCTGGGAGAATTTTTTCGCCACCTCCCGCAGTTCCTTTTCCATAATGCCCTGGATCTTTTTGGGGCTTTTCAGGATATCCTCCATCTGGGCGATGTCCGACTCCAGCTGTTCGGTCTCCTGGGTGCGCTTGAGGATGTATTCCCGGTTCAGGTGGCGCAGGCGGATTTCCGCCACATACTCCGCCTGGATCTCATCGATGCCGAAACCGATCATCAGGTTGGGGACAACCTCCGATTCCTCCTCGGTCTCCCGGACAATTTTCACCGCTTTGTCGATGTCCAGAAGGATGCGGGCCAATCCTTTGAGCAGGTGGAGCTTCTCCTTTTTCTTGGTCAGGTCAAAAAAGATGCGCCGCTTGACGCACTCCTCCCGGAAGGCGATCCATTCCAGCAGGAGGGGGGCCACCCCCAGGACCTTGGGCATCCCCCCGATGAGGACGTTGAAGTTGCAGCCAAAGGCATCCTCCAACGGGGTGGTTTTGTAGAGGCGGGCCATCAATTTATCCGGGTCCACGCCCCGCTTTAGGTCGATGGTCAGTTTAAGGCCGTTGATATCGGTTTCATCCCGCAGGTCGGAGATCTCCCGCACCCGGCCGGATTTGACCAATTCCACAATCTTATCCATAATCGCCTCCACCGTAGTGGTGGGGGGAATTTGGGTGATTTCAATGCAGTTTTCCGCCTTGTCATAGGAATAGCGGGCACGCACCTTGACGCCACCCCTGCCGGTCTCGTAGATGCGGCGCATCTCCTCTGGGTCGTAGAGGATAAACCCTCCCCCGGGGAAATCCGGGGCCTGCAGGGTGGTGGCCACATCGTGGGCCGGATTTTTCATCAAGGCGATGGTGGTTTCGCAGACCTCAGCCAGGTTAAAGGGGCAGATGGAGCTGGCCATGCCCACCGCGATGCCCACATTGGAATTGGTCAGAATGGTGGGGAAGGACACCGGCAGCAAGGTGGGCTCCATCATGGTGTTGTCGTAGTTGGGGACAAAATCCACCGTGTCCTTGGCGATGTCCCCGAACAGCTCGCTGCAGATGGGCTCCAATTTGGCCTCGGTGTACCGGGGGGCGGCGTAGGCCATGTCCCGGGAATACGCCTTGCCGAAGTTGCCTTTGGAGTCCACAAAGGGGTACAGCAGGGCTTCATATCCCCGGGAGAGGCGGACCATCGTCTCATAGATGGCGGCGTCGCCGTGGGGGTTCAGCTTCATGGTTTGGCCCACAATGTTGGCGGATTTGGTTCTATTTCCGTTTAACAGCCCCATTGTATACATCGTATATAATATTTTCCGATGGCTGGGCTTGAACCCGTCGATCTCCGGGATGGCCCGGGAGACGATGACGCTCATGGCATAGGGCATATAGTTTTTTTCCAGGGTGTCCACAATGGCTTGATCCATCACTACCCCAGAGTTTTCAATGTAAACGTCCGGCCCCATTTTGGCTGGGGCAGAGGCGCGTTCTTTTTTCTTTCTTGGCGGCATAGCGGTTCACCTCGGTTGGGAACCCCCTGTTTGGGTCCCTTGTATTTGTTGCGCCGGAATGGGGCGCGCTGGCGGTTAGGACACATCTACCTCGTCCAGATATAGATGGCCGTTGAGGGCGATGTGCTCCTTCCGGCCGGATAGGTTGTCCCCCAACAGCAGGTCGAACATCCGGGCTGTGGCGGCGGCATCGCTGGGGCTGACCCGGATGAGCCGGCGGGTCTGGGGGTTCATGGTGGTCAGCCGCATCATATCGGCGTCGTTTTCACCTAGCCCTTTGGACCGCTGGATGTCATATTTTTCCTTGCCGATTTGGGCCAGAACGGTGGCCTTTTCCCCGTCGGAATAGGCAAAGTAGGTTTTGTTTTTGGTGGTGATCTCATAAAGGGGGGTCTCTGCGATATAGACATACCCTTTTTCGATCAGGGTGGGGGTCAGCCGGTAGAGCATGGTCAAAATCAGGGTGCGGATCTGGAACCCATCCACGTCCGCATCGGTGCAGATGACCACTTTGTTCCACCGCAGGCTGTCCAGGTCAAAGCTGGATAAATCCTTGTTGGCCTTGGTCTTGACCTCCACCCCGCAGCCCAGCACCTTGATGATGTCGGTGATAATCTCATTTTTAAAGATTTTGTCGTAATCCGCTTTGAGGCAGTTGAGGATTTTGCCCCGCACCGGGATGATGGCCTGGAACTCGGCATCCCGGCTCATTTTGCAGGAGCCCAGCGCCGAATCCCCCTCCACGATGTAGATCTCCCGGCGGGAGACGTCCTTGGAGCGGCAGTCCACAAACTTCTGCACCCGGTTGGAAAGGTCGATGGTGCCCGCCAGCTTCTTTTTCAAATTGAGGCGGGTTTTCTCCGCATTTTCCCGGCTGCGCTTGTTGATGAGCACCTGTTCAGCGATGCGGGCGGCGTCATCCGGGTTTTCGATAAAGTAAATCTCCAGCTGATGGCGGAGGAAGTCGTTCATCGCCTCGTAGATAAACCGGTTGGTGATGGCCTTTTTGGTCTGGTTTTCGTAGCTGGTCTGGGTGGAGAAGGAGGAGGATACCAAAACCAGGCAGTCCTCCACATCCTGGTAGGTGATCTTGCTCTCATTTTTCAGGTATTTGCCGCTCTGCTTCAGAAAGCTATCAATCTGATAGACAAAGGCCAGCTTCACCGCCTTCTCCGGGGAGCCTCCATGCTCCAAAAAACTGGAGTTGTGGTAATACTCGGTCAGGTGGAGCCGGTTGGAGAAGGTCAGCGCCACCGAGAGTTTGGCCTTGTATTCCGGCTTGTCCTCCCGGTCCCGGCCCCGACGCTCGGTTTGCCAGTAGATCACCGGGCAGAGGGTCTCTTCCCCGCCGGTCAGCTCCTTGACATAGTCGGTGATGCCGTCGGCGTAGCAAAACTCCTCTTCGGTAAAGCCCTTCTCTCCCTCCACCCGCAGGAGGAAGGTGAGCCCGGCATTGACCACTGCCTGGCGCTTGAGCACGTCCTGGAAATAAGCCACCGGCACATCGACCTCGGTGAATACCGCAAGATCCGGCTTCCAGCGGATGCGGGTTCCGGTCTGTTTGCGGCGGGTCTCCTCTTTCTGGAGGCCGCCCACATTCTCCCCCTGCTCAAAACGAAGGGCATATCGGAATCCATCTCGGAATATCTCTACATCCATATACTGTGAGGAATATTGGGTGGCACAAAGACCCAGGCCATTGAGGCCTAAGGAGAACTCATAGCTCTCGCCGTCGTTGGTGTTGTATTTTCCGCCGGCGTACAGTTCGCAGAAGACCAGTTCCCAGTTGAACCGGCCCTCCCGGCTGTTAAAATCCACCGGGATGCCCCGGCCGAAATCCTCCACCTCAATGGAACCGTCCTGGTATTTGGTGATGATAATTTTGCTGCCGAATCCTTCCCTGGCCTCGTCGATGGAGTTGGAGAGAATTTCAAACACCGAATGCTGGCAGCCTTCCAGCCCGTCGGAGCCGAAGATGACCGCCGGCCGTTTGCGGACCCGGTCTGCCCCTTTGAGGGCGGAGATGCTTTCGTTGTCGTATTGGGTTTGGGTGCGTTTTGCCATGAAGGACCTCCGAATCTATCGTTTTGCCCAAAGGCAGGTGTAATGTTGGAATAGCTTACCAATCTATTATACCGGGACAAGCCCGCGAACACAAGTGCGGCAGCAGGGAAAATCTGTCAATTCATTGAAAAAGCCCACATTTCCCCAGTAGATTTCCCCCAAAGCTTTGGGAGGGAGAAGCAAAAAATCAGTACCATCCAGATAGATGGTACTGATTTATACTATTTGTTTTCAATTACTCAGCATCTGGGGCGGAGGGATCTGCCGGGTATTCCTCCACCGGAGGTTCTTCACCGATGACCTGTTCTGGCTCATCGCTGCCTTTGGCCTGTTCCGCCAACTTGGAGAGGGGGACGAAAGTATCCTCCGCCGAAGGGGGAACCTCCCGGTTCTCCATCAGGGCTTTAAACTTCTCGCCATCCACCTTCTCATAGGTCATCAGGTATTCCGCCACCCGGTGCAGCTGATCCATATGATCCTCCAGCACCTGGCGGGTGCTTTCATAACAGGTGTCAATCACCTCGCGGATCTCGCCGTCAATCTCAGCGGCCACCGTCTCGGAATAGTTGCGGGAGTGGGAAATATCCCGCCCCAGGAAGACCTCTTCCTCGTTCTGGCCGTAGACAATGGGGCCCAGCTTCTCGCTGAACCCATACCGGGTGATCATATTGCGGGCAATTTTAGTGGCCCGTTCAATGTCGTTGGAGGCACCGGTGGAAATCTCGTTGAGCACCAGCTTTTCCGCAACCCGGCCACCAAGCAGCACCACAATTTCCTCCACCATCTCGGTTTTGGTCATATAGCTGCGGTCCTGGGTGGGCAGGGAGAGGGTAAATCCCCCCGCCATGCCCCGGGGGATGATGGACACCTGATGGACAGGGTCCTGGGTGGGCATGTAGTAGGTACAAACCGCATGGCCCGCCTCGTGGAAGGCAGTGAGCCGCTTATCCTTCTCGGTGACCACGTGGGATTTCTTCTCTGGGCCGGCCACCACCTTGATGGTGGCGTCCTCGATCTCCTGCATAGTGATGGCTTTTTTATCCTTGCGGGCAGCCAGCAGCGCCGCTTCGTTGACCAGGTTCTCCAGATCCGCGCCGGTGAATCCAGCGGTGGTGGAGGCGATGGTCTTCAGGTTGACATCGGGGGCCAAGGGCTTGTTGCGGGTGTGGACCTTCAAAATCTCCTCCCGGCCCTTGATATCCGGGTAGCCCACCAGGATCTGGCGGTCAAACCGGCCGGGCCGCAGGAGGGCAGGGTCCAGAATATCCCGCCGGTTGGTGGCGGCGATGATGATCACCCCGGAGTTGGCCCCAAAGCCGTCCATCTCCACCAACAGCTGGTTGAGGGTCTGCTCCCGCTCGTCGTGGCCGCCGCCCAAACCAGCGCCTCTCTGGCGGCCCACAGCGTCGATCTCATCGATGAAGACGATGCTGGGGGCGTTCTTCTTGGCCTGTTCAAACAGGTCGCGGACACGGGACGCACCCACGCCCACAAACATCTCCACAAAATCGGAACCGGAGATGGAGAAGAAAGGCACGCCAGCCTCCCCTGCCACCGCCCGGGCAAGCAGGGTTTTACCGGTGCCAGGAGGGCCCATCAACAGCACGCCTTTGGGAATCCGGGCGCCTAAACTGTTGAATTTAGCCGGGTTTTTGAGGAATTCCACAATCTCAACCAGTTCGGCCTTTTCTTCATCTGCGCCGGCCACATCGGCAAAGGTGACCTTGCGCCCCTCATCGGGGGTGCGGGCCTTGGCCTTGCCGAAGCCCATGACATTGCCTCCGCCGCTGCCGCGGGATTGGCGCATCATCATAAACCAGAAAACCACCATGGCGCCGATGAGCAGCAATGTGGGCAGCATCTGTACCCACCAGGGGGCCTCCACTGGCGGCAGGATCTGATAGGTCAGTTTATCGCCGGGGTTGGCCTCGTTGTACTTGTCGATGTCATCCTGGATTTGATCCATAAAATAGAGGGAATTGGGGACGCTGGACACCACAGTGCGCCGCTTGCCATCTTCTTCGATAACCAGGCTCAAGTCGCCAGTACCATAATCCAGCTCAAAATCCCGGACTTTTTGATCTTCAAAATACCCGAGGATGGTGGAGTATTTTACCAGGTTTGGCGTCGTATCCTGGGAAAACACGGCGGTCAGGGTCAGCATCAGCGCCAAAAGCACCGCAAGATAGATGCCCAGCCCTTTGTTCTTGTTGGATTTCAAATGCATTCACTCCCCTTTTGGATTCGGAATACGGGAGGCTTATTTGCTGTAAACCTCGGGTTTCAATACGCCCACATAGGGCAGGTTGCGGTATATCTCGTTATAATCCAGGCCGTAACCCACCACAAATGCATCGGGGACGGTAAATCCCACATAATCGGGGTGGATATCCGCCTTGCGCCCCTCCGGCTTATCCAGCAGGGTGGCAATTTTTATACTGGCGGGATTGCGCTTGGTCAAAATCTCCCGCAGGTAATAAAGAGTGAGGCCGCTGTCCAGGATATCCTCCACCAGCAGCAGGTCTTTTCCCTCCAAGAGGGCATCCAGGTCTTTAAGTATTTTAACCACGCCAGAGGATTTCACCCCTGCCCCATAGCTGGAGACAGACATAAAATCAATCTGGGCCGGAATTGTGATAGCCCGCATCAAATCGGCCATAAAAATAACCGAGCCCTTCAGCACGCTGACCATCAGAAGGTTTTTCCCCTCGTAGTCCCTGCTGATGGCGGCGCCCAGCTCCTGGACTTTGTTTTTCAGCTCTTCTTCGGTGATCAGCACCTTTAAAATATCATTGTTCATATCAGCCATCATTCGTTGTCCTCCCCCTCTTTGATCTCCAGTCCCTGCCGGGTTTCCCCCGTTGCGGCAACCCGCTGGGCTGCGCCGAACCCCTCCACCCAAATCGGGCCTTCTGGATCGGCTAAGACCCACAGGCCCGGCCGCTTCCACGGAGGGATTTTTTCTTCGTTGAAGAGTTTTTTCAACGATTTTTGGCACCCCCTGCCCACCAGCTGGATGGCATCCCCCGGAAGGCGGTGGCGGATCAAAACAGTATTATATATTTTATCATAGTCCAGGATGTTTTTTAAGCGGGAATCCTTTTTTTGTATAAAATTTTTAATTTGTTCACAATCCTGAAGCTCCCAAAAAGACAGTTGTTTCCCTGATGCAGACTGAATAGAAAAATCGGGCAGGCCCTCCCGCGGAAGGGGGATGGATTCCCCGCTTTGTTGGGCTGATTCCTCTAAAAAGGCCAGGGTGGTGGGGCTGGCGGCAAAAATCCATCCGCCGGGGAGGCTCACCTGGCCTTCCCCTGCCTCTGCCCGCCCCATCAGCTGGGTGAGGCGCTGGGCGGTGACCTCCAGCCCTCGCTCCTTCAGGAGCAGGGCCAGCACCCGGCCCTGCATCGCCGGATGGAGGGCGAGAAACCCCGGCCGGGAACAGTCTTCCCCCAAGCGGATGCTGTCAAGGCATCTGCGGCCCTCCTCTTCCAGAAAGTCCTCTTCTAGGGCGAGGGTGCGGGAAAGGCGGGCGATGGCTTCCTTTGCGCCGGGGTGGACGGCCTCCAATTCCGGGAGCACCCGGTGACGCACCCGGTTGCGGCTGTAGACATCCTGCAAGTTGCTGCTGTCGGTCACATAGGGCAGGCCCTCCCTTTGGCAGTAGCCCTCCACCTCTTCCCGTGTTGCCAGGATCAGCGGGCGGATGATTTTGCCCCGTTTGGGGGGAATCCCCGTAAGCCCCTTGAGGCCGGTTCCCCGGCAGAGGTGGAACACCACCGTCTCCACGTTGTCCGACTGGGTGTGGGCAGTAGCTACCAAAGAGTGTTCCCCGGCGCAGAGCTCTTCAAACAGCCGGTACCGTTCCTCCCGGCCGCATTCTTCCACCGAGAGGCCGTTTTTCCGGGCCAGGGCGGCGATGTCCACCGTGCGCAGGGTCAAAGGGATGGACCGCTCCCGGCAGAAATCCTCCACAAACCGCTGGTCCCGGAAGCTCTCCTCCTCCCGTAGGCAGTGGTTTAGGTGGCAGGCGGTGAGGGTGATGCCCAGCTGCTCCCGGTTTTTCCAGAGAAAATGGGTCAGGGCGACCGAATCGGCGCCGCCCGAAAGAGCAGCGCACACCCTGTCGCCCTGGTGGATCAAATCAAGCTTCACAATTGCGTCAAACGCCTTATGGTTCATTGCGGAAATACTCCAAACTTTTAAATCGGGTAAACTGGCCGTCCCATCCCATCTTCACCGAGTCGGTCTCGCCGTGGCGGTTTTTGGCCACAATGCACTCGGCGGTGTTCTGCTCCTCACACTCCCGGTTATAATATGCTTCCCGGTAGAGGAACATGACGATATCGGCATCCTGCTCAATGGAGCCGGATTCCCGCAGGTCGGAGAGCATGGGCCGGTGGTCGGTCCGGGACTCAGGGCCGCGGGACAGCTGGGAAAGGGTGATGACCGGCACGTTGAGCTCCTTGGCCATGATCTTTAAAGAGCGGGTGATCTCCGAGACCTCCTGGACCCGGTTTTCGCTCCGCTTGCCGGTGCTCATCAGCTGCAGGTAGTCGATGACCACCAGCCCCAGGTCCCGAAAGCGCCGGAGCTTGGCTTTCATCTCCGCCACAGTGATGCCGGGGGTGTCGTCGATGTAGATGGGCGCCTGGGAGAGCACCTGGGCGCTCATGGCCAATTTGACCCAGTCGTCCGGCTTCAGGTTGCCGGTGCGAAGGCTCCCCGACTGGATCAGCGCCTCGCTGGAAAGAAGGCGGGTCACCAGCTGTTCCTTGCCCATCTCCAGGGAGAAGACCGCCACCTGCTTGCCCGTCTTGGTGGCCACATTGGCGGCGATGTTGAGGCCAAAGGCGGTTTTTCCCATACCGGGGCGGGCCGCCACCAAAATCAGGTCGGTCCGGTTCAGGCCGGTGATGATGGAATCCAGCGCCGCAAAGCCAGTGGGCAGACCCATGTACTTCTCTTTGTCCTCACCGCTTAATTTTTGCAGCCGGTCATAGGTCTGCAAAATGATCTCGTCGATGCGGGTGAGACCGGAGGCATCCCTCCCCTGGCGGATGTCAAAGATGCTCTGCTCCGCCATGTCCAGGAGGGTGCGGGCGTCGGTGGAACCGTCCCGGGAGAGGTCGATGACCTTCTGGGAGGCCAGGATCAAGCTGCGGATGTAGGACTTCTCCTGCACGATTTTGGCATAGGACTCCACGTTGGCGGTGGAGGGGACGATCTGGGCCAGCTGGGTCAGATAGATCTTGGCGTCCTCATCGGTGTCAAATATCCCCTCCCGCTTGGCCATCTCCAGCACGGTGATAAAGTCGATGGTCTGGGAGGAGACAAACATCCGGGTCAGCACCGAGAACAGCTCCTGGTGCTGGGGCCGGTAGAAACTCTCCGGCTTGATGTATTCCATCACCCGGGTGATGCAAGCTGGGTCGATTAAAATGGCGCCCAGCACCGACTGCTCCGCCTCCAGGCTATAAGGGAGCTGCTGGGTGTAGAGCTGTTCGGTGATGCCCACGGCTTCCATCCTGCATTCCCTCCTTACAAATCATAGCAAATCTGCCTATTCCTTTTCTGCCACCAGCACTTGGACGCTGGTGGTGATGCCGGGGTAGAGCTTGACCTCCACCTTGTAGCCGCCGAAGGCCTTGATGTCGGCATCCAGCTCAATTTTGCGCCGGTCCACCTTGACACCGAACTGCTTCTCGATCTCCTCGCCGATCTCCTTGGCGGTGACCGAGCCAAACAGGCGGCCGCCGGTGCCGGCTTTGGCGGTGACCTTGACCACCTTGTCCTTCAGCTTGGCAGCAGTGTCCATAGCCGCCTGTTTCTCCACCGCGATGCGGTGCTCGTTGGCAGCCTGTTTGTTCTTCAGGTCGTTCATAGCCTGGGCGGTGGCTTCGATGGCCAGGCCCTTAGCCAAAAGGAAATTACGGGCGTAGCCGTCGCTGACGTTGACCAGCTCGCCCTTTTTGCCGCTGCCTTTTACATCCTGTGTGAGAATTACTTTCATATTGTACTCCATTCCGCCGCTCTGCCCGGCTAGAGAATTTTGAAACCCGACGCCCCCGCAGAGGGATGGGGCAGGGGGAAAAGCGTGAATTTAAGTGGCTTAACTTCGCTTGTCGTAGAAGTTGTCGATGGCTTCCAGCAGCTGCTGGCGGGCGTTTTCCATACTGACCCCTGCCAGCTGAGCCCCAGCCATAGTCTGGTGGCCGCCGCCGCCCAAAGCTTCCATAATCAGCTGGACGTTCATGGCGCCCAAGGAACGGGCAGACATGGAGACGCCGCCGTCGTATTCATACAGCACAAAGGAGGCATCCACATCGCTGATGCTGAGCAGCTCATCCGCCGCCTGGGGGGCAACGATCTTGATATCCCCCACCCCGGCACTGGAACTGGCGATGGCACAGCCCCGGTAAATCTCCGCAGAGGAGACCAATTTGGAGCGGTTCTGGTAATCGTCCATGGAGGTAGAGAACAGCTTGCGGACCTCCACCATATCCGCCCCTAGCTTGCGCAGGTAGGCGGCCGCCTCAAAGGTGCGGGCCCCGGTGCCGATGATGAAATTCTTGGTGTCCAGCATAATGCCGGCCAGCACCGCCTCTGCCTCTACCCGGCCCAGCTGCTGCTTGGTGTTGAAGTATTGGGCCAGCTCGGTCACCATCTCCGAAGCGGAGCTGGCATAGGGCTCGTGGTAAAAGATCACCGCATTGTCGATGTGGCCCACCATCTTTCGGTGGTGGTCGATGACCACCACGTTTTTGCATTGGCGGTACAGCTCCGGCGATTCCAGCATGTATTCAATGTGGGTGTCCACCACGATGAGCAGCGTTTTGTCGGTAACCCCTTCGATCAGGTCCTTGGGCTCATAAAAGGCGTCGGTGTAGCCGTTTTCCTCCATCTTGCGGTAAAGGGGCTGCACCAGGTTTTTGTCGTGGCTGATGGCCACCACCGCCGGCTTGCCCATGTTGCGGGCCAGCTTGAGCATCCCCACCGCCGCGCCGAAGGAGTCCATGTCGGCGAACCGGTGGCCCATGACGATCACCCGCTCGCTGTTTTCAATGAGCTCACAAAGGGCCGTGGCCACAATGCGGGTTTTGACCTTGGTGCGTTTTTCCACCCCTTTGGCCACCCCGCCGAAGAAGTCGTAGCCGTTTTGGGTCTTGATGGCAGCCTGGTCACCGCCCCGGCCCAGGGCCATATCCAGGGCCTGGCGGGCCATCTTCTCCGACTCCAGGAAGCTGCCCCCATCCCGGGCTACACCGATGGACAGGGTGGCGGGCATCCGGTCACCGGCCACGATCCCCCGCACCCGATCCAAGATCTCAAAGCGGCCATCCACAATCTGCTTCATGTTCCGCTCTTCTATCACCGCCAGGAAGCGGTCCCGCTCCACCCGGATGAACATGCCGTCGTTCTGCCGGACAAACCGGCTGACTTCATATTCCACCTCGCTGACAGCCTGGGAACGCTCATCTTCCTTGGCGCTCTGAACCAGTTCCTCATAGTTGTCGATAAGGATGGAGAGCACCGCCGGTCGGGTCTGGAAAAACTCCGCGGTGTATTTTTTCAGGTCGTTGTCGTCCACAAAATAAAAGGAGACCATACCGCCCCGCTTTTCCTCAGCGACGGAGGTATAGACCGAATACATCCGGTCCCGGTAGCGGATGTTAAACCCTTTTTCCGGGCAGGCGGCGTGGTAATCGATTTCCCCCACCACCTGGGATACATCCTGGCCGAAAGCCGTGTCTGGATCTTCCAACATCGCCCGGCAGCGGTCGTTGAACCAGAGGATCTCCCCCTCTGGGCTTGAAACCAGCACCGGCAGGGGGAATTCAATCATCGAATCCCGCTGGAGGGAGTTGATCTGATCCCCCAATTGGTTGAGGAAATATTGCAATTCCTTATTGATAGAAAGCATTTTGAGCAGGGCGAAGGAGATGCCCAGCAACAAAACCGAGGCGCTTGCATAAAACAGCCGCACGTCCCGGGCAAGTGCCAAACAAGCCATGGCCGCCGCTGTGCCGATGAGGATATAAAAAATCGGTTTAAACAGCTGTACCTTGTTTTTCATCCAAAACCTCCGGGGCCCCACATAGGGGCGATGGGAATTCCAGGCCGCCAAAGGGACCCGGGCCAATCTTACCCCATATTATAACACACCCCACCGCAGATTGCGATAGGGTGTGCCTCAAAAACTTTATCGGGCTGTGGGCCTGCCAAAGGGCAAGTTATACCTCTTGAATCACCGGCAAGATCATGGGGTTGCGCTTGGTTTTGCTGAACAGGTATTGGCCCAATTGATCCTTGATGGCCTGCTTCATGGCGCCCCACTCCCGGACGTTGCCGTAGCGGCATTCCTCCAGGGCTTTTTGGCAGACCCGTTTGGCCTCGGCCATCATTTCCTCCGCCTCCCGGACATAGACAAACCCGCGGGAGACGATGTCCGGCCCGGCGATGACTTCGCCGGTGGCGGAATCGATGGTGGTGACCACCACCATCAGGCCGTCCTGAGCCAGGTGTTTGCGGTCTCGCAGCACAATGCTGCCCACGTCGCCGACCCCCAGGCCGTCCACCAGCACCCGGCCCGCGGGGACAATGCCGGTGAATTTCATATCCACCCCATCGGTTTCCAGCACCCGGCCGATGTCGGTGATAAACACATTCTCGGCGGGGACGCCCATGGAGATGGCCATGTCGGCGTGCTTTTTCAGATGGCGGAATTCACCGTGGAACGGGATGAAGTACTTGGGCTTGACCAGGCCCAGCATCAGTTTCAGCTCATCCTGGCAGGCGTGGCCGGAGACGTGGATGTTGTACATCTTCTCGTAAACTACTTCAGCCCCCAGCTTCATCAGCTCGTTGATCACCCGGAAGATGCCCTTCTCGTTGCCGGGAATGGGGCTGGCGGAAATAATGATGTAGTCGTTTGGGGTGACGCTGACCTTCCGGTGATCCCCCAAGGCCATGCGGGTCAAGGCGCTCATAGGCTCACCCTGGGAACCGGTGGTGATGATGACCAGCTGGTTGTCGGGGTAGCGGTTGATCAGCTCAATGTCGATCAGCACCCCCTCTGGGATTTTCAGATAGCCGATCTCGGTGGCCTTGGCCACCACATTGACCATGCTGCGGCCGGAGACGGCCACCTTGCGGCCGTACTTCACCGCCGCGTCCACCACCTGCTGCACCCGGTGTACATTGGAGGCAAAGGTGGCGATGATCACCCGGCGGTTGCCGGATTTTTTAAACAGCGTGTCAAAGCTGGCGCCCACCGTCCGCTCGCTGGCGGTGGTTCCGGGGCGCTCGGCATTGGTGGAGTCGCTGAGCATGGCGAGAACACCCTTGCTGCCCAGTTCGCCGAACCGGCTCAGGTTGATCATCCCGCCGTCGATGGGGGTGTAGTCCACCTTGAAATCGCCGGTGTAGACGATGACGCCGGCCGGTGTGGTGATGGCCATGCCGCAGGCGTCGGGGATGGAGTGGTTGACGTGGATAAACTCCACCGACATGCAGCCCAGCTTGACGGTGTCCCCCGCCTCCACAATGTTGAGCTTGGCCCGGCCCAAAAGGCCGTGTTCCTTCAGCTTGCCCTCGATGAGGCAGGCGGTCAGCTTGGTGGCATACACCGGGATGTCCACCATCTTAAGCAGGTAGGGGATGGCTCCGATGTGGTCCTCATGGCCGTGGGTGACCACCAGGCCGCGGATGCGGTCCCGGTTCTTTTCCACATAGGAGAAATCGGGGATGACCAAATCCACCCCCAGCATCTCATCGTCGGGGAAGGAGATGCCGCAGTCCACAATGAGGATGTCGTTGCCGCACTCGTAAAGGGTCATGTTCTTGCCGATCTCATTGAGGCCACCCAGGGGGATGATCCGAACTGGGGGCTTGCGGTTTTCCCGGCCAGCGGACTTCTTCCCCCCGCGGGAAGATTTTTTCCGCGCCGGCTCTGCACTGAGTTCTAGCGGGGCTTCAGAAGTCCCCTCTTTTGGAATTGCCGCTTTTTTTTCTTTTCCGGCCTCTGCTTTGGGCTTGCGGCGGCGGCTGTTAGACCGGGGCTTGGCTGGGGCTTTCTCCGAAATATCTGTCTGTTTCAATTCTTCTGGCACTATAGTACCTCCTTATCCAAATATGTAATAGTGGTATGAAATCCGCGTTTCCGTTCTAAAACCGCGGGACAGTTTTAAAGGGACAACAGGCAGCACCCTGCCGATGGGGACCCCATCGGAAAAAGGCAACAACAAAATAAGGGCTCTCTTTTTCTAGCAAAAAGACAGCCGGATCGTTTTCGCCTTTCGTCGCAAAACGCTCCTGTAGGATTGGCGGCGGCCAAACCCATCTGCACAAGATTTCCGCTCACCTAGCAGTGGAAAGGGCTGGCCGGCCGCCTTTAACACGAACACATCATTGTTTAAATTGTATACTCTCGGTAATAAACTGTCAAGCCCTATCTAAAAATCCTTGCCGCTAGTCTTCTTCACTGAGGGCTGCTATCCGGCGGGCAACATCTTCACACAGTTCGGCCGCAGCCTCGGCGTTTACCGCTTCAGCATACAGGCGGATTCCCCTGCCCCGCCGGTCTGGCTGAGCCAAAACGCGCCCCCCCTTTAGGGAGAGGGTGACCCCCTCCACCATGCCTTCCACGGGGCCCAAACGCTGCATCAGCCGGGCAGGGCTGCCTTTGGTGGCAACCTGCCGGGAAACCAATTCAAAGGAGGGCAGTCCCAGCACCATCTGGAAGAAATCCTCCCCGGTGCGCTTCTGCCGCGCCAAGAGAAGGAGCGCCTGCATCATCCCATCCCGGGGCCAGAGGCAATCCCGGGCCGACTGGCGGGCTTTGCGGTCGCTGTCGTCTGCCGGGCAGCAGAGGTACCGCAGCAGATGGCCATCCCGCTCCTTGGCCAAATCATCCAGGGCGCGGGGGGCTTCAAAGGGCAGGGAGACGGTCTCCCCACAGGCAAAGGCCTCCTCACAGCAGAGGGCCAGGGCCCGGTAAGCGGGGATGGCCCCCCATTCCTCTTCCAGAATGGTCAGGTGTTCCCCGCTGGAGTCGAGGAGGAGGATCGGCCCTCCTGAAAGGCCGCAGCCCAACTGGCGGAGGGTGTCCTCCAACAGCCGCTGGGCGCCGGGGCTTTGGGCCTGTACCCGGGCGGACAATCCTCCCAGGCCCTGGGGCGCCAACTTTTTCAGTTCCCCTTGATAAAAGCCCTGGAGCCCGGCAAGGGTCTCCCGCCGGCCAAAGGAATCCCCTGACCGCCGGGCCAGTTCGCCGGTGAGCGCCTTTTCCACCGACCGCTCCATGGGCCGGGTCGCAGGCAGGCCCCCGGAAGTGACCAGCCGCAGGGATACCCCTTTGCCTCCCCCCAGGTAGACACCCCAGGAGAGGGCGCAGAACTGCATCCCGTAGGAGAGGAACCCCAGCACCCCTTTGCCAAAGTCGGCCACGTCGCTGCCAGCGCTGCACAGGCCGGATGCCAAGGCGTCCAACAGCGGCTCCCCACCTGGAAAATCCCCGCCGCAGAGGGCCACCGGTTCCCCTTTGGCCGCTGTGGCCACCGCTGCCCCAAACCGGGCGCAGAATTCCGGGGTGATCTCCACCCCGATTTCACCGCAGAGGCCCTGCTCCCCAAAGCTGGCCCAACCGGGATGCCCCTTTTTTCGGTCGGCGGACAGGGTCTCCCCCGCCTCCACCCGGCGGCCCGGCCAGACCTTGGCCCGCAGGCTGGCCCCCCGCCCCACCGTTGCGTGGGCGCCTAAAACAGCCCCTTCTTCCAACACTGCCTTGGCCTCAGCGGATGCCCCTTGGCAGAGGATCGCCCCGGAGAGGTGGGCCCCCTCCCCCACAAAGGCCCCGTCATGCAAAATAGAGTCCTCCACCCGGGCGCCTGCGCCGATGCGGCAGCTGTCCCCCACCACGGTGCCGGGGCCGATCACCGCGCCGGGGCCAATGGTCACATTCTCCCCCAGATATACCGGGGGCAGCAGGGTGAACGCCCCGGCAGGCATGGTCTCTTTTAGGTAGATGCCCCGCTCCAGCTCCATGCCCAAGGGGCGGCAGGCGCACAAGCCGGCCATCAGCTCCTTCTGGCAGAGCCGATAACTGTCTAAGTCCCCAATGTCGCACCAGTAGCCCAGGTCCTCATAGGCGTATAGGGCCATCCCCGTCCGCAGCATAACAGGGAACAGGTCCTTGGCAAAATCGGTGTTCTCCCCTGTGGGGATCATCGAGAGCGCTCTAGGGGACACAATATAAATGCCCGTGTTGGCTAGGTCGGTGACCGCCTGCCCAAAGGATGGCTTTTCCACAAAGCCGCCGATCCGCCCGTCCTCCCCAGCGAGGACAAGGCCATATTCCCGGGGATCCTCCACCCGTTTGACCAGCAGGGTGGCGTCGGCGTTCCGAGACCGGTGAAAGGCGAGGGCGGCAGTCAGATCAAAATCACAGAGGGCGTCGCCACTGATCACAAGCAGCGGATCCTCTATGTTGGGGCAGGCGTTTTTCACGCTCCCCGCCGTACCCAAGGGGTGATCCTCCTCCACAAAGCGAAGGTCCATCCCGGTTCGGGGCCGGTCGGTGTAATACCCGGTGATGGCTTGGGGACGGTACCCCAAAGTGACAAAGACCTCTTTTGCGCCGTGGCGCTCCAGCAGATCCAAAATATAATCCATGGCTGGGCGGCCGCACAACGGGGCCATGGGTTTTGGCAGATCGCAGGTCAAGGGGCGCAGACGGGTCCCCTCCCCACCCGCTAGTATTACGGTTTGAAACATGGTTTTGCATCTCCTTTGTATGGTTTGGCCGCAGAAGGCCAATCCCAGCAGCCCCGCAGACGGGGCTCTTTTTCCATTAGTATGGCTGCAAAACTGGAGGTTCAGTCCTTCAGGGGAGAATTTTTGCCCTTGTCACCTGGCCGGGCAGCCGATATAATAAGAAAGTAATCTGCTTGGTCCCAGCGGGCGGGGGATTTTGCCTCCATATGGCCTGCAATCGCTGCTTCCCCTCATCCGGCCCAATATTTGCTTCCCGCCCGGAAAAATAGCCGGAGGTTGGGAATGCTATAGGAGTGACAAGATGACACAACAACGAAAACATGTGGAGATTTTCACCGACGGGGCTTGTTCCGGCAACCCTGGCCCTGGCGGGTGGGGCGCGGTGCTGCGTTACAAAGGAAACACCCGGGAGCTCTCTGGCGGGGAGCGGGAGACCACCAACAACCGCATGGAGCTGACCGCGGTCATAGAGGCCCTGTCCGCCCTGAAGGAGCCCTGTGACGTCACCTTGACCAGCGATTCCAAGTATGTCATCGACGCCATCCAGAAGGGATGGGTCTACGGCTGGAAGAAAAAAGGCTGGGTCAAAAGCGACAAAAAGCCAGCCCTCAATGTGGACTTGTGGGAACAGCTGCTCCCGCTCCTGGCCTACCACCAGGTGGAGTTTGTCTGGGTCAAAGGCCACGCCGGGCATCCGGAGAACGAGCGCTGCGACCAGATGGCGGTGGCCCAGTCGGAAAAACACAAGGGATGATGCCGCAGCGCCTTGGCAAATTGGGCAGCCCCCAGCCGGGGGCCCTCCTGGGGATAGGCCGCGTTAGAAATGGAGATGCGGGGACTTCCAGATCTGCAAAGCCGTTTTTTGCCATTCTCCCCCAATTCCCTACAAAACCGGAAAAAAGTTGTGATTTTTTTCATTTCCCTCTTGAAAATTATACTTTTTAGGTATACAATAAGAGCGTAGTTGAAAAGGGCATATGCCCATTTCCCGGCGGGCGGCGGCGCGGCTTCCCCCGGAATCAATCTCCCGCGCCTACAAGGAGTGTTCCCCCTATGGAAAAACGGTTTGTTTATGCGGACAACGCCGCAACCACTCAGGTTTCCCCGCGTGTACTGGAGGCAATGCTTCCTTTCTATAAAGAGGAGTATGGAAACCCCTCCAGCGTCTATTCCATTGGACGCCAAGCGAAAGAAGCCCTGGACAAGGCCCGCAGGCAGGTGGCCGACGCCCTGGGCGCCCAGCCGGGCGAAATCTACTTTACCGGCTGCGGTTCCGAATCGGACAACTGGGCGCTGAAAGGTGCCGCCGCTCAGATGAAGAAAAAGGGCAAAAACCACATCATCACCACGGTGTTTGAGCACCACGCCATCCTCCACACCGCCCAGGCCCTGGAGAAACAGGGGTTCGAGGTGACTTATCTCCCGGTGGATGAATATGGCCTACTCACCGCTAAGGACGTGGAGAACGCCCTGCGGGAGGACACCGGCCTGGTCTCTATCATGTACGCCAACAACGAGATCGGCACTATCTTACCCATCCCGGAAATCGGCGCCCTGTGCCGGAAGAAGGGGATCCTCTTCCACACCGACGCGGTGCAGGCAGTGGGCAATGTGAAGATTGACGTCAAGGCCCAGAACATCGATATGCTTTCCCTCTCTGCCCACAAGCTCCATGGCCCCAAAGGGGTGGGAGCCTTGTACGTCCGCAAAGGGGTGGTGCTGCCCAACTTTATGGACGGCGGCGCCCAGGAGCGGGGCCATCGGGCCGGCACCGAAAATGTGGCCGGCATCGTCGGGCTGGGGGTTGCCATCACCGACGCGGTGGGCAATCTGGAAGAGCGCACCGCCCGGGAACGGGATTTGCGGGACCAGCTGATTCACGGCATCCTCTCCGCCATCCCCCACAGCCGTCTCAACGGCCATCCCACCCAGCGGCTGCCCGGCAACGCCAACCTCTCCTTCGAAGGGGTGGAGGGGGAAGCCCTCCTCCTGTGGCTGGACATGTCCGGCATCTGCGCTTCCTCCGGTTCGGCCTGTACCTCCGGCTCTTTGGACCCCAGCCATGTGCTCCTCTCCATCGGCCTGCCCCATGAGATCGCTCATGGCTCCCTGCGGCTCACCTTGGGGGATACCAGCACCCAGGAGGATGTGGACTACATCCTCGCCACGTTGCCCCCCATCGTGGAAAAACTGCGGGCCATGTCTCCAGTTTGGGAGGAAATTGCCGCGGCTGATGCCCGCGCATAAACTGAAAGTGCCACCTTTGTTTCAGAAAGGATTGTGACCATATGTATTCCGAGAAAGTTTTGGACCATTTTTCCAACCCCCGCAACGTGGGGGAGCTGGCCGACGCCAACGGCATCGGCCAGGTGGGCAACGCCAAATGCGGCGATATTATGAAAATGTACATTAAGGTAAACGGCGGCGTCATCGAGGATGTGAAGTTTAAAACCTTTGGCTGCGGCGCGGCTATTGCCACCAGTTCTATGGCCACCGAGATGGTCAAGGGCCAGTCCATTGACGACGCCCTTAAACTGAGCAATAAGGCGGTAGTAGAAGCTTTGGATGGTCTGCCGCCGGCAAAGATCCACTGTTCCGTTTTGGCGGAACAGGCCATTAAAGCAGCCATTGCCGACTACTACCAGCGCCAGGGCATCGACCCCACCCCCATTGTTGGGGAAATCGGAGAGTGCGAAGCCTGCCACACCCACTAAAAGGTGTTTCCCCCCTGGAGGGGACCCGCAAAAAAGCCCAGCCGGGAAGTCCCGGCTGGGCTTTTGGTTTTTGTCAGGTTGGCTATCCTTTTACCGATAAATGGGCCGCTGGGCCCCCATGGTTTTTTCTTTTTGCCGCGCCACCAGCATCCAAACCACCAGGACAGGAGCAGCAATGGCAAAGAGCGTTTTCCCCAATACGGACAGGATTGATTTTAACATGTTGACTCCTCCTTTTTCTTTATCATATGAAAAAAAAGTAGATTCTGCAAGGGCTTTTTATGGATAAACCTTAAATTTTTTCTTATACTTCGACGGATTTTGGCAATTTCCCCAAATCCATATCCCTCTCTTCATAGGTTTCACCAATCCATGAAGTGCGGGCATCCTGTTTATCAGATTTATCAGAACTGAAGGAAAAACAAAACCGGGACGGCAGACTTGCCATCCCGGTTCCTATCATTTCTCCATCAGCGCGGCCAGGTGTTGAAGATCAGCACCCAGGAGAACAAGACGGTGAACCCGGCGCACAGAACCATGTAGGCCCGCCGGCTCCCCTTGCCTTGGTATCCCCGGGAGAATGCGCCGAAAATCATGTTGGCCACCACCAGTGCCGCCACATCAATGGCAATCTGCAAAAAAGCGGAATCGCCGGGGAAGACATCCTCTACCCACACCGACACCGGCGCCCCGATCACATGGGCCAAAGGCACCAGTACCAGGGGGAGGACCGCCATGGCAAGCCGGTTTTTGCCCCGGTGAAGGTACACCCCCACCACCAGCAAGATCACCAAAATCACCGTCCAGCACTCTGCTATCACAACCGATCCCTCCTCTACGGTCTCCGCCTGGGGGCTGCCACCCCCATTGGAATATGTATCCGCTGGGCAAACTCCCTCCCATTGCCGCAAGGGAAGGAGCCTCTCCACTCTATTTTACTGGAAGGCTTTGTCGAAGGCCGCCTCCGCTTGGGAGGGATCTCCCGCACAGACAAAGAGCACATAGTTGCCGTTTTCAGTGATCACCGCGTTCTGAACTTTGGCCATCTCCGCGGGGATATACTGTTCAAACCGCTTGCCTAGGTCTTCCACCCGTTTATCCAGCATGGTTTTAATGGTCTCCACCCCTTTGGCATCCTTTGCCTTAAAGATGGCGAATTCCTCTGCGGTGGCGCCGGATGCGCTGGAGTAGATGAGATAGCTGTCCACAGCGCTGTCGTCGATGTTGTAGAAGTTGCCGACTACTTCCCCCTCCATCTTCTTCATCTCGTCCTCCACTTCGGTGGCATCCATCATGGCTTTCATGGTGGCCTCCATGTCAATATCGGTCTTTTCGCTCTTGCCGCAGCCGGTAAGCAACAATGCCGCCGCCAGCAGGGCCGCCATGGTGATGGTCAACAGTTTTTTCATAGCCGTTATTCCTCCGTTACTGTATGTGTTTTCAGATAATCGAACCATTTGGTATAGCTCTCTGTCCCAAAATGAAGCCCATCGGGGGTGGCGCTGGCGGGCAGGCCGCCGGTTTCATCCTTAAAGGCTTCGGCCACGTTGAGGTAATACACCTGTTTTTCCTGGGCCATCTGTAAAATAGCTGCATTGGTCTCGTCGATTTTGGCGTTGGTCATCGCCCCATTGTACTTCTGGGCGAACTTTGCCTCGTTGATGGGCAGGATCGACTGGACATAGATGATGGCGCCCGGGTGCTGGCTCTTAACCAAGTCGACAAAGTTGGCATAGTAGGACGCTGTCTGCTCCGCTGTCAAACCTCCCACGCCGTTGGCCCCCAGCATAATGTAGATCTTCTTAGGATGGTAATGGGTCATGGCCTCGGGGATTGTCAGCTCCTGCCCCTCTAGCTCAATGACCTTTTTAGTCATGATATTGTCCAGATTGATACCAGTGGCTGCCACTACAGTGGCATTGGACATCACCTCGTATAGCTCGATGCCGGTGGTGATGGAATCCCCCACAAACATGGCATCGTCAAAGTAATCGCTGCGCACCCGGGGGCTCTCCGGCACCGCTCCCATAAGGCCCTGGGGTTCCTCTGGCTCAGACGAAGATTCCTGAGAGGAGGGCGGCTGCTCAGAGGAGGAACTTTCCTCCTGAGAAGAAGAGCGGTCCTCCAAGCGGACCACTAAATTTTGGGGCGGGTCGGTCCCCTGAATCCCCTGCCAAGCCAAGGCGATGAGCGCCGAAGCCGCAGTCAAAACCAACAGCACAATCAATGCGAGAAGCGCCGGGCTTCCCCTGCGCCTCCGATAAATTTTATCCGTATCTCGTTTTGTCATACCTGCTCCTTTTATCCGTCCCCCTGTGGTTTCTATTCCAGACCCGCCCGCCAAATCGGCGCCGTTTAAAAAAGATTCCCCAGGGATTCCTGTATTTGGATGTTCCACTGGACTGCCGCCTGAAACCAGGCCCGGCGTGCCAATGAAAAAAGGGCACGATCTCCCTTCCCGATGAAGGGGGTGGCTCTTTGGCTATTTTACCGCAAAGTCTGCACAAATTTTAAAGAATTGCGGTGCGGCTCCTGCCGCAAAGGGTCGCGCCCTGCAAGCAATTCTTTGAATGCCATAGCTCTGCTGTGGCTATTTTACCATATTTCCGGAATTTTTCAAAGGGGCCAAACTATAAACACAAATATTTTACAATTCTTTGGAAATCTGGAGTGAATCCCTCCATTATACAAAAAGTTATAAACACTTTCCACAGAGTTTTCCACATAAAATCCAATTTTCCCGATTTTTATAAGGAAAATCGTTTTCCACAGAAGATATGTTCTCTTTTATTATACCAATAGTGATTGCTCAGTTATCCTCTCCCAGCGGAATTTTGTGGGAAAGCCCAGCGTTTCCCCACCACTTTATATTATGGGGCGGGGGCCGAAGAAGGCGCTTGGGAAATGACTGATGATGCCTTAAAATTTTATGCGCTATCCCTTGACAAGTATTCTCTGCGATGCTATAATAATCCTTGCATTTGCAGGTAGTATCTGTGAATATGCGAGGGTGGCGGAATCGGCAGACGCACCAGCTTGAGGTGCTGGCGGAGTAACTACCGTGAGGGTTCAAGTCCCTTCTCTCGCACCAAAAAGAAAGACACGCTAAAAGCGTGTCTTTCTTTTTGGGTTCCGGTGATTTAAATACTCGGGGCAAATGAATTGCCCCTGCGCCAAGGTTTTGCCTACGGCAAAACGCTTCCACGGCGCAAACGCGCCGCTGGCCCAGAAGGGCCGTTGGGTTGCATTTCTTCGAATAGTCTCAAAGCCGAAAATATCGATTTTAACCGTTCCGCCAAAGAAAACCCGCTTAAACAGTTTGTTTAAGCGGGTTTTTCGTCTCTAAAAGTCGTCTTTTACCTAACCTGTATTTGAAAAAATGTTGATGTTACTGGCCGACCCAGCAATTGGCTACTGGGCAGTAGCCCGTATGGCTTAATCACAGGCTAAAAAGTACAGCCCCTGATCCTCCTTTTTAGGAGAACCAGGGGCTTTTTTTATTTCAGGATGATGTGATAAACCCCGTACTGCCGCAGCATCTCCCCAAGCTCTTGGAGAGAGATGGTCTTGGTGTCGGAGTTGGACTTTCGTTTCTGGAAGAAAATTCCTGGGTATTCCAGCACCGCCGCGGCATGGGCTCTGGTAAAAGCTAGTGGATCCCTCTATCTTCCTTTCATAAAGCTGTCTGCTTTTTTAGGTATAAAAAGTTGAGATATACAGATTCTAATGGGGATACAACTAGCTGAAATGCTGGAACAGGAGAGATATTATGAAGCAAAAAAATTGGTATTGGGCCATTGCCGGTTTGGCGGCCCTTATCCTTGTGGTTTTGATTTGGAGGGCGTGTTTTCCCCAGCCTCCCCTAACGCCAGCGGCAGCGCCGGGCAGATGGATCACAGCCAGATGGATCATGGGAGCTCCCATTCGGACCCCAGCCTCCAAGCCTACTTGGACGAGCAAAACACTATCATGTCCACCATGATGGATGACATGGGGAACATTCAACATTCGGGGAGTGCTGCTGTCGACTTCCTCGCGGGTATGATCCCTCACCACGCATCTGCCATTTCCATGGCCGAAAGCTATCTGAACAACGGCGGTTCCCATCCGGAATTAAAACCTCTAGCCGAGTCGATCATCACCGCTCAAAAAGCGGAGATCGATGAGATGAAGGCCATGATTCAGGAGCGTGAGACCACCGCGGTCAAAGATGAAGAGCAGGAATCCGCTTACCTGGATGCATACAACAAACTGATGCTGTCCTCTCATGCGGTGCATACAGACGGCGACAGCTTAGACGAAGCTTTTGCCCGGGGGATGATGCTCCACCACCAGATGGCGGTGGACATGTCCAATGCCATCCTGGTTCACACCGAAGATGAAGCAGTCAAAAAGCTGGCCCAAAACATTGTAGACGCCCAACAAGAAGAGATCACCCAGATGCAGTCCATCCTCGATGATCTTCCCAAATCATAATTCCCAATATCCTGTGGCCGCCCAACAAGGGCGGCCATTTTGCTGTCCTCCTGCTGTTTCCCTTTCCCATTGGCGGCTTTAGCATCAAGCGGATTTGGATCATTCACAGGAAGAAACTCCTCCCCGCCTCTCCAACAGCTCACCAAGTGTGAACTGGGTCTGCTCAAAACACTGCGCCAAAAGAGGGTTCCCACTTTCATCCTCAAATATAGCAACCGGAATTCCGGTGGACTGCTGTAGGAAAGATAGGTGCCCTCCTACGCGGCAGTAGGCCGGTGAGGGGTGTGCTTTCCAGAAAGAGGGACCACATTCCGGGCCCTGCGGGGCTGTTTTTGTCCCGGATTACTGAGGAGGCAGCAGCCTGCAAGGAGGACAAATCCCACCGTGTAGGCAATCCATCTCCCCAGGGAGAAAGCGCCGGTCTCAAACCCGCCTGCGGATCCTAGCGCCAGCAGGAGGCACACCAAAAAAAGGGTATCTTTCCAAAAGTGTATCCAGGTTTTTCTCATTCCAATTCCTCCTCCCGCCAGCGATCCGCCGCGCGTTCGATCATATGTTCGTTCCCTGTGTTCTCAGTATATCAGAACGTGCGTTCGGTTTTCAATGGACGATGTGAACAAAGATTCGTCATTATTTTCAGAAACTATTGTTCGCCTCTCAACAAACCGCTTAGGGGATTTCTGTGGGGCTTGGATTGTACTTTCCTCTTCCCCATGCTATAATTGCAGGTACAATCCATTGGGCCGGCCTTTTGAGGAATGCAGATTCCTGGGGCGTTCTGCCCCCTACGGACGGCCCTGCGGCAACACAAAATTGGGAGGAGAACACCCTATGAAAAGACTTGGATTTATCGGCATGGGCAACATGGCTTCCGCTATCCTGCTGGGCGCCCTCAAAGCGGGCTACCTGCATGCGGAGCAGGTCTACGCCTACGACATTGATCAGAAAAAAGTGGAGGCCATGGGTCGAGAGACCGGCATCCACCCCGCTTCCACTGCGGAAGAGCTGGTGGCCCAATCGGATATTGTGCTGATGGCAGTCAAGCCCTACAACATCGAAGAAGTTGTCAAGGAGCATTACGACGCTTTCAAAGGCAAAGCCATCATCTCCATCGCCCTGGGCTGGACCTATGAAAAATACCGGGAAATCCTCCCCCAAGAGACCCGGGTGGCCTTTGTCATGCCCAATACCCCCTGCATGGTGGGCGAGGGGATGGCCCTTTTGGAGGAAACCAACAACCTCGCCCCCGAAGAACTGGAATTCACCAAGGGCCTTTTTGAAAGCATTGGTAAACTTCTTCCAGTGAAAACCAGCCTGATGAATGTGGGCGGCACCTTGAGCGGCTGCGGCCCCGCCTTCCTCTATGTGATTATGGAAGCTCTGGCCGACGGCGCCGTCTTCCACGGCCTGCCCCGGGATATGGCTTACACCCTGGTCAGCCAGATGGTGCTGGGCTCCGGCAAGATGCTGGCGGAGAGCGGCCTACACCCCGGCAAGCTGAAGGACAATGTCTGCTCGCCGGCCGGCAGCACCATCCGCGGCGTCCGCGCCCTGGAGGATGGCAATATCCGCGCCACTCTCATCGACGCCATCGACCGCGCCGTCATGATGAAATAGCCTTTGCTCCATCCCGTTCGGGGGATGATTCCCCCAGGCAGTTTTCCCATTTTGGAAAGGAGGAGACGACCCGCCATGGAACCCTTGCTGGAACAAATTTCCCAGTGGCACGAGGCCGACCAGCACCAGAAGATTGTAGACGCCATCCTGCAGCTCCCCCAGGAGGAGCGCACCTACCAGATCACCGGGTACCTGGCCCGGGCTTACAACAACCTGGCCCGCTATGAAGAGGGCCTTGCCCTGTTAGAGAGCATTGCAGATGAGGGACGGGAGGACTGGGTCTGGTGGTACCGGATGGGGTACTCCTATTTCCGCCTCTCCCGGTTTGCAGAGGCGGAGGAAGCCTTTCAAAGGGCAGTCGCCCTCAACCCAGAGGAGGGGGACTGCTGGTATTTCCTCTGCCGGATCTATCGGGATTCCATCCACAAGCCGGAGGCCCTGGCCGCTGCTCTGGAACAGCTCAAACGGGTAGATCCCCGGGAGTTCTACCGCAGCTTTGACAACATGAAGCCCATTTCCGCCCCTGGTGGGAACAAAACCCACAGGCAATATCCCAATGGGCCGGAGAACAGCCGCTACGAGCCCCTCCCCCGCCCCGGCCTGGGGCCAGAAGACCACCTGGAAGATTGGTAAACCCACCGCCCGAGGGGATTCCCCGGGCGGTTTTTCTTTGGGGTGGGTCCCCGTCGTGTATCTTTATCCACGGCCATCCAGGGAAAGGGCCGTGGTTGCTATATCTACAGCCTTGTCCCATGAAAAAGACCCCGCCTGAGATGCTCAGGCGGGGTCTTCGCTATGTGATCTGTAACCGGTTTACGGGATCGGCAGTTCTTCGGGGATGGGGCAGATATACGGCTTGCCGCCGGTCTCCTTGACAAATTCCGCTTTGGCCTTCTCAACGATGTCGGGGTTCTCTATGACCTTGAGGCCGAACAGGGCAATGACCCGGGAGGCATAGATCATGCCGCGGAGGCCCAAGGAGTGGCCGGAGCAGGCAGAATTCTGCCAGCTGTGGCCGGGGGCGCCGATGGCAAAGCAGGCGGTGGAGAAGGAGCCTCCAGGCACAATGTGCTGCACATCGCCCACATCGCTGGAGCCGTAGCCGTCGACAGGCTCGATGGGGAGCAGCCCCTCATGAAGGTCGGTCCCCTCGGGGGCGTAAGCCTTGGTGCGCAGCTGCTCATACAGCTCGGGCATCGTCTGGTTGAGGGCGTGGGCAAAATCCTTTTCCTCTTGGGTAAACGCCTCTTTGGGGGCCTCAGCCAGGCAGTCGTACAGGACTTTGGAGAGCTCCATGTTGCACAGCCGGTTGTAGCAGCCGCCCAGGAACTCGATTTCCAGTTCAGTCTCGGTCATCATGGCAGCGCCTTTGGCCACCTTGACCAACCGGTCGTACACATCCACCACCGCATCCCGGGTCAGGGCGCGTACAAAGTATTTGGAACTGGCCTTGTCGGGGACGATGTTGGGGGCAGTGCCTCCCTCCAGGATGATGTAGTGAATCCGAACATCACTGGTGACGTGTTCCCGCAAGTAGTTGGCTCCCACGTTCATCAGTTCCACCGCGTCCAAAGCGGAGCGACCGTTGTGGGGGTCGCCGCCGGCGTGGGCGGTTCTGCCTTTAAAGTGGAAGATCGCCGAATTGAGGGCGGTGTTTTTACCGGTGCGCACCGCGTTGGTGGTGCCGGGGTGGAAGTCCACGCACAGGTCCAGACCGTCAAAGGCATGGCCCCGGGCCATAAAGGATTTTCCGGTTAGAACTTCCTCAGCTGGGCAGCCGTAATAAACCACTGTACCAGGAAGTTTGCGCTCCTCCATCTCCGCTTTCAGGCCCAGAGCGCCGCCCAATGCGCCCACACCCAGCAGGTTGTGGCCGCAGCCCTGGCCATAGTCGCCGGGGACCGCCGCTTCCTTGTGGGTGACCAGCTTCTGGCTCATGCCGGGCAGGGCGTCCAATTCACCCAAGATGCCGATGACTGGATGGCCGCTGCCCCAGGTGGCCTTGATGGCAGTGGGGACGCCGCCTGCGCCGATCTCCACGTCAAAGCCCGCCTCTTTGAGGGCGGTGGAAATCCATTGGCAGGCATTGAACTCCCGGTATGGCCCCTCCGGTTTTTCCCACATCTTTTTGGCGATGCCCTCCAGCATGGCCCGGTTCTTTTCAATGGCCTGGTACGCAATTGTCCCGTTCATTTGAGATGCTCTCCTTTCTATGTCGCCGAAGGTGCTTCCCTCGGCATATTCTGTTTTCTGGTAACATCAGTATAACAGAATATATAGACACATTCCATAGAACTATTCCACAATTATAGATCTATTTTCTCTATTATGGAAAAAGCCCCGGAGAAGCTACTCCGGGGCTGGGGTATTCCTTTTTAATATTGAAGCAAAAACTCCCCGTTTTTGATGATCTGCTGGTCGTCCAGGTAGAGGTCCGGCTTGAGGATAATGCCGTCCATGTGGCAGTCCGCCTTGTTGGTGCCCCCAAAAGAGGTGTTGGTGCCAAAGGCGATGTGGACGGTGCCGTAGACCTTTTCATCCTCCAGGATGATGCCGCAGAGGATGGCTTTCTCGTTGGTGCCGATGCCCAGCTCCCCCAAAGTGGCGTTGCGTTCATTCTTCAGGAGGATATCCAGCTTGCCCTCCTCATCCCCTTCGATCTTGGTCAGCTTGCCGTCTTTGACGGTGACCTTGAGGGGCTTTTTCAGGGTGCCCATACCCACCATGGAGCCGTCGATAATCATCTCGCCGTTGGAGCCGTTCTCCACCGGGGCGATATACCCTTCGCCAGAGGGGAGGTTGCCGCTCTTGCCCGGCTCTTTGTAGACGCCGGGGCTGGGCACGCCGTCGCGGCCCCGCAGGTCCAGGGTCAGTTCGCACCCCTCTTTGACGATGCGGGCGGTGGACGCCTTGGTCAGCAGCTCTGTGACAGCGGCAGTCAGCGCCTCCACCCGGGTGTAGTCGGCGGTCATAGCCCCTTTCTCAAACATCTCCTTGGTGATGTTTGGCATGGTGGCGATGCGGGCGCCCTGTTTCACCGCATTGATGCGGGCGTTGGTGTGGGTCAGGGATTTGGCGGTGGGGCAGAGGACGATGTCCGCCGCGGCCATGGCGGCAGCTACCGCCGCCGGGGGCTCCTCACCGGAGACCGATCGCTCCCCCATCACCATGAGCATGGCCTCGCAGCCCAGTTCCTTGGCCGCCAGGTAGATGGCGTTGCCGATTTCCAACTTGCTGTCGTCGGTGACGACCAGTACATTCTCCCCTGGCTTGGCCGCCATGGAGGAGAGAAGGATGGATTTTGCGTTTTCAATCAAATTCATGGGGTTGTCCCTCCGTTGTTAATAATCCAAAAGCTCCATCACCGCCCGGGCCAGGATGGTCCGGGAGAGGATGACGTTTTTGCCGGTGATTTTTGCCACCATCCGCTTCATTTCGGCGGTGTAGCCGATGCAGTCCAAGAGCACCAGGTCGGCATCGGTTTTGGCGGCTTCCCGGGCGGCTGCTTCCACCGCGGCCAGTTCCCCATAGGGGGAAGCAGCGAAAGAGGTCACCTCCAAGCCGTAGCCGCCCCACTTCTTCTGGGATTGCTGGAGCTGCTTCTCCGAGGGGGTAAGCACCGCCAATTTCCCAGCGCAGAGGACCGGCACCAGCCCGAAGAGGATCTGGTTGGGGAAGATCAGCGGTACCTTGTGTCGGAAGTTGTCGGGGAAATCCCCGGTGCAGAAAAAGAGGATGAGCCGGACCCCTTCCTCCTCCAACTTGTCGATGCACTGTTGCAAGCGGGGCAGAACATACCGTTCCGCAAAGGTGACGCTGCTCCCGTCTTTGAGGCGGGAGACCAGCACATAGTCCCCTTCCTCGGGGACAAAGGTTTCAATTTCCTCCCGGCTCAGGCCGTCCAGGCCTCCGGCTTCGATCAGTTCCACATTGGGGCCGAAGATAGGCCACAGGTCAGGGGTCACATCCACCCGGGGGGACTGGCCCACCGTGATGGCCCCGATTTTAACCTTTTCCATGGGGTGTATCCTCCTTTTTTCCAGTAAATGCTTCCCCCCAGGGGAAACGGAAGAAGCCCTCCCCAGGGCGCACCCCGGGGAGGGCAATATGGTTTAGTCCCGGTTGCCCAGGGTCTGGATGTGGCTCATGGAGCCATACAATTTCTGGATGAGGGCGTACTCCTTCTCGTCATAGAAGGCGCACTGGCCCTTGCCGAAGGATTTGGCGACCTCCAGCATAAAGCGGGCGGCCTCCTCGCAGTCGGTGAAGTGGCAAGCGCCGGTAGCACAGCCGGGGACGGCGGTCTCGGCGGTGATGGCCACACCTACAACCGGCGCCTTAGTGGCAGTGGAGGGCTGCAGGATGCTGTTCAGGTGGTACAGGTCATTTCCGTAGGGGGTGATGTCCTGGGTGGTGATGGCAAAAACGGCAGGTAGCTCGCCGGTGGTGATCTGCATGATATCCAACAGGGCCTCACTGGTGCGCAGGATGTAGCCCTCCTTGACGGTGGGGGAAATGGCGAAGCCACGCTTGTTGATGATCCGGTTGCCCTTGGTGGTGTCCACGACCAAGATGGCGTCCAGCTCCTCGGTGACTTCTTCTTTGTTCACCATGGCCATGTTGACCGGGGAGCCCATAAAGGGGACGGGGATATGGGGCTGGGTGGGGGCGTCGGGGCAGACGTGGGTGGAGATGAAGACATCCCCTTCCAAGGTGTCGCCCTTGTTCTGCATATCCAAAATTTTAGCTGCCAGGGTGAGGGCCACCAAGGCGCCGTCGCCGTCAGAGACAAAGCCGGTCATCTCAGGCCGTGCGCCCAGTCCGCCCAGGCGGCCCAACAGGCCGATGGTGGGGGCGGTTCCGCCCACCGACTTGCCGTTTGTACCGGGGATGCGGATTTTAATCATCTTGGTGCTCCCCTTTTCGGTGGAGAGCTCTTTGATCTCGATGTTGGCGTCGGCGCGGATACCCCGCAGGTAGGCGGCGACTCCTTCGGCGCTGGCCTTGCTGTCGTCCAGAATGTCGTAGACTTCCATCAATTGTTTCAGCAGCATAATGGTTACTCCCTTTCTTTTTGTTGTCAAGTTTGCGCTGGATGGCGCAAGATCTTTGGTTGGTAGCTTCATGGTAGCACACCGCATACTTTTTTGCAATATTTCCTGCGTTTTTTCAGAATAAATTTGCAATTCGGCCCATTTTTGGAGGAAAAAATTCTTGAGTGTGCTTTACATCCCTCATCAATTGTACTAAAATGGTGTTGTGAAATCAACAGGAATTTGGCGTCCTGAGCATTAAAAACAGAGGGAAAGAAGGAGTAATACCATGTTTAAACTCATTCGCGGCGCAGATGTCTACACCCCGGAACACATCGGCATCAACGATATTTTGATCGCCGGAGACAAAATTTTAAAAATCGCCCCCCACATCGACTTCACCTATGAAGGGATGGAGATCATCAACGCCGCAGGTAAAAAAGCGGTCCCCGGCCTGATGGACCAGCATGTCCACATCACCGGCGGCGGCGGGGAAAGCGGCATGAAGAGCCGGGTCACCGAACTGTGCCTGGGCGACATCATCCAAAGCGGTGTCACCACCATCGTGGGCCTCTTGGGCACTGATTCCTTCACCCGCTCGGTGGAGAACCTGGTTGCCAAGGCCAAGGGCCTCAACGAGGAGGGCATCACCACCTACTGCCTCACCGGCGCCTACGAGTACCCCTCCCCCACCCTCACCGGCCGGGTGGATAAGGACATCGCCTATATCAACGAGGTCATCGGCTGCAAACTGGCCATCAGCGACCACCGCTCCTCCCACGTCACCCGGCAGGAGCTGCTCCGCCTGGCCACCCAGGTCCGCTTGGGCAGCCTCATTGGCGGCAAACCCGGCGTGCTTCACATGCACACCGGCAAGGGCAAAGGCGGCCTCCAAGACGTGATGGCCGTAGTGGAGGAGAGCAACGTGCCCATCAAGCACTTCCGCCCCACCCACGTGGCTAACTGTTTTGACGACGCCATCGCCTTTGCAAAGATGGGCGGCAACATAGACTTCACCTCCGGGGTGGAGACTTCGGAAGTGGCCAAAACCCTGGCCAAGGCCCTGGAGCTGGCCCCCCTGGATAAAATCACCCTCAGCTCCGACTCCAACGGCAGCATGCCCATCTGGAATGAGAAAAACGAACTGATCGGCATGGGTGTGGGCAAGATGGACACCCTCTACGGCTCCATCAAGGCGCTGATCACCGAGCAGGGGGTGGACATGACCACCGCCCTCAAGCTGGTCACCGAGAATGTGGCCAAAGGTTTGGAGATCTATCCCCGCAAGGGTGCCCTTTTAGAGGGCAGCGACGCCGATGTCCTCCTCTTGGACAACAAGCTGGACATCGACTCTCTCTTCGCCCAGGGCAAGGTGATGATGCTGGACAAAGAGATCAAGGCAAAGAGCTATTTCGGGCTGTAAGCCGTCAACGAGAAATGTTAGGAGGTTTTCCATCATGCGCTTGGAAGAAATCAGCTGGAAACAGGCAGAGCGGTACTTTGAGCGGAAGGACATCGCCGTCATCCCTGTGGGCAGCATTGAAAACCACGGCTCCCAACTGGCTTTGGGCACCGATTACCTCATCCCCAAAAAGCTCACCGAATGGGTGGAGCGGGAATTGGATGTCCTCATCCTGCCCGGCGTGCCCTACGGCGTGGCCAACCACCACCAGGGTTTCCCCGGCACCATCAGCCTGGGGGAGGAAGGGCTTTACCTGGTGATGAGCAAGATCGTCTGGGCCCTATATGAGTATGGCATCCGCAAATTTGTCTTTTTAAACGGCCATGGCGGCAACGACGGGGTGCTCAATAAAATCGGCCTGGAAATTGAGGACAACGGCGGCATCTCCGCCCTCTTCAATTGGTGGCAGATCGCTGGGGAGCTGAACCCTGCCTGGAAAGGCGGCCATGGCGGCGGCGAGGAGACCGCAGCCATGCTGGCCATTGATGAAAAGTATGTCCACATGGAGGATTACATGCCCCTTGTCCCCAACGACTTGAGCGAGAACCTGCCGGTTTCCAGCGTCAAGACCGTCCGGTTCAAAGGGGTGGATGTGATCATCCCCCGCCATTTCCAGAGCGTCACTGAAAGCGGTTGGTTTGGCCCCGATGACCCCCGGGATGCCACTGTCTCCTGGGGAAATGAGATGCTGGATGCCACCGGCAAATACCTGTGCGAGTTCATCGCCGAGTTTGAAAAGGTGGAGCTTCCAAAGCTGTAAAAAGCCAAAAAGGAGCGGGCAAAACCGCTCCTTTTTCCCTTTCCCCCTGGGTTCCGGCCGCCCCCGGTTGCAGCCCATCTCCGAAAATGCTATACTACTGGATAGCCAACATAAGAAATTGAGGTGCCGCACTATGTACGAAACATTTATCTTAGAAAACGCCCAAGAGCGCCACCAAGCCGACCCCCGCCACTTCCCCGTACCCTGCCAGGCGGATCTGGATGCCATCGGCCCGGAGAGCCTGGTGCAGCTGGTATTTGTCCTGCCTCAGGAGACCGCTGAGGGCTGCCGCGCCGAGCGGATGTGGGTGAAGGTCACCGCGCGGGAGGAAGACCGCCTGGGCGGCATTCTCGCCAACGAACCCCACTTCATTGAGGAGATCAAGCTGGGAGACCCCATCGCCTTTGAAGTGGCAAATGTGGCCGACATCTTCCGGGGGGACCCCTCCTATGACCGGGAGCTGATGTGCATCATCACCCGCAAGGCCCTGGAACAGGGGGAGATCAACTGGGTGACACGGGGCGAGCCGGTCAACGAGGTGGACAGCGGCTGGCAGCTCTTCTACGGCGATGAGGACGAGGAGTACCTTAACGACCCCAACAACGCCGCCCTCTTCCCCTTGCGGGAGATGCTGCGGATGGAACCGCTGCTGGACAAGGTGTTCGCTTCCCCTTCCCCTGCCTTTGCCTTCTACCCGGAGGTGAACGACTTCATCGACGCCCAAACCTATGAAGCCCTGGGCCTCGCTGACCTGGAGGATGGGGAATAACCCCCCTTATAAGCTGACTCAAAAAGCCGCCGGAACTGTCCGGCGGCTTTTTTGCTGTTGTATTTCCTGTTTACAAGGGGTCAACCACCAAGGTCTCTGTATCCCCCACCCGGGCACTATAGGATAAAATCCCCCCGGCCAGCAGCTTAAAATGGTTGGTGCTCACCGTTGCCCCAGCCACATTGTCCATAGCCACCACGTTCTTCCCCGCGTCTTCGAACAAGGCGAGGATTTCCGGGTTGTACTTTTGGGGATAGGTCTCCGGTAGGCCCGCCCGCTTGTTGGCGCGGATCATCGTATCCTGAAAGTTTTTATCCTCGCTCTTCTTTTGGCCCTTTTCGTCCACTGCGTCAAACTCCTCGATGGTGACCACGTTGTCCTGGATGGAGAGGATCACATAATCCTTCCAGCCGTGGTCAAAGTCCCGCATCTCCGCCCGGTAGGTGCCGTCTACATACTGGCCGATGGTCTCCTCCTGGGCCAAGCGGAATTTTGCATTTTTCTCCGCCGTGGCATACAGGGTTTTAAAATTCTCCAGGGACTTGGTGGCCCCAGTCACCCCGTCCATTTTCTCCAGGCTCCCGGCCTCCTCAAAATTTTTGACAATAGCCGGCAGGAAGACATTGGGCCCATACAGTTTAGCAGTCCGCATCTCCTCACTGAGGGCTTGGTCGGCGGATTTCAGCTCTCCCGCCTTATTTTTGCCGTCAAACTCCACCACTGTGAGGGTGTCCTCGGTGGCGGTGAGGATAAGGTATTCAGCGTAGTCCTCCTCCGGCTTCTCAGCCCGGACGGTATAGGTGCCGGGGCTGTATAGCGGCAGGCGGTAGTGGCTGGTGTCGCCGGAACGGGCCCGGGCCTCCAGCAGTTCCTGCTTCATTGTCTCCTGGAAAGAGGCAGGCGCCCCCTGGGGCGGGACGTATTCCGCCACGGTGGGGTTGCCCTTCTCCACCGTCAGTTTGATGGAGCCGGAATTCCCGGCAGGGTCCTCCCAGCTTGCGGTGTACTCTCCATCCTGGAAGCCAGGCACGCTGCCCGAGGCTTCCCCGCCCTCCCGTTTGTTGCAGCCCACAAAGGTTGTCAGCAGCAGCGCGGCCAAAAACGCCGCCATCCAATTTCGATTCAAAGCGCAATTCTCCCTTTTTACATGGTTTCCCGAATTTTGGGCGCAAAAAAGCGCGTATCCCATTTCATACAAAATAGTATACACGCTTTTTGGCGAATTTGGCAAGGGTATCCCCTTTTCTTTTTCCAAATGGGCCTCAACAGGGTTCATTTTTCCCTTGATCCCTTTGCCCCGCTCGCCAAGTGTGGGCCTCTTGCAGCAACAGGCGGATCAGCTCCTGCTTCCCCGCCGTATAGCCGTTTCGATTATCCGAAAACTCCGCAGCCAATTCCTTCTTGCAGCGGTCATATTGCCATGCTTTTTGAGGAAAGCAGGTGAGATAATCCCGGAAATTGACATAATTCTCCCACGCCTCTCCGCCCCATTGTACAACGTGGATGTGGTGGGTGCGCAGGTCCTTCTCAAAATCCCCCATGACAAACAACAGCTGCCCAGGGGCATCCTCCCCCCGGAACACCACGCCGCACTGTTCCAAAGCGCCCCGGTAGGGGAGCACATCTTTTAAATCCCGGACGCCCACTACAAGATCCAGTATAGGCTTTGCACAGATAGCGGGGATAGACGTGCTGCCAACGTGCTGAATATCAACGGCCGCATCCCCTAGAATCTGCCACAGCTCCGCCGCGGTATCCCCGGCTTTTGTTGCCCACTCCTCTTGGTGGGGGAGCAATTCCACCTTTCCCCTTTTTAAGCCCAGCATAAAAGCTCCTTATTCTGCCGATAAGCCATTCTCCACAAAGGACAGCCTCCCGCTATCCTTCTTTCGGAGGCTCCATCCCCAGCAGCTGGTACTGCCGGTCTTTGCTCACCTTCATCAGGGTGGCGTACAGCTCCCGTGTGCCCTCTTTCAGGTGGGCGGGGGCCCGGGAGGCCATCTTTTCTAAAATCGCCGCCTCCCGCTCTGGGTGGAACACCGGGAGGTTGTTTTTCTGTTTGTAATCCACCACCTGCTCCACCACTTCCATCCGGCGGAGGAACAGGGCGAGGATCTGGGAATCAATGTCGTCAATCTGAAGGCGTAGCTCATTCAAATCCATGGCAGGTCTCTCCTTATTGATATGGGAATACTTCTATCCTACCCGATTAAGGAGAGAATTGCAAGGGCTGCGGCCGCTTCCACGCAGGGGACCGCCCGCAGGGCCACGCAGGGGTCGTGGCGGCCTTTGATCTGGATGGTGGTCTCGGTGCGGGTGAGGAGGTCCACCGTCTTCTGTTCCATGGCGATGGAGGGGGTGGGCTTAAAGGCCGCCTGGAACAGGAGAGGCATGCCGGAGGTCATGCCGCCCAGGACTCCGCCGTGGCGGTTGGTCTCGGTGCGGACTTCCCCGGTCTCGTCGATGCAGAAGGGGTCGTTGTGTTGGCTGCCCCGCATCCCTGCGGCGTCAAACCCCGCCCCAAACTGGATGCCCCGCACTGCCGGGATGCCAAACACCATCCGGCTGATCTCATTTTCCACTCCGTCGAAGATGGGGGCGCCCAGGCCAGCGGGCAGGCCGGTGACACAGCACTCCACCACACCGCCGATGGAATCCCCTTCCCCACGGACCTCTTCGATGAGGGCGGCCATCCGGCCGGCGGCCTCCTGGGTCAGGGCGGGGATCTCCCTCTCCGAAGCGGCTTGGAGCGCTTGGCAGTCGGGCCGCACCGGGTCAAGGGGGATGTCCTTCACCCCACCCACTGACAAGAGCCGGGCTTGGACCTGGATGCCCCGGCGGGCCAAAAGCTGCTTGGCGATGCCTCCCGCCAGGGCAAGGGGGGCGGTGAGCCGGGCGGAGGAATGGCCGCCGCCCCGGACGTCGCTGTAGCCCTCATGGCGGATAAAGTTGGGATAGTCCCCATGGCCGGGCCGGGGGAGGAAGCGGTTTTTCAGATACTCCTGGGACTGGGTGTCGCCGTTTTCAAAGACGGCGCAGAGGGGGGAGCCGCAGGTGACCCCATCCACCAAGCCGGACAGGATGTGGGGGATGTCCCTCTCCTTGCGCTGGGAGGCATACCGTCCCCCCGGGGCGCGGCGGGCGAGGAAGGCTTCCAGTTCCCCCAGGTCGATGGGTTCGCCGGCGGGCAGGGAATCGATGACAACCCCGACGGCCTCGCCGTGGGATTCTCCGAACAAGGTGACTTTGATGGAATTACCGATGGTTGACGACATGACATACGCCTCCTAACAACTTCATATGGTGGAAGAATTGGGGGTAGCTTTTGCCCACGCATTGGGCGTTCTGGATGGTGACGGGGGCTTTGGCCCCCAAAGCGGCAATGGAAGCCGCCATGGCGATGCGGTGATCGCCGAAAGGTTCTATGGTGACCCCGCCATCGAGGGCGGGCTTTCCTTGAATGGTCAACGTTTCGGGGCCTTCCTCTACTTCCGCCCCCATCTGGGTGAGGACGGTCGAAAGGGCGGCCAGCCGGTCGCTCTCCTTGAGTCGGAGGCGTCCGGCGTGGGTGAGGGCGGTTTCCCCGTCCGCGTAGGCGGCAGCCACCGCCAAGGCAGGGGCCAGATCCGGGCACTGGGAGAGGTCAATCTCCACCCGACCCCCTCCCAGGGATTGAATGGTCTCCAAATGGCGGAGGATAGCCCGGTCCCCCTGGGTGGAATCCTCCCGGAGGCCCAGGCATTCCACCTGGGAGCCGATGGCGTTGGCTGTGAGGAAGAGGGCCGCCGCCGAGTAATCCCCCTCCACCTCAAAATCAGCGGCGCGGTAGATTTGGTTTCCCAGGATGCGCCATCCCCCCTCCTCCGGGGAGACCTGGATCCCAAATTGGGCGAGAACCTGTAGGGTCATCCTGACATACCCGGCCGATTCCAGCGGCGTGGTCAACCGGATGGAGCTATCCCCCTCCAATAGAGGGAGCGCCAGCAGCAGGCCGGTGACATACTGGGAGGAGACATCCCCCGGCAGCCGGTATTCCCCCGGCCGAAGCCGCCCTGCAAGCTCCAGGGGCAGCTGGAAACCGGAGAGTTCCGCCCCGCCCCGGATGAGGGTCTCCCCCAATGGGCCCAGGGGCCGCTCTGGGAGCCTCCCTTCCCCAGTGAACCGGGCCGGGGCGCCCAGTGCCGCCGCCACTGGCAGCAGGAACCGGAGGGTGGAGCCGCTCTCCCCACAGGGGAGGACGATCCGCTCCCGCCATCGCCTATGGAGCGGGGTGACTTCCAAGTCCTCGCCCTCCCGCCGGATCTCTGCCCCCAAAGCGGTTAGGCAGCGGACAGTGGCCTCGATATCCCCCGAAGGGGTGGCGTTTTGAATCCGGCTGGGACCGTCCGCCAATGCGGCGGCAATCAGCCCTCGGTGGGCCATGGATTTGGAACCGGGTACGGCGACCTTGCCAGCCAACCGTCCGGGGGAAATGGTGACTTCCATACACATCCTCCAAGCAAAAAGAAAAGGGCCGGTGCTGTTCATCAAGCACCGACCCTTGGATTCCGTTTCGACTGCCCTATTGGGCCACTGGAACCGGGAGCTTTTGATGACAGCAAAAATAGCCTGCGCCATAAAAGTAGGCCCAAGCAAAAAATACTACAAAATGTACAGTTGTGTAGCTAAGCTGTATCATCGTGGTAAACTCCCTGCGCGAAAACCGCGTTTCCTTTGAATTAAGTTGTTTTTACTATACTCCCATCCCGGGCTCCTGTCAAACCGAAACTGCCTAAAGGCCGAATATTTTGGAGCTATCACCGAAAACTAACAAGAGATTTTAGGCACATTAGGGGATTTGCTTGACATTCGTATGCAAAGGGGTTAATATGGAGTAAAATAGTAGAAAAAGGAGGATGGACATTATGGTGGATCTCATTGTCATTGGCGCTGGGCCGGCCGGCCTTTCTGCCGCCATCTATGCCGCCCGGGCTGGGCACACTGTCACGGTGCTGGAGGAACTGGTTTTCGGCGGCCAGGTTGCCACCACCCCGGAAGTGGAAAATTACCCTGCAATCCGCAAGATCGACGGGGTGGAATTCTCGATGAACCTTTACAATCAGGCCACGGAACTAGGGGCCAAGGTGGAGTTTGCCGGGGCTACCAAGGTGGATCTGACTGGGCCGGTGAAACAGGTTTGGGCAGGAGAGACCCTCTATGAGGCCAAAGCGGTGATTTTAGCCAACGGCGCCAAACGCCGCAAGCTGGATGTCCCTGGGGAGGAACGCCTGTCTGGAAAAGGCGTCTCCTACTGCGCCACCTGCGACGGTGCTTTTTACCGGGGCAAGGTTACCGCCATCGTCGGCGGGGGCAACACGGCCTTGGAGGACGCCCTCTTCTTAGCCAACAACTGCGAGACGGTCCACCTGATCCACCGGCGGGATTCCTTCCGGGGGAGCAAAATCCTCTCCGATGCGGTCATCGCCCGCAAGAACATCGTCATCCACTACGATTCCATCCCCACCGAGATCGTCGGGGAGAGCACAGTGGAAGGGCTTTCCATCTCCAACGTGAAAACCGGCGCCGCCGAGACCATCCCCGTCAGCGGGGTGTTTGTGGCGGTTGGCCTCGCCCCGGACAACCATCTGGTGGAAGGCCAGCTGGAACTGGAAAATGGCTACGTCAAGGCCGGTGAGGACTGTGCCACCAACCTGCCCGGGGTCTTTGTGGCTGGGGACACCCGCACCAAAGCGGTCCGTCAGATCGTCACCGCAGCCAGCGACGGCGCGGTGGCCGCGGTCAACGCCTCCACCTATCTCTCCAGTTTGGCGGCGGAATAATTCCCCATCTGCCGGCAAAAACTGGAATAGGCGGCTAAAAAATGCTCACACTAATGCCATGGGTTTTTCGCCCGTGGCATTTTTTTGCGTGGAGGGGTTATCCTATGATGACAGAACAGCTGATGGAAAAAATCACCGGGGGCAGAGCGGTCTGCGCCGTTGTGGGCTTGGGGTACGTGGGCCTTCCCCTGGCAGTAAATCTGGCCAAGGCTGGGTACCAGGTGCTGGGGTTTGACTTGCAGCAGGAGCGGGCTGACCGGGTCAACGCCTGCGACAGTTATATCGGCGACGTGCCCTCCTGTGCCCTGCGAGAGGTGCGGGACAAGCTGACCGCCACCTGTGATTTTTCCAGGCTGGGGGGCTGCGACTGCGCCATCATCTGCGTCCCTACCCCATTGGACGCCTACCGCCAGCCGGATATTTCCTATGTCAAGAACTCGGCCGGGACCATCGCCCAGTACGCCCACCCCGGCATGCTGGTCATTTTGGAGAGCACCACCTACCCTGGCACCACCCAGGAGGTGGTGGCGCCCCTCTTCACCGACCGGGGATTTGTGGTGGGGGCGGATTTCTTTCTCGCCTTCTCCCCCGAGCGGGTGGACCCAGGAAACCAGGTTTACCGCACTGGGAACACCCCGAAAATCGTGGGGGGCTGCACCCCCCACTGCACCCGTTTGGCCTGTGCCCTCTACCAAAAAGCGCTGGATGCGCCGGTAATCCCCGTCTCCTCCCCCAAGGTGGCAGAGATGGAGAAGATTTTGGAGAACACCTTCCGCTGCGTCAACATCGCTCTGGCCAATGAGATGGCGGTTATCTGCCACAAAATGGGCATCCCCGTGTGGGAGGTCATCGACGCCGCAGCCACCAAACCCTACGGGTTTATGCCCTTTTATCCCGGCCCAGGGCTGGGGGGGCACTGCATCCCCATCGACCCCTTTTATCTCTCTTGGAAGGCCAAACAGTACGGCTGCTCCGCCAGCTTAATTGAGGCCGCCGGCGAGGTCAACCGCTCCATGCCCGCCTATGTGGTCGATCGGTTGACCTGTGCCCTCAACCTCTATCGAAAACCGGTCAACGGCTCTAAAATCCTAGCGCTAGGGGCGGCTTACAAAGCAGATATTGGGGATCTGCGGGAATCCCCTGCCCTCTCGGTGATCCGCTGCCTAATCCAGTTGGGGGCAGACGTCACCGTCTGTGATCCCTTTTTCGATTCCATCCCCTTGGATGGCCGTCGCCTGCCCTGTGTCCCCCTCACCGACCAGCTGCTGGAGGAGACGGACGCCGCGGTCATCCTCACCGCCCACAGCGCCTTCGACCCCGAGCAGATCGCCCGAAACGCCCGGCTGGTGCTGGATACCCGCAACCTGACCCAAGGGGCGCAGGAGGGCAACATCCTGCGGCTGTAACCCCTTGCACTTATGTCTCCCGCCTGGTAGGATGAAGCATAAAACTGTTTGATCTGTGCCGGGAGCAACCGGCAGAAGGGAAGGTTGTTCTATGACTCAATGGGAAAAGATGATGGCTGGGGAGATGTATGATGCCGCAGACCCGGAACTGGCGGAACTGCGCCGCCGGGCCAAAGAGCTGTGCCACCAGCTCAACCACACCCTGGATGGTGGGGAGCGCCAATCCCTCCTCCAGGAGCTTTTGGGCCGCTGTGGAGACGACCCCTGGGTGGAGCCGGACTTCCATTGCGATTACGGCTGCAACATCCGGGTGGGCCACCGGTTTTACGCCAACCACAACTGTGTGTTTCTGGATGTCTGCCCCATTGAAATCGGGGACGATTGCCTCTTCGGCCCCGGGGCCATGGTTCTGACCGCCGCCCACCCCCTGGACCCGGCTCAGCGCAGGGCGGGGCTGGAGTTTGGCAAGCCGGTCTTTATCGGGGACAACGTCTGGGTGGGGGCCGGGGCCATCCTCAACCCCGGGGTCACCGTCGGCAGCAATGCGGTGATCGCCTCCGGCGCGGTGGTTACCAAAGACGTCCCGGCGGGCTGCATCGTCGCCGGGGTGCCCGCCAAGGTGATCCGGCGGCTGTAACCCCGGCAGAGGGGCTAATTCAAGCGTAGAGAGCCAGGGCCGTGGGACTCTCTTGCGCGTTTAAAATTTCAGCCGGCAATCCCGTTCAAAGGATTGGCGGGAGGGGTTCCCCTCGCACCGGTAGATTTCCCCCGGGGAGGACAGGCAATAAATGGACGACCAGACGGTGTCCATCCCCTTGGAGCGGTCGTATTGGCAGAGAAAGCCGAACTTCCCCGCCAGCAGCTCTTGGGCAAAGGCCACCGGCTCCCCCCACCGATCGTCTAGGGCCTTCTTGGCAACCTGGTACCGCAGTCCGGAAAAGACAGTGTCCTCCAAGGCGGGGTTGTACCGCTTCATCCCCACCCCGTGGAAGCTGTTGGTGGCAACTACAAAATCCGTTCCAGGTTCCGGTTCCAGAACCTCCATCCCCTGGCAGTTGCACTCCACCACCGCCATCCGACCGGCCCGGTCCGCCAAGGTGAGGGTCTGATTGGAGGAAATGGTCAGCCGGCCCAATTCCTCCACCGCCTCGGGGACGGTGGAACACCTCTCCAGCAGATAGCGGGTGAGGATGCCCGCCCCCAGCCCCGGCCGCTTCACCGTGGGGTAGATCAAGGTCAGCCCCACCGCCAGGCCGTGGCAGTTGACCCCGTCTTCCATCTGGGAGGGGGCGGTGCTGTTTCCCACAAAGGCGTTTCCATCCGTCAGATGGTAATAGCTGTTTTCATTGGTGGGTTCCAGCGCCACGGCAAAATCGCTGTTCCGGCCAAAGACCACCCCATCCGGCCCGCGAAAGGCAAAGGAGGTGCAGAAATGGCCGCCTATAAAGTTGTACATCCCAAAGAAAAAGGCGCACAATTCCTCCAAGGGGATCTCCTGCCCCTGGGCGATGCCCTCTAGTTCCTCCAAGAATTCGGGGTATTCCCGCCGGCAGATTTCCATGCTGGCCCGGCCAAAGGCCAGTTTCTCCGAGGTGAGTTGTAAAATTTCTGGGCGGCCTAAGGTCATCCCCATCTGCCGCCGGGCGGTGCCATAGCGGAGGCCCGCCTCGTAATGGGACCCTGTCCATTCAAAATGAAGCATACTTTCGCTCTCCTAATTTGTATTTGAGAGCCGGCGCCGACCTCATGCCCCCACTGTGCCGAAAGAAAATTTTTATGTCAAGTAAATAAAATTCAAAATAAAATAATAGTGAAATTGCATAGTTTTTCTTGTTTTTTCTGAGGAAATACAAAAAATCCCCTGCCCAGCTGGGCAGGGGATTCCAGATTCGGCGTGTCAGCTTTGGGCTGCGGGCAGCTCCCTTTGGGGAACTTCCCCGGTGAGGAAGTCCCGGTGTACCGCCTCCAAGGCGGCAACAGAATCCTCCCGCGGGACTAGGGCGCAGCTGCGCCGCTTCCCCTGGGAGGAAAGCAGCACAGGGATGCCCCGATCTTCTAAGGATGGGGCAATTCCCTCCCCGCATTCCCCCAGCAGGGTGATTTTGGAGAGGCCACTGGAGGCAGCAAGGGACTGGTAACCCAGCTCCCCACGGGCGGATTCCAGCAGGGATTGAGCCGCAGCCATCCTGCCTTCCCCCACCGAGAAGGCTACCTTCCGGCGGCTTTCCTGGGCGGGGGATTGGGCGATGGCATCCACTTCAATCCCTTTGGCACCAAGGAGGGAAAACACCCGGAACACTGCCCCGGGCCGGTCGGGGAGGCCTTCGATTTCCACCAGTGCCGACCGTTCCTCCCGGGCGGCGGCGGACACTGGCGGACACCCTGCCACCACTTTGGTTCCCGGCGCGCCGGTTTGGCTGGAGAGAACCTCCACCTCCACAGCACTTTTTTGGGCCAGTTCCACCGACCGACTGTGGAGCACCTGGGCCCCTGCTTTCGCCAAGGCCAACATGTCGTCGTAGCCGATGGCTTCAAACCTCCGGGCTGTGGGCACCAGCCGGGGATCGGCGGTGTACACCCCGTCCACATCGGTGTAAATCTGGCACCGCTCCCCTTTGAGGGCGGCGGCCAGCGCCACTGCCGTGATATCCGACCCGCCGCGGCCCAAGGTGGTCACCTCTCCTGCAGCAGAAATTCCCTGGAACCCCGCCACTACGGCGATTTTTCCCTGGTTCAGCTCCGCTAAGATACGGCCCGGCCGCACCGTTTGAATGGAGGCGTTCTGGTGGGTTCTCCCGGTCAAAATCCCTGCCTGCCAGCCGGTGAGCGACACTGCCGGTGCGCCAAACTCTTCCAATGCCATGGCGAACAGCGCCGCGGACATCTGCTCCCCCGCGCTGAGCAGCTGATCCAACTCCCGGGGGCTGGGGGCGCGGCAAAGTTCCCCCGCCTGGGTCAGGAGCTGGTCGGTCAAATCCCCTTGGGCGGAGACTACTACCACCACCTGAAACCCCTGCCTAACCGCGGAAAGGGAGAGCCCTGCCGCGCGGCGGATTTTCTCCCCATTGGCCAGCGAACTCCCCCCAAATTTCTGTACAAGTATTGCCATAGAGCCATCCTCCCTACCGGATATTTCCAAAACAAGGCCCAAAGGTATCCCCTTGGGCCCATTTCTACTGGTATTCTATGGAAAATGGGAGGATTTGGTGCAAACCGCATTAAATCTTGCGCACGTCTACCACGCCGCGCTGGTGGCGGACGATCTCGATGAGCTGATCCTCGTCGATGTCCTCCGCATTGATGCGGGCGGAGATGGAGACCGGCGCCACCCCGTCAGTGGGGATGTTCTGATTGACGGTGATGATGTTGGCCCCCACCTGATACAGCTGGGTCAGCAGGGCGGACAGCACGCCGGGCTCGTCTTCCAAGGTAGTGTTAAAGGTCACCATCCGCTCCGAGAGGCGGTTGTCATAGGGATATACCGAATCCTTGTATTTGTAAAAGGCGCTTCGGGAGATCCCCGCCAGTTTGGCAGCTTCAGAGGAACTTTTGGCCTTGCCCTGAGCAATCAGTTTTTTGGCTTGTACCACCTTAAAAAAAACATCGGGCAGCACATTGGTATTCACGAGTAAGTATTTGGGCTTATCCATAGATTGTCCGCCTCCAGCATACGAGTGTTTTATGAATGGAAACAATATACCATTGGAAGCGCCCAAATTCAATGGGAAATTTCCCCCATTTTTCCGGATTTGTCTGGAAATTCCTTCTTCAAGGGTGATTATACCACCTATGCTGTGTTTTTCTTTGTCTTATCCTGCCGGATATTGCATTCGCTCAAAAAATTTTCTATTATAAGAAAAATTTGTTGATATTCCATAGGAAATAAGCTGCATTTCCAAATTTTAGAAGAAATTTCTGTTGGTTTTTCCGCCGGAAAATTTCCCGCGGCCCCTTCATATTCCCCAGCTTGTCCGCATAGGATAATAGCCAAAGACGCTGTGCGCTGCCTTCCACTTGTTCCCATTTTGGGGCATCTTTTCCCCGGGTGAAGGATGCGGCGCACAAGAATTTTTTTAAAGGAGGGAGATTGCTTGCGGGATTCCCAAAAGAAAAAATTCATTTTAAACGTTCTGTTCCTACTGGCAGTGGCGCTGTGCCTCTACGTTTTTTTCCGCTGCGCCCTGTGCTGGCTGCTCCCTTTCGTGCTGGGCCTTGCCATCGCCTTCTGCCTCAAACCGGCCACCGAGTGGATCGCCCGGGTGACCCGGATGCGCCGCAAGCCCTCAGCCATCTGTGCGGCTGTGCTGTTCTATACTTTGTTGGGGGCCCTCATCTGGCTGCTTTCCACCTTCCTGTTCGGTCAGTTTGCCACCCTAGCCCAGCAGCTCCCTGACTTCTTCCTCTATGAGATTCTTCCCTTGGTGGAGCGGATCAACCGGTGGAGCCTCTCCCTCTTTTCCCGCTATTCCCCCGAGATCTCCGAGCCGGTGCGCCAGCTCCAAGACGGAGTGATCGCCTTCTTCCAAGAGCTCACCAGCGCCATCCCCATGTTTTTAGCCCAATGGGTAGCCGGGTTGGCGGGCAAAATCCCCTACTTCTTCATGGCAGCAATCTTCACTGTGGTCTCCTCGGTGTTCCTATGCATCGACTACCAGACGGTGGTTTCCTTCCTCTTCCGCCAGCTGCCGGAGAGCTGGCGCCCGGTGGTGCTGGAGGTCAAAAACTTTATGGTCTCCTCCCTGTTCAGCATGGGGCGAGCCTACTGTTACATCCTGCTGTTTACCTTTTTGGAGATCTTTGCCGGGCTGTGGCTGCTGCGGGTGCCCTCCGCTTTGGTCATTGCCGCCATCATCGCTTTTTTGGACATCCTCCCTCTCATCGGCAGCGGGGGCATCCTCATCCCCTGGGCCCTTTTGGAGCTGCTGCGAGGCGGGTATCCCTTGGGGGTTGGACTTCTCATCCTCTACGGGATTGTCACGGTGGTGCGCAACGCCATTGAACCGAAATTGGTAGGGCAGGAGATCGGCCTACACCCATTGGCCACCATTACCGCTATGTTTCTAGGACTCAACCTGGCCGGCTTCGGCGGGATGTTGACTGCCCCGCTAGCCGTGCTGCTGATCAAACACCTCAACGAAGAGGGGATCATCACCCTCTACCGCCCCTAACCTGGCCACAGCCGCCCCCGTTTTTTCGGCGAGAGCGGCTATTTCCCGTGGGGATCCCCAACGTTTTTCACCCGTTTTGGCCAACTAGTGAAAAGGGACATGCCTTTACAGCTTTTTCTTCCGGCGAGGGGCCTTTCCTTCCTTCAAGGTGCCGAACACCACCGGGGAAAGGAGGGCCAAGGCGATCAAGTTGGGGACTGCCATCAGCCCATTGAGCAGGTCGGAGAGGTTCCAAATCTCCTCCACCCGGACGCAAGCCCCCACTACCGCCAAGGCGATGAACCCAAACCGGTAGATTCCTATGGCTCTCCCACTGTGGGGGAACAGGTATTCCAGCGCCTTCTCGCCGTAAAAGCACCAGCCCAGCATAGAGGCCAATGCAAAAAACAGCATGCAGAATGCCACTAAATAGCCAGAGAGGTCCCCCATGACCACCCCAAAGGAGGCGGTGGTCAGCTGGGCGCCATCCAATCCGCAGCGCCACAGCTTCCCTTCCTCTGCGGTGAGGATCACCAAGGTGGTGAGGGTGCAGCAAAGGATGGTGTCCAAAAACACCTCCACAATGCCCCACATCCCCTGGACACGGGGGCTTTTGGCATCGGCGGCACCGTGGGCAATGGGCGCGGAGCCCAGGCCCGCTTCGTTGGAGAACACCCCTCGGGCCACTCCAAGCCGCACCGCTTGGGAAACCCCGTAGCCCAATCCCCCACCCATGGCCGCCACCGGGTGGAAAGCGCTGTGGAAAATGAGGGAAAAAGCTGCCGGGATCTGCCCCCAATTACAATACAAAACGTATAGACAGGCCCCAATATACAAAATTGACAGGAAGGGGATGATGGCTTCCGCCACCTTTCCAATCCGTTTTACCCCGCCAACCACCACGAACCCCACCACAGCGGCCACCGCCGTCCCGGTGAGGATGGGCGGCACCCCAGCGGCTGCGTAGGCCGATTCGGCGATGGAGTTGGACTGGGCCATGTTGCCAATGCCGAAAGAAGCAGCCACACAGAGGGCGGCAAAGACGGCGGCCAGCGGCTTCATCCCCAATCCCTTTTCCATATAGTACATAGGCCCGCCTTTGTGTTCCCCGCCCGGGCCGGTGATCCGGTACTGGACCGCCAGGGCCACTTCGGCATATTTGGTCATCATCCCGAACAGGGCGCTGACCCACATCCAAAAGATAGCCCCCGGCCCGCCGGCCGTGATGGCGGTGGCCACCCCGGCGATGTTGCCGGTGCCCATCGTGCCTGCCAAAGCGGTGGACACCGCTTGGAAAGGGCTGATCCCCCCTTTGCTCTCCCGCTGGCCGGAGAAGAGGCCGCCCAAGGTGCTGCGAAAAACCTCCCCCATGCGGCGCAGCTGGAAAAAACCGCTGCCCACGGTAAAATATAGGCCGATGCCAAACAAAAGGGCCACCATCCAGGGGCCCCATACAAAATCCTCCAGCCACTGGTACCAATTCATCTGAAGTTTCCTCCCCATCCCATATGCTTTGTTCTTGTATATGAAAAGGGGCCGGGCTTTCATGCCGGGCAAAATCAAAAGGCCCCGCACAAGCGGAGCCTTTTAACTGATTATCTGTAAAATTCCAAGGAAAATTCCAATGTGGGGATTAGCGGACCGGTACAATTTCCAGCCAATACCCATCGGGGTCGCTGATGAAATAGATGCCCATTTTGGGATTCTCATAGCAGATACATCCCATTTCTTTATGGGTCTTGTAGGCGCCGTCGAAATCATCGGTGGAGAAAGCCAGATGGATTTCGTTGTCCCCCAGGTCGTAGGGGTCTTTGCGGTCCCGCAGCCAGGTCAGCTCCAGGTTGTGGGGAGTGACCCCATCCCCCAGATAGGAGAGGATAAAGCTGCCGTCCTCCGCCTCTTTGCGCCGGACTTCGGTGAGGCCCAGGGCCTTCTGGTAAAATTCCAAGCTGCGGTCAAGGTCCAGCACATTGATGTTGTTGTGGGCAAATTTAAAACTCATGGGCGATTCCCCCTCCAGCACACGGTTGTGGTTCTATTTCTTCTATGGTTTTATTATATGGGAATCCCGCTGAAATTTCCCCCTTATTTCATGACTTCCCGATTACAATTTGGTAACGCGGGCAACACTTTAGCTGATGTAATCTTCAATGCGGTTGATCAGTTCCTCGTAGTCCTTCACATAGACCCCTTGGTTCAGCTGGCCCCGGTCATATTCCGGCAGCAGGCGGACATACACATCAAAGACCATCTCGGGCGTGTCTTTATCTTTCAAAAAGACCGCCAGGCGGCCCTCGTGTTCCCGCAGGATATACTCATATTCCCCCACCGGAACTTGCTTGGCCTGTTCCTGGGCCGGGAGCTGGGCGCTGTTTCTCTGTTCCCATGCAATCGCCAGGCCGGCGCTCAAACAGCCTGCGATGACCATGGCTGCTAAGGTAAAGAACAATGTTTTTTTCATCACAGCCTCCATATGCCAAAAAGTTGATTTCACCCGGTAGTTTGGCCCATTTTTTCCACCTCTATTCCACCCCGAGAAGGGGGATTTTACAGGATTTTGATTTTTATTAACACTTTCTCGCCAAGATATGATATAATGCCTACAGGTGCGGGCTTTTCTGGCGGCGCCCATTCTATTGTCCTCAACAGGGACATGCCCGCCCTTTTGAACCGCTGTCTTTGTTTATCCTATGCCGGATGGAACCGTTCCGGCAATTCGGCCGTACCGGCGGCCAAATCCTGTTTGCTTCAAAGGAGGCGAAGCCTATGAAGAAAAAAGATAACCGTCCTGCGGCCGACAACAATCAGCCGGAGAAAAAACCCAAGGCCCGCAAAAAGCGCAAACTTTCCCCTTTGGCCCGGGTTTTGATCATCATTGTACTCATCTGCATCATTGCCGGCTCCATTGTCGCCGCAGTGCTGACGGTCTATATCCTCAAGTACATTGGCTCGGACGACACCCTCGACTTGACTGATGTCAAGCTAAGCTATTCCACCATCCTCTATGCCATGGATGAAAGCACCGGCGAATACTATGAATTCCACCGGCTGCACGATGTGGAAAACCGCATCTGGGTGGATTACGACGACATTCCCCAGGATTTGGTCAACGGATTTATCGCCCTGGAGGACAAGAGGTTCCCCTACCACCACGGCGTGGACTGGAAGCGCACCATCGGGGCGGCTGTCAACCTGTTTATCCCCATTTATGAAGGCAAACCCGGCGGTTCTACCATCACTCAGCAGCTGATTAAAAACGTCACCGGCGACAACGCTGTCCGGGTGGACCGCAAGGTGCGGGAAATCTTCCAGGCACTCAATTTGGAAAAGCGCTACTCCAAGGAACAAATCATGGAGGCGTACCTGAACACCATCGCCCTGGGCAGCGGCACCAACGGCGTCCAGGCGGCGGCCAACCTGTATTTCGGCAAGGATGTCAAAGATTTAAATTTGGCCGAATGCGCTTCGCTGGTGGCCATCACCAAAAATCCATCGGTCTACAACCCCTTCTACAACCCGGAAAACAATAAGTCCCGCCAAGAGGACTGCCTGTACATGATGCATGAACAGGGGTACATCAACGACGAGGAGTATGAAGAGGCCCTCAATTACCCGCTGGAATTCAAAAAAGAAGAGCACATTGAAAAGATCAACGACACCCAAAGCTGGTTCGTAGACTATGTGACCGAGGAGGTCATCAACGACTTGGTGGAGGAAAAAGGCTACACCAAGGAGTATGCGGAAAGCCAGATCTACAAAGGCGGGTACCGCATCTACACCACCATCGATGTGGAGATGCAGGACTACCTGGAAGAGGTCTACCTCTACAACACCAACACTTTCCCGGCGGTGTACAACGCCGAATACCCGGAATCCGCCTTTGTAATCACCGACCTTCACGGCGGGATCAAGGCATTGGCTGGCTCCAACCGGCCTAAAGAAGGCGCAAGGCTCTTCAACCGGGCCACCAGCGCCCGGCGGCACCCCGGTTCCACCATCAAGCCCATAGCGTCCTACAGCCCGGCTTTTGAGCAGGATTTGATCACCTGGTCCACCCTGTTCAACGACGCCCCCCTCGAGATCTCCCCCGGCAAGTACTGGCCCACTAACTTCTATTCCGGTTACTATGAAAACCCCATCACCGTGGAGTTTGCCATCCGCCGATCCGCCAACACCATTCCCGCCCAGCTGGTGGAGATGATGGGCCCCCGCACCAGCTTTGACTTCCTCAAAAACAAGCTGAATATGTACAATCTGGTGGAGCGGGAAACCATCAACGGCCGGGTGGTCACCGATATCGACCGAGCCCCCATGGCATTAGGTGCCCTCAGTGTGGGCGTCACTCCCCTGGAGATGGCCGGCGCTTACCAGATCTTCGGCAACGGCGGCACCTTCACCCCTACCCACTCCTACACTAAGGTGCTGGACAGCAACGGCGAAGTGGTGTTGGAGAAGGACCTCACCCCCACCCGGGTCATCTCCCCCGAGACCTCCACTGTGATGAACCGGCTGCTCCAGCAGGTCACCACCGCCCCCCAGGGCACCGGTACCACCGCTAAATTTGGCGCCATGCCGGTGGCTGGCAAAACTGGTACCTCCGAGTATGACTACAACCAGTGGTTTATCGGGGTCACCCCCTATTATGTGGGCGCTTGCTGGATGGGTTATGACACCGACGCCACCATCCGCTATGCATCCTATCCCCCACCCATCGTCTGGAAGAATGTGATGGGCCCCATCCACCAAAACCTGGCGGTGGTGGATTTCCCCACCTATGGCGATGTCTCAGTCCAGACCTACTGTATGGAAACCGGCCTTTTGGCTGGGGAGGACTGTGCCAATACCGCATCCGGATGGTACGACAACAACAATCTGCCTGAGGTTTGCGACGGCACCCATCCCGTCCCAGAAGATGAAGACAATGAGGATGAGGAGGACGATTCTTCTTCGGAAAGCTCCTCTTCTTCCCGCCGCGATGAGGATGAGGACGAGGACGAATAAATCCATAAGCTAGCGAGAGGGCGCTTTGACAGCGCCCTCTCCTTTTTATTTTCCACTTTCCCATGGCGTCAAAAAGGCCGCCCTTTTCAAAGGGGCGGCCTTCTATTTATTTATCCTGAGCGGCTCTCCATAGGGGTGCCTTTTCTTCCCTTGTCCCAATCAAAACTGGGGATTGCACGCCCCCGGAGTGACAGCCCCCGTGGACAAAAACGTTACAATCCCCCACAAACCCAATGGGGTCAACTCCTCTCCTTTCTCAAAACAACCTGAGCTATTCTTCTTTCTTGAGGCAGTCCTCACACACGCCCTGAACTAGGACTTTACAGTCTTCCACCTGGAACGATCCCTCCACCCCTTTGGCGGACTGGAGCAGCTGGGAGATATCCAAATTCAGGTCGAACACCCCGCCGCACTTGCGGCAGACAAAATGAGCATGGGGATGCTGGTTCCCGTCAAAATGATCCTTGACGGAACTGGTCTCCACTCGGCTGATCTCCCCCATCTCCGACAGCAAATTCAAGTTGCGGTAAACGGTGCCAAGGCTGATTTCCGGGTGGTCTTTCTTTAAAATTTCATATACTTTATCCGCAGTTGGATGTTTCGTGCGGTTCTTTACCACATCCAGCACCATTTGGCGCTGCCGGGAAAATCTCCTCAATTTCTCCATGTTTACTCCTCCAGAGACGGCTCTTGATCTTGACTGTTTTTGAGGCTGACACCCCGTGTTAAAATACACCAATTGGGCTATTCCACCTGGGAATGGCTTTCCTCTAGTATAAAAATAAGAATGGATTCTGTCAAGGGAAAGGAACAAAAAATACAATTACCGAATAATCTCCTGGACTGTGTCAAACCGTTCCCAGCTCCAGCGGTTGGCAAAGGCCGGGCTCGCCCTCAGGATTTCCTTGGCCTTTTTCCGGGTGCTGTCAGCGGAGATCCGTGTGACCTCCGCCCCCGCCTGGATCAGTTTTTCCCGGCCTGTGTCGATCTCTGCCAAACGGCCCTCGTCAATGGTCCCCACCAGATAGGCTGCGGATTCGGCGAGGACCATCTTCAGCCGGTCATCCATGGTGTCATACAGTTCCTGGGAGGTGAACAACCACAGAATAGTGGGGTCATAGAAGAAGTCCGCCAAGTACAGGCGGCTGTCCTCTGCCAGGTAGATTTCAGACAGGCGCTGTGCCGGGCAGGATATGGTTTCATAGAAGCCGCTGTTAAACCCTTGAATCCGCTGATCTTCTGCCGCCAAAACAAGGTTCACCCCCATCTCCCGGAGGACAAGGTTTTCGTCCTCATCTTCATCGGTCGTAAGGCTCAGGCCATCAAAATCCCCAATGTCGCTCAAATACCGGCTCCGGGATAAAAACACAGAGGAACCCCCATAGGCGGCGGCCAGAAGCCGCCCACCCAGCAGTTCCCGATAATCCTCTTCCACCAAATCCTGAAAGGTGGGGGAGTTTAGGGTCATGGTCATGTGGTCATAGCTGCGGAAATAAAAGGGGGAGGAATAGGCGGCAAACTCGCCGGATTTCTCCTCCAGCAACCGGCTGGGGACAAAGAGAAGCTGGGCTTCGCCGGAGGTGTACAACTCCACTGGGTTGTCGCTGGTGACAATGTCCACCATCAACTCCCCGCCGGAGAGGGTGGCCATCTTCTCCGCGAAGAGCTGAAGCCCTTTCATGGAAATTTCATCCACCTCCTGGTCAGTGGCCAAAGTCAGCCGCACCCGGGGGGTTAGCAATTCAATCCGCAGATTTTTTTGGCCGTTGCCCCCTTTGGGGGTACAGCCCGCCAACAGGAAGACAGCCGCCCCTAGCAGGGCAAGCCAACGTGTCCATCGCTTTTTCATGGGGAATCCCCCTTTCTCATCCCTTTTTCCGCATCAATTTTAGCATTTCCTTGGTCTCGCCGTCAACGAGATAGGATTCCACCGATTTTTGGATCGCCTTGTTGTAGGTGAACCGGTTCAGACGGCAGCCCTTCAAATAGGCGAGGGTGCGGTCAAAATCCGCCCCCATTGCAGTGGCAACCAGCCACGCCTGAGCCATATTGACATAGTAGTGGCCGCTCTCCACCTGATCGCAGAGTGCAAGGCTCTTTTCCAAATAATCCGGCCCCAGGTAGTATTTGAGGAGGAGCACCAGCCCTACCCGCACCCGGTAGGGCTCCCGCTCCGGGTCGGCCTCCACCAAAGATGTGACATAAGGGAGAAACGCCTCCGGGTTCTTCTTCACCGCCTTGAGGTAGGTGCAGAATCCATCACAGACCGCCCAGTTGTCCACCAGGGGGATAAAGTCTTCGATCAATCCCAGGAGGGTTTCCTGGTCGGTCTTCACCCCGCCGATCACCTGGGCACGGAGCATCTTCTCCTCATAATTCCGGCCCCGGCACTCCGCGAGGAAGCCCCAAGGGTCGGATTTTAACAGGGCAGACCCCAATTTTCTCAGCGCCGGGGTGCGCACCCCATAAAAGTCATCGAGGCCGGGCACCAACGCGGCGTGGAACTCCCGGTATTTGGGGTCACAGAGGGACTGGAGCAGCTGGTGCAGCTCCTCCTGGGTGGAGATGGGGGTAGTTTCATACAGGGCGTTCATTTGGATATCCTCCTTATGCAGTGGAAGGAAAAAAGCCGCAGAGGTTGTCTGCGGCCTTCTCCCCTGGAAGCGGGACGGGGAGAAGGGCTATTCCTCTTCCTCGTCGTCGTAATAAACCGAATCCTCTTCCTCCTCCGGCAGGGGTTCCTCCTTGGAAGGGTTCTCCCCATTGGCTCCCCCTTCCTGGGAGGGGGGCATAGCCTCCTCATCCTCAGGCGGGGCTTCCTGTGAAGAGGAGGGCTCCTCTACCGGCGGCACATAGGGGACATACTGCTGGTACATCAAATTTCGGATCTCTTGGATGCGGATGCCAGTGTTGGCGGCAAAGATGTTGTTGATAAACAAAAGCTCATTGATGCCGTTTTCCTGGATAAAGTTCACCAGCCCCAACTGGAAATACCGCTGGTCCACCACATACACCTGTTCATAGTGGTTGACCAAGAAGGGGGCGAAGCAGTTGCCGAAGGATTCCTTGACCATCAGGATTTTGCGGCCGTTCTTCACCCCGGTGTCGATTCGGATGAGGGGCAGGTCGCCCCCCAAGAACACCGAATAGGAGTTGACCCCACTGGCGTACTCGGCAAACAGGCTGGTGGCATAAGGGGTAAAAGGTTGGTTGCGCTGGTACAGGTAGGCTTGGTATGGGGTGCTGGGCAGATAGTAATCCACATGGTCGGGGTTATTCCTCAGCTGGGAATCCTGGGACTGGCTGTACAGGGAACCCAGGAAATCCGGCTTGGTCTTGACAGTGAAATCCGACAGGGGCACCGGGGTTAAATCCGCCGCCTTGCAGAACTCCACATAGGCGTAGTACGCCCCCAGGGCCGTCCAGTGGTGGTCGGTATTGAAGTAGAGGTATTCATCCCGGTGCTGGCTCAAGGTGTCGTAGATGTTCACCCCGATGACCGCCGGGTCCAGCTTGCCGTAGATGTAATCGATGTTGGGTTTTTGGGGCTGGGTAATGCTCTGGTACCGCTCAGGCAGGGCAAATTCCACATGGGTGGGGATGACGATGTTGTAAATCTTCACCGAATCCCCTAGGGCGGCGTGGTAGGCGTTGATGGTGGCCGCATAGGAGTCTGCCATGCTCATGTTGCCCCCTACCCCAAAGGCGGAGAGGGCTTGGCCCTTGTAGATAAACATATCCCCTTTCCACTCCCCTTCGGCTCCATCGTCGGCCACACTAGGGGCGCTGGAGGTGCTCTCATCCCCTTCCCCTGGGGGAAGGATGTCGGGGAGCCCCTCCTCTGACTGGCTGCTGGAGGCGCCGCCGCTGTGGATGCGAAGGTCGTCCATCCGGATGCCTTTCATCTCATCCAAAGTGGAGGCAAAGCTGACTAAGCCTTCCCGGAAGGGAAAGGTGTCTGAATAAAACAGATCCACATCTCGGGTATACTCCCCTGCAAAGAGGGATTTGGCGGAAAATTCCGGCATCTTGGCCAGCTCCCGCTTTTCAAACTCCGAAACAGTGGGCTTGGGCATCACGAGGGAAAGGACCCCAAACAGCCCCAGCAGGCCCACACACAGGCCGATGTTGAGGGCGGAGGCCAGGACCGGGTAATCCTCCGGTTCCTCCTGGGCGCGGCGCGCCCGGCGCTTGTGAGAAAAATGTGCCATGGCTCTCCCTCCTTAAAAGCGGAAATACAGAAATGGGTTGTAGCTCTGCCCCGCCAGCTGGGCGATGCAGACGATGAGAAGAATGACATTCATCACCGGCTGCACATACAAGAGAATGTCCTGCTTGCGGCTTTCCAGCCTGGAGAAATACCGTTTAAACCACCGCACCAAGGGCAGGCAGAAGGCAATAGCCAATAGGAACCAGAAGATGTTGTTGAAGAAGAGAAGGCGGGTGGAAACATCCCCCAAGGGGTTGCCGGACAGGCCGAACATCACCCCTAAGTAGGCCCAGACCCGGCTCATGTCGGTGAAGTAGAAGAACACCCAGCCGGTGAGCATGACCACCAGGAAATACAGATGGGAAAACACCGCCGGCAGCCGGTCCAAGGCCCTGAGGAGGAATGCTTTCTCAATCATAATCAAGAAGCCGTAAAACAGGCCCCAAAGCACAAAGTTCCAGCTGGCCCCATGCCACAGGCCGGTTGCAAACCAGACAATGAAGGTATTGATGTAGGTGCGGGCCGCTCCATGGCGGCTGCCCCCTAAAGGGATATAGAGGTAATCCCGGAAAAAGCCACCCAGAGACATGTGCCACCGGCGCCAAAACTCGGTGGCAGAGGTGGAGATGTAGGGGTAGTTGAAGTTTTCCGCATAGTGGAAGCCGAACATCCGCCCCAGGCCGATGGCCATGTCGGAGTAGCCGGAGAAGTCAAAGTAAATTTGCAGTGCAAACAGGATAATGCCATACCACGCCCCCGCCACCGACAGGGTGGAGAGGTCGCCATCCATAAACCGGCCCACTAAGCTGCCAGCGTAGTTGGCCACAATCACCTTTTTGGAAAGGCCCAAACAGAACCGGGTCAGCCCGTCGCTGAAATCGTGAATGGTCACCTTGCGGTCCTCAATCTCCGCGGCCACCTGGCTGTACCGGACAATAGGCCCAGCCACCAGCTGATGGTAGCAGGAGACAAACAAGAGGAACTTGCCAAAGCTCCGCTGGGCCTTGACCTCCCCCCGGTAGACGTCGATGACATAGGAGATGGTCTGGAAGGTATAAAAGGAAATGCCGATGGGCAAGGAGAATCCCGGCACCGGCAGGGATAGGCCCAGCAGCGAGTTGATGGTACTGACCAAAAAGCCGCTGTATTTGAAGATGCCCAAAAGGCCCAGGTTCAGCACCAAAGAGGAGATCACTGCCCGTTTGGCCTTGGGGGTGCCCCGGTATTTTTCCGCATACAGGCCGTGGAAGTAGTCGATGGCCGCAGAAAAGAGCAGGAGGGTGATCCACACCGGTTCGCCCCAGGCGTAGAAAAACAGGGAAAAAGCCACTAAAACCGCGTTTCGATAGGTGAGGCTCCGGGAAGAATAATAAAACGCCAAATTCAGCGGAAAAAACAAACAGAGGAAAAATAAGTTGGCAAAAACCATGATTGTCTCCTTTAATTGTACAGACTATCTATTATTATAGCCTAGTTTTGGTAGATCGCAAGGGAATTTCCAAGAATTTCGCCTTTCTCCCCCTTGTTTTCCCCCCAGACTCTGAAGGGTAAAATCCCCTTCCCTCCCACGGCGGCGGAAGGGAGGAGGTTTTGTGCCCAAACGGCCCTTTGCCCCGCATGATTCCGCCGGAAACCGGCAAATATAGGGATAGAACCGCCTTTGAGAACTTTTCTTTTCCTTTTATTCCTGCTTTCCTTGATTTACCTTCCAAATTGCGGTAAAATCACATAGGAAACTCCCTTTGCCTCCATCCGGTGCAAAGGGCATTGCCTATGGACTCAGAAAAGGAGTGTGCCCCTTGTCCCAAACCCAATCCCGCGGCATCTTCTACATGCTGGCTTGCGCCTTCTTGTGGAGCATCGGCGGGCTGTTTATCAAACTCATCGACTGGAACCCCTTTTTCATTGCCGGGGCGCGCAGCTTGATCGGCGCGGCGGTGCTGATGGTGTACATGAAGCTGGCCCATCTTTCTTTAAAAATCAACCGCCGGTCCATCGTCAGCGGCATCGCCCTGTGTTCGGTGTTTTTCTGCTATGTCACCGCCAACAAGCTGACTACTGCCGCCAACACGGTGGTTCTCCAATACACCAACCCGGTGTTTGTGGTGCTGCTCAGCTCCCTGTTCCTCCACCAGAAGTTCTCCCGCCGGGATCTCTTCTTGGTGGGCACCGTTTTCTTTGGAGTGGCCCTCTCCTTCCTGGACGGCATGGATGCCGGTGGATTTTTGGGCAATCTGCTGGCCCTTTTCAGCGGCTTCTTCCTGGCAGTGCTGTTCTTAAACTCCGCCCGGTGCGAAACCGCCAGCGACAGCATGAGCGGCATCTTGTTGGGACAGCTGTTTGCCGCCCTGTGCGGCGCACCTTTCCTATTTTTAGACCCTCCGGCCTTTACCACGACCTCGGTGGCCAGCATCCTCATCCTGGGGGTGTTCCAGCTGGGCCTTCCCTATGTGTTTTACGGGATCGCCAGCCGGACATGCTCCCCATTGATCTGTTCTGTGCTGGCCGGGGTGGAACCCCTGCTCAACCCGCTGTGGGTTTTTGTGGTCATGGGGGAGCGCCCCAGTGTCACCGCCCTCATCGGCTGCGGCATCGTTGTGGTCACCATCACCGTCTGGTGTGTGCAGAACGCCAAACTGGCACAATCTTAAATCCAATCAATAACCCGCTTGACCGCGGGATTCTGGAGGTTGAATCCCTATGAGTTACCTTGTCAACGACGGCAAACATGAAGTCATCACCGTGGATGGGGCCGATTACCGCCGGCTGTGCATCCGCACCCATGTCATCACCGATCAGGACAACATATTGGATGTTGTGGAAAAATATGTCACCCCCTCCCTCCAGCCGGGGGACATCATCTTCATCACCGAAAAAGCGGTGGCCTGTACCCAGCGCCGGGCTATCCCCATGAAGGATATCCACCCCCGCCCCCTGGCCAAATTCCTCTGCAAATTTGTGCTGAAAACCCCCTATGGCATCGGCCTTGGCATCCCAGAGACCATGGAGATGGCCCTCCAGGAGTGCGGCACCATCCGCATCCTATTCGCTGCGGCGGTATCCGCTGTGGGCAAGCTGTTCGGCATCCGGGGCTGGTTCTACAAAGTAGCTGGGTACAAAGCCCGCTCCATCGACGGCCCCTGTGACTACACGCTGCCCCCTTACAACGAGTATGTGGTGCTGGGCCCCGCCGACCCAGACAAAGTGGCCAAGGAAATCAGCGACCGGATGGGTGCGCCAGTGGCCATCACCGATATCAACGACCTGGAGGGGCAGATTTTGGGCACCTCCTCGCCGGACATGGACCGGGATTGGCTCTGCAAGATTCTGAAGGACAACCCCCTGGGCCAGTCCACCCAGCAGACCCCTATGGGCTTGATCCGCAAGGTGGTGGAGGCTGCCGCCCCACAGGAAGCCCAGAATCCCGAGACCCCTTCTGTAGAAGAGGAGTCCCAGGAAATCCCCGATGGCATGCCCGCCCCTGCGGAGGGCTCCGCCGAATAATGCAAAAACAAAAGGCATCCTGCCCCTATGGGAGCGGGATGCCTCTTTTATTGGCCCTATTTCCGGCAGAGGCAGAAGGGATGCCCCGAAGGGTCCAGCAGGGTGACAAAGTCCTCCCCCCCAAACTGAGCCCCCGCCTTTACAGCGCCCAGGGACAAGGCCCTCTCCACTGCCTGGGGAAGGTCTTCCACCTGGAAGTCAAAGTGCATCTGTTTTTGCTGCTTCCCCTCTTCTTCCGGCCAGATGGGGCGGGTATACCCTTCCAGCTGCTGGAACAAAAACACCACGCCGCCGCTTCGCACTGCGGGATGTCCATAGAGTTCGCACCTCTCCCACCCCAGCAACGAGGCATAGAATTCCCGCAGGCTTTGCTCGTCGCCGCAGTCCACCATGACATTCCCCAAAACAACTTCTGCCGCCATATTCGGCCCCCTCTCCAAAGAAACTGCTTCCGACTGGATGGCGCAGCAACCCTCGGAAAATTGTCATATCTTGATTTAATTCTACAAATAGTATTTACTCTTCGTACCGTGTGACACCGGAGCCATCCACCTTCGCGTGGATCAGAGGAGGCACTACCGGTTTTTCCCTCCCGACGGAGAGCGCCGCCAACAAGGTTTTTTCTGCCTCCCGCGCCTTCTTCCCATCGCCGGTGAGAAGGAGGGCTAAGGGCTCCCCTTCCTCCACCCGGTCGCCGATATTTTTGTAGAGAAGGATGCCGGCGCTGTGGTCGATGGGGGCGTCTTTGACCTCCCGGCCAGCCCCCAGCATCACTGAGGCAATGCCCACCTGCTGGGTGTTGATGTGGGTGATGTACCCACCCTTAGTGCAGCGGACCTCATACTCCACTGCCGCCCTGGGGAATTGTTCCGGATGGTCGATGTAGCTGGGGTCTCCCCCTTGGGCCTGTACCATCTCCCGCAATTTTTCAAGCGCCCGGCCAGAGGACACCGCCTCTTTTACAAGCTCTACGCAGTCCTCATGGCCCCCCTTGCCCGCCAGCTCCAGAAGGCCAGCGGCCAGCTGGGTGCAGACCTGGGTCAAGTCGGCGGGGCCCATCCCCTGCAAGGTGTGGATGGCCTCCACCACCTCCAGGGAGTTGCCCACCGCGTGGCCCAAAGGACGGTCCATGTCGGTGATCAGCGCAGCGGTGGTGCGGCCCACGTGGCTGCCGATCTCCACCATAATCTTGGCCAGGTCGATAGAATCCTCCACCGTCTTCATAAACGCCCCCGAGCCGGTCTTCACATCCAGGAGGATGCAGTCGGCCCCGGCGGCGATCTTCTTGCTCATGATGCTGGCCGCAATGAGGGGCTTGCTCTCCACCGTGGCGGTGACATCCCGCAGGGCGTAGAGCTTTTTGTCCGCGGGGGCCAGGTTGCCGGACTGGCCTACCACACAGACCCCCACCTGGTTGACAATGCGGGTGAACTCCCCCTGATCCATGCTGGTGCGAAGGCCGGGGATGGATTCCATCTTGTCCACGGTGCCGCCGGTGTGGCCCAGGCCCCGGCCGGACATCTTGGCCACTGGCACCCCGCAGGAGGCTACAATGGGGGCGATGACCAGGGTGGTCTTATCCCCCACCCCACCGGTGGAGTGTTTATCCACCTTGACCCCCTGGATGGAGGAGAGGTCCACCACGTCTCCGGAGTGGGCCATGGCGTCGGTGAGGATTGCCGTCTCCTTTGGGTTGAGGCCTCGGAAGTAGATTGCCATCATCATTGCAGCCAGCTGGTAGTCGGGGATGGAGCCATCCACCACCCCGTCCACCAAAAAACGGATCTCCGTCTCAGTCAGTATACCACCATCCCGTTTCTTCTGGATGAGATCGTACATGCGCATGCAAAACACCTCCCAAAAAGTGAAGCAATGAGGATGCCGCCGGGGAGCCAGTGAGGCTCCCCGGCGGCCTTTTTCGCGTTTCAAATTCCCTACCGGACACCCTTTTCATAGGGGGTGCCGCTGGCTTTTGGCGCCGCCGAACGTCCCACAAACAACACCAGGACCACAATGGTCAGCACATAGGGCAACATGGACAGCAGCTGGGGCGGGATGTTGACCGTCCCGCCGCCCAAAAGCACCACCAATGCCTGGGCGAAGCCAAAAAGCAGGCAGGCCAGCACCGACCCCTGGGGGGTCCATTTGCCGAAGATCACCGCCGCCAAGGCGATAAATCCGTGGCCGCTGATCACGGTGGGGGAAAAGATGGAAACCACCGCTAAGCTTTGTGCCGCACCGCCGAACCCGGCCAACACGCCGGAGAGGATCACCGCAATGTACCGGATGCGGTAGACGTTGATGCCCAGGGTATCCGCCGCCGCGGGGTGTTCCCCCACTGCACGGATGCGCAGGCCCCATTTGGTCTTGTACAGGATAAACCACAAAAGGACCGCAATACCCATAGCAAGAAGGACGGTGATGTCCACATTTAAGTTTCGCAGGATTTGGTTCTCTGTATCCCCCAAAAGCCAGGTAAAGGCTTTGGGCATCTTATTGGGCACCGGCTTGGTCATAGTCGCCCCATCGAAGAAGATGCGGGAGAGGAAGAGGGCCGCGCCCAAGCCGATAAAATTGAGGGCCACGCCGGAGATCGTCTGGTTGGCCCGGAAGCTGACGCAGGCGATGGCGTGGAAGAGGGCCAAAAACCCGCCGGCCAACCCAGCGCACAAGAACCCCAGCCAAGGGTTTTGGGAGAAATAACCCACCGCCGCGCCGGTGAAGGCGCCGATGACCATCATCCCCTCCAGGCCGATGTTGACCACGCCGGAGCGCTCGGACAACACGCCGCCCAAGGAGGTGAAGATCAGCGGGGCGGAGTACATCAGTGTGATGTTAATTGCCAGAGTCAGTGTGAGAAGCATGGCGTTTTCCCCCTCTCTTTGCCAGTTTGTCCGCCAGGACGCGGAACATGGTGGACATCGCAATGAAGAACACAATGGTGCCGATCACAATGTTGATGACCTCGCTGGGAGCCCCGGTGGTGGACTGGATCGCCGAACCACCGTATTTCAACCCGCCAAACAAAAGCCCGGAGAAGATGCACCCGATGGGGGAACTGTTGGCGATCAGCGCCACCGAGATGCCGTCGAAGCCATAGCCCTCCTGGGCCGCCAGCATGCTGATGCGGTGAGGCATGACGCCGGTCATCTGCAAGGCCCCTGCCAGGCCCGCTAAGGCCCCGGCAATAAACATGGAGTGCATGATGTTCCGATTGACGTTGATCCCGGCGAACCGGGCCGCGTCGCTGTTGAAGCCCACCGACCGCAGTTCAAATCCCTTACAGGTGCGGTTGAGGACGAACCAGACCAGCAACGCCGCCAAAATGGCGAATAAAATCCCGTAGTTGAGGTCGGTTTTTAACACCACATCCGCCAAGGTGGGGTTGGCCAAAAGAGCCTGCCGCCCCTCCTCAGTGGCCTTGTAGTTGCCCAGCACCATGGACCAGGCGGAGCGCTGCACCTCGTAGGAAGCTTCCGCTCCCGGTTTTTTCAGCCAGGGCATCTGGATCATAAAATTGTTGAAGTACAAGGCGATCCAGTTGAGCATGATGCAGGTGATGACCTCGTTGATGCCGAATTTAGCCTTGAGGAAGCCGGCAAAGCACCCCCACAGCCCAGCGGCCACCATGGCGGCCAGAACCACCGCCAAAAAATGGAGAACCGGAGGGAGGCTCAGCTTGGCGCCAACCAGAACGGCGGCCACGCTGCCGATGATGTACTGGCCCTCTGCCCCAATGTTGAAGAGGCCGGTTTTAAAGGCGAACGCCACCGACAGGCCGGTGAGGATAAGGGGGGTGGATTTGATCACCACCTGGGCCATGTATTTGGGCTTGGAAAAGATGCCCCGAAACATGGCGGCATAGGCCTCAAGGGGGTTATACCCCGCCACTGAGAGAACCACAGCCCCCACTACAAACCCCAGAACAATGGAGATGACGATGGAGGTCAGGGGTTTTTTCAGCCATTTCTGCACAGTGTCCATCACTTTCCACCTCCTGCCATTTTCAGCCCGATTTCGTTTTCATCTGCTCCTTTGGCGTCAATGACATCCACAATGGAGCCGTCATAGATGATGGCGATGCGGTCGGAGAGGTCGATGACCTCATCCAGCTCCAGGGAGATGAGCAGCACCGCTTTGCCTTTGTCCCTCTGTTCCACCAACGACCGGTGGACATACTCGATGGCGCCCACGTCCAGGCCCCGGGTGGGCTGTACTGCGATGAGCAGGTCGGGGTCATTGGTCACCTCCCGGCCGATGATCACCTTCTGCTGGTTGCCGCCGGAAAGGCCGCGGGCCAATTGTCCCTCACAACCGGTGGGCCGCACATCAAATTTTTCAATTAGCTCCTTGGCGAATTTGTTGATCGCGCCCAGTTGGAGCACCCCTTTTTTGGAAAAGGGCGCCTTGTGGTAATTTTCCAGCACCATATTCTCCGCCACGGTGAAATCCAGCACCAAACCGTGTTTGTGCCGGTCTTCAGGGATGGTGGAAATCTTGTGGTTGATGGTGTTCAAGGGGGTGGTGTTCTGAATCTCCTGCCCCAGAATGGAAATGGTGCCGCCCTTGGCTTTCACCAGGTTGGTAATGGCCTCCACCAGTTCTTTCTGGCCATTTCCATCGATGCCGGCCACACCCAGGATTTCCCCCCGGCGCACCGAGAGGGATAGGTTTTTGACCTTGTCGATCCCCCGGCTGTCGGAGACAGTCAGCCCTTCTATCCGGAAGATTTCCTCCCCCGGGTGGGCCTCCCCTTTTTCAATGTGCAGGTTGACTGCCCGGCCCACCATTTTGGAGGCCAGTTCCTCCTCGGTGGTATCGGACACTTTCACCGTGTCGATATACTGCCCCCGGCGGATGATGGTGCACCAATCGGAGGACTGCTTGATCTCCCCCAGCTTGTGGGTGATGATGATGATGGTTTTCCCATCTGCCACCAGCTTGTGCATAATCTCAATCAGCTCGTGGATCTCCTGGGGGGTGAGGACGGCGGTGGGCTCATCCAAAATAAGGATGTCCACCCCGCGGTAGAGGGCCTTGAGGATCTCCACCCTCTGCTGCATCCCCACCGAAATGTCCTCTATTTTCTCGTCAGGGTCCACCAAGAGGCCGTATTTCTCGCTCAGTTCCAAAATCTCCTGCCGGACCGCCTTGGTGTCAATGGTGCCCAAAGCACCGGTTTTCTCACTGCCCAGGATGATGTTCTGGGCTACGGTAAAGGGTTCCACCAACATAAAGTGCTGGTGTACCATGCCGATGCCCAGCTCAATGGCTTTGTTGGGGCTGGTGATCTGCGCCGGCTTTCCATTGATGAGGATTTGGCCTTCCTCAGCCTGATAAAGGCCGTACAACACATTCATCAAGGTAGATTTGCCCGCTCCATTTTCCCCCAACAGGGCGTGGACGGTGCCTTTTTGAACCTCCAAATCCACCTGGTCAAGGGCGCAGAACGAGCCGAAGTATTTTGAGATGCCTTTCATCTGTACCGCATAACGGTTCGCATCCTGCTCCAAATTGATTCCTCCTCCCATTCCGGCAAAAGCCGGAAGAATTTCCCCGTATCCTGTATTCAGTATACCTGATCTTGCGGCAAAAATCTATTGCTTTTGATGAAATTCCTGTTGGAAAGGATGGCCAAGCACACAAAAAGGCAGGGGACCCACCGGCCCCCTGCCTTTGTTTTTGAAACGTGAAATTATTTGGCCAAGGATTCGATAAACGCGTTGAAGGTATCCTCGCTGTAGGGAGGAACGATCTCTTCGGAGACGATCTTCTCCTCCAGGACAATGGTGTCGGCCAAAACATCCTCAGGAACATTCTTTTCAGAGGTGGGAGCGATGCCTGCACAACCCTCTTTGATGCCGAACACCAGGGTCTGGCCGCCCAGATCCTTGCCGTCGATCATGTCCTGGATGACGATATTCATGGCTTTGCCCACCATCTTCATGGCGGAAGTCAGCACGTTGTCAGGAGCCAGATGGTTCTGATCCTGGTCGACACCGATGACCCATTTGTCGTTCTCTTTGGCGGCTTCGATAACGCCGACGCCGACGTTGCCCGCCGCATGGAAGACGATGTCACAGCCCTCGGCATACATCTTCTGGGCGATGGATTTGCCAAGGCCAGAATCGCCGAAGCTGTTGGCGTACTGCACGTCAACGGTGATCTCTTTGCCCAGCTCTTTTGCCGCATAGGCAACGCCGGCGCGGAAACCGTACTCGAACTGATCAATAACCTCGCCTTTTACGCCGCCCACAAAACCGACTTTGCCGGTCTCGGTGACCTTACCGGCGATGTAGCCAACCAGGAAGGAAGGCTCCTGCGCGCGGAACAGGACGCCGATGGTGTTTTTGGGGGCATCCGCACCGAAGTCGGAGTCCACCAGGGCATACATAGTGTCGGGGTTCTTGGCCGCCGCATCCATAACGGCACTCTGCAGCATAAAGCCAACGCCCCAGATCAGGTCGTGACCTTCATCCGCGAGGATTTCCAGGTTGGGGCCGTACTCCGCTTCCTGTTTGGATTCGATATACTTGACCTCGATCCCCATGTCCTTCTGGGCGGTCTGCAGGCCTTCCCAGGCGGACTGGTTGAAGGACTGGTCGTTTACGCCGCCCACGTCGGTGACCATGGCAGAGGAGAATTTGACTTCCTCGCCGCCCTCGGGGGTGCTGGAAGACTCGCTGCCAGTGGAGGAAGAATTCCCACCGCCGCCGCAGCCTGCCACCGTCAGCACCATGGCCGACGCCATCAGGATTGCAAGTAACTTTTTCATTTTCCGTTTACCTCCATTTGTTTGGAATGGTTTTCACGTCTCACGACTATTACCAATATACCCTATCCCAGGAATCTTTGCAAGAAAGTTACAGGATTTTTACTAAAATTTAACCGTTTGTCATTTTAAAAATCTATCCAAAATCCTTATTGCATCAATGAAATTTATAGGGAATTGGGACGAATTCAACGCCCCATATCCTCCTCTGCAAAGGAAAAAGGCAGCAATTCTGCCAGGGTGTGGACCTGAAAATCCTCCACATCCCTGCATAATATTACCTGCATGTCACCTTTGTCAAACTCCCGCAGCACCTGCCGGCACACCCCGCAGGGGGACACATACCGGGAGAGAGGGGCCTTCTCCCCCACCGGGCCGGCAGCTATGGCGATGGCCAAAAACTCCCGCTCCCCTTCCGAGACCGCCTTGAACACCGCTGTGCGCTCAGCACAGTTGGAGGGGGTATAGGAGGCGGATTCCACATTGCAGCCGGTATACACCTTGCCGGATTTGGTTAAAAGGGCGGCACCCACCGCAAACCCGGAATAGGGCACATAGGCAAATTCCCGGGCTGCCAGGGCTGCTTCAATCAAAGGCTGGTACTCCATTTTCATCCCCCTTACCGCAGCACTTGGGGCAGAAAGGAGGTCCCGTCGGTCTCCCCCTGTGCCCCCAGATAGTCGAGTACTGTCGCGGCGATATCCGCAAAGGTGGGCCGGGTGCCCAAGTTTACCCCGGCTTTGATCCGGTCGCCGAAGATCACCATGGGGGTGTATTCCCGGCTGTGGTCGGTGCTGGGTGTGGAGGGGTCACAGCCGTGGTCAGCGGTGAGGATGACTACATCCCCCTCCCGGAGTTTCCCCATCAGGCGGGCCAGATCCCGGTCAAAGGCAGTGGCCGCAGCGGCGTAACCATCCACATTGTTGCGGTGGCCGTAGACCATGTCAAAATCCACCAGGTTGACAAAGCAGAGGCCCTCGAAGTCCTCCCCTGCCAAGGCGATAGCCTGTTCCATGCCGTCGGCGTTGTCTTTGGTGCGGGTGAACCGGGAAATCCCCTTCCCGGCAAAGATGTCGTAAATTTTACCCACCCCGATGGTCTCCTTGCCCGCCCGGCGCAGATGGTCCAGCATGGTGTCCCGGGGCGGCATCAGGGAAAAGTCGTGGCGGTTGCTGGTCCGCTTGTAGTCGGGGTATTGCCCCACAAACGGACGTGCAATGACCCGGCCCACCCCGTGCTCCCCTTGGAGGAGATCCCGGGCGATTTCACAATCCCGGTAGAGCTCTTCCAGAGGGACGACCTCCTCGTGGGCGGCAATCTGGAACACGCTGTCCGCTGAAGTGTAGACGATGAGGGACCCGGTCTTCTCGTGTTCCCGCCCGTAGTCCAGGATCAATTGGGTGCCGGAGTAAGGCTTGTTGCAGAGGGTCCCTCGGCCAGTGCGCCGCTCAAACTCTTCGATGACCTCTGAGGGGAAGCCGTCGGGGTAGGTGGGCAGCGGCCGGGGCGAGACCATCCCGGCGATCTCCCAGTGGCCGATGGTGGTGTCCTTGCCCTTGCTTTTTTCTGCCATCCGGGCATAAGAGCCGGTGGGGGCGGGCTCTTTTTCTCCACAAGTTACCCCATCAATGTTGAAAAAGCCCAGCTTTTTCAGGTTGGGGGTGTCAAATTCCGGGGAAGCGGCAATGGCCGCCAGGGTGTTGCTCCCGGCGTCACCATACTCCGCCGCATCGGGTAGCTCGCCGATGCCAAAGCTGTCCAGCACAATTAAAAACAGCCGTTTCATATTGGTTTCTTCCTTTCGGTTATTCCGCTATTTCCAAAGCGATCTCCATCATCTGGGTGAAGGTGTTCTGCCGCTCCTCGGCGGTGGTCTCCTCCCCAGTGAAGGGGCAGTCGGAGATGGTCAGCAGGGTCAGCGCATTCTTGCCCGCCCGGGCGGCGTTCATGTAGAGGCCGGCGGATTCCATCTCCACCGCCAGTACTCCCATCTTCTGCCATTTCAGGAGAGGAGCGGACTCGTCGTAAAAGATGTCGCTGGACAGCACGTTGCCCACCTTGACCGGCAGGTTCCGGGCACGGGCGGCATTTACCGCCTTCTCCACCAGGGAATAGCTGGCGATGGGGGCATAGGTGCCCGGCAGCTCATACTGGGCGGCGTAGTTGGAGTTGGTGCAGGCCCCCATGGCAATGACCAGGTCCCGCATTTTCAAGCTGGGGTCGATGGCGCCGGCGGAGCCCACCCGGATGATGTTCTCGACCCCGTAGAAGTTGTACAGCTCATGGGAGTAGATGCCGATGGAGGGCACCCCCATGCCGCTGCCCTGGACTGAGACCCGCTTGCCTTTGTAATACCCGGTGTATCCGTACATCCCCCGGACGGTGTTGTAGCAGACCGGATCGGTCAAAAAGGTCTCCGCGATAAATTTGGCCCGCAGGGGGTCGCCGGGCATGAGGACAGTGGATGCGATGTCACCGGCTTTCGCCGCGTTGTGCGGGGTTGGAACTGCCATGATAAATACCTCCTATCAATCAATGCCATTGTTCGTATAGATTCTCTTTCTAACTTTAATATACCACAAAATCTTCATAAACTGTAAGAATTGCGGTGCGGCCCCTCAAAATTGCGTTGCCGCTGTGTGGCAAAAAGCAATTTTCTTCCCCAATAATTGCTTTGCGATTATTGTATCACAGCTGTTGTGGCAGGTCAAAAGCTTTCCCCGGCGTCCCTCATTTTCATCTTCTAAACCAAGGTGCCGGGGCATAAAAAGGCCGGGGGTTTTGCCGCCCCCGGCCGCTGCGCTATTTTAAATCGTAGGTTCCCTCTGGGTCGTATAGGATATAGCTGTTGAGCCCATTGTCCCGCAAAGCCCGCAACTGCTCCTCTACCTGGGCCCGGCCATAGGGTTCGCCGGCCAGCCAGGAGGCGGTGTAATCCTGTAGGATGGCGATAGTCCCCGCCTGAGGCCCTATGTGCTCCAAGAGGAAATTGACGATCTCATAGGGCTTTTGCACCGGGTTTTCGATCCGCTCCTCCCCCAGCTGGAACCAAGCGCCCAGCATGGCGGGGGACAGGTCGATGACCCCACGGTCCCGGATCAGCGCTGCCGGGTCCTCCCCGTAAGCGTCGCCGGTGAGCATGGTGCCGGAGAACACCTGGACCAGCACCCGGCAATCGCGGCCTGCTAGCCGTTCGCTCACCCGGTCAGCAAACTGGGTGAGCACCTCCTGCCGGCTTCTGCCGCCGGTGTCCCCATAGGTGGCCAACTCCAAGCTGTAGCCGGTGGGGAACTGGACCGAATCCAGGATGATGATCTCAAATCCCTTTTCCGCCGCTTCATAAGCGATGTCGGAGATATAGTTTTGGGCATCCAGGCTATAAGGGTTGAGCCAGGGCTTCCCCCCGTTCTGCAGGGAATTGTCAATCCAGTTGGTCTGGGTGCCCTGGTATTTCACCGCGCTGTCCGCCATGGAGCGGGGGGCGGTCTTGTCTTGGAAAGCGGACACCCGGCCGATGGGGGTATAGCCCCGGTCCTTGAGCTTTTTCACCAGCCAGGCCGCATCCACAGCCTGTTCCGATTGGGCGCCGTTTGCCGCCACCTGTTCCAAGCTGCTTTGGTAATGGACCACGCCATTGGCATCCTTCAAATCCACCAGTACTGCGTTGATATCCGACCCCTGGAGGCTGTCCAAAAACCGGTCTGCGAGCAGGTCGCTCTGCTGGTAGGCGGCGGGCATATACACCCCACGGATCTCCCCCAGCACCGTCACTGGGGGATGGTTTTCCTCTGGCTGGGAGGAGCTCCCCTCTTCCGGCTGGGATTCCTGGGGCAAGGGTTCCGGGGTTTCCGGAGCGCTCTGAGACTGGGTAGGCTGTTGGGAAGGCTCCAGCGTAAGCCCCATGATAAAATTGTATACAGGGGTGTACAAAAGCCAACCCAACCCGGCTACTACCGCCAACAGGACGACCACCAATGCCGTCTCCGGCAGGGTTGCCCTCCGATTGCGGCCGCGGCCGCTCCAGTTGATTTTTTGATGCCGTTTGATCTTCTGGGGTTTTGCCATGGAACCTTCCACCTCCAGTCTTGGTTATGCGGGGAGCTGATGGCCAATCAGCCCGTAGATGGACAGGCTGATGATGCCGATATACACCAGAAGGATGGGCAGCCCTCTAAACACTTTGGGAATGTCCATCATCTGGAATTGTTCTTGGGCGATGTAGAGAAGCAGGAGGGCGCCGGTGTACCCGATGCCGGAACCCAAGCCAAAGCCGATCCAACCGCCCAGGCTGTACCGCTCAGAGGCAGCCACCAGGAGAGCCCCAAAAGCCGCGCTGTTGAAGGCTGCGCGGGAGAGTTCCCCCTGATATTGGGCGAGGAGACCCGGCGCCTTTTTGGCGAGTCCGGCATAGCTTCCAAAATAGAGTATGCAGATACAGAGCAAAAATGCGATGCTTCTTACATACAGGGGCAGCCCGAAGGGTTTTAGCAGGGTGTCCACCGCCCAGCACAACACGCTGGATAAGGTGGTGATGCCGGTGACCAGCGCCCCGAACACCACCAAATCCTGGGGGGCGGACTCCCCCAGATGGAACGGCCCCAAACCGCGGGCAAAGACCACGTTTTCCAGGGCAATGGCCGTCAGCGCGGCCACAAAAAAATCAGCGAGCAGTTGCAACATGGCCTATCCCTCCTTTGCAGCGGGCCGCGGCCGGCGGCGTTTGGGGGGCGGGGCGGCCTCCCGGTTTTCTCGAACAATATAAAATTGCTTAATCAGCCGGTCTGCCCAGCGGAAAAAGGCGGAGAGAAACCCCACCACAAGGAATCCAAAAAAGGGCAGTAGCAATCCGCCGGACGTAAAGGGGACCGGGACTGCTTTCCCCCACAGGGTGCCAGAACCAAACAGCTCCCGGAAAGCAGACAGAGGCACCGCCACCACCGCAAATCCTAGGGATTGCATCGCCCCGTCCAAAAGGGCATACTGGGGTTTGACCTGGGGCGCGTATTGCATAGCGCGGGTGATCATCAGGGAGTTGACCGCCAGCAAGGGGAAGTAAATCCCCATGGAGTCGAAGATGCTGGGACTGATGTACCGGATGAACAGGGCCGCAACCTGTAAGGCTGCCATAGCGGTGACAACGCATGCCGGCATCCGGGCCATCTTGGGGATTTGGGGGCTGAACACACAGGCCACCCACATGGCGGGCACCATAGAGCAGAACATGGCCAGAGAGAGGGCCACCCCGCTCCGCAGGCTGGTCGTGCCCATGATGGCGATGGGAAGGGCCAGGCCGCACAGGAGTACCGGGTTCTCCGATAGCACCCCACGGGTCAGGGCCATGGCATCCCTATGCCTTCTGAGATTTGTCAGTTTCAACGCGGCGCCTCCTTCCCTCGCTGTGGATGGATTCATTTTTCAGGTCGATGGCAAAGGAGAAGGCGTTCATCAGCAAAATGGCGAACACCGCCGTCTCCTCGTAGCCCCCCGCCCGGCGGAAAAGCATAGCCGCCACGCCGCAGAGCACCCCGTAAAAAATTTTGGAGGTCTCCCGTTTGGGGGTGGTGGCCGGGTCGTTCAGCAGGAACACCGCTGTCAGCAGCAGACTGCCGCTGGTCAGCTCCATCAGGATGGACTGGACCGCCCCCATTCCCGACCGGGGCAGCACCAAGGCAAACACGGCCGACGCCCCCAAAAAGGCGAGGGCCGGCTTGATGTCGATGACATTGATCAGCGCAAGGCATATCAGACAGGCAATCAAAAGTAAGATGTTAGTGGCTCCCATAGAGCCGGGCATGCTGCCCAGGAAAATCTCCATGGTGCTGAATTTGGGAATCCCCCCCAGCTGAAGCGTCTGGGCGGCGGACTGGGCCGCTTTCACCGTGAGGACTGGGTCAAGGGCCAGCTTTCCCATAGGGGCAGGGTAAGTGAACATTGCCACTGGGAAACAAACTGTGGCAAAGGCGATGCCCGCCGCAGCCGGGTTAAAGATATTCTGCCCCAAACCGCCGAAGGGATGCTTGGCCACTGCAATGGCGAACACCCCTGCCGCAACCACAATCCAATAACTGATGGAGGCAGGCATAAACAAGGGGATCAACATGCCGGTGACTATGCTGGAATAATCCCACAGGCAGATTTTCCGCCCTGCCAGCCGGGTGCAGAGCAGGTCGGTCGCCAGGCAGGTGACCACCGAAAGAACCCCCAGAACCAAAGCGCGCATGCCGTAGAAGAAGGTCCCCATAAAATAGAGGGACCCCAGGGCGCAGATCACATAGAACATCACCGTGGCATTGCTGTCCTGGGAACGGATGTGGGGCGGGCTACTGGGCATCAGTTTCATAGGTGACCTCCTTCCCCGCCTTGGCGAGCCGTTCCACTTTTCCGGTGAAAATGATGGTGGAAAGGTCCAGCTTGGCCGGGCAGACATAGCTGCAAGTCCCGCAGCCGATGCAGCGCTCCAGGTCAAACCGGTCGATGTACTTCATCTTTTTGCGGGTGATAAACTGGTAGAGATAATAGGGTGAAAGTCCCTGAGGGCAGACCTTGGTGCAGCGGCCGCAGCCGATGCAGGTGTACCCCACATGCTTGCTGTACTCCCGGAAGGCGATGAGCCCCCGGGTGGTGGGGCCCACCAAAGTTTTCTCCGGGTCCAGCACGCCGTAGCCCATCATCGAACCACCGGCGACGATCCGGGTGGGGTTCTGGGCCAGGCCGCACCGCTCCAGAAGCTGCATAGCTGTCATGCCGATGGTGACTTCCAGGTTCATTGGGTTGGCGATGCAGTTGCCGGCCACCGTGACAAAACAAGTATCCTGTTTCCGGTTTTGGTAAACGGCCCGCCAAAGGTGAATCATAGCGCAGGCCCCCAGCAGCAGGGTGTTTTTATCCTGCAACTGTCGGTTCGCCCGGTATTCCGCAGGGTAGCCCCCGGTGATCCGGTGGACGGGGAGTCCAGCGATCTCCTGGGGGATTTTGGTTTCCACATCCATCAGGTGCTTATAAATGGCCACAAAGCTCTCCTGGGCGCCCAGGGCTTTTTGAGCCAGGCGCGCCCCTCCCGCCATTTGATCCCCCAGCTGGATGGCTGGGCAGAGCTGGCTGGAGATATAGGGCTCGTCGTCGATGGCATCCACCGCCAGGACGGAAATTCCCTGGCTTCCGCCCTGCCGGAGCTTCTCCCACAGCGGCATGCCGTCAGATTCATCGATGATGCCCGCCTCCTTGGCGATGGTGATGATCTCCTCTGCGGTCAGGGCATCGGGGTCGGCAGCTGGTTCCCGCTCCATCAAAGCCGATGGGCCTGGGCTGGTAAATTCCTGCAAATCCCGGGAAAGAGCCGGCTCTTTATGCTGTTCCAACACGATTCCACGGGTAAAAATATCTTCCACGAAACGATACTCCCCCTTTCTAGGGTTTCCAATATCCCACATTTGGGCAATAACGCCGCATTTGAGGCGGCGGAAGGTGGTTGGGTTATGTATTTTGAGCGCCTAGACGGCAACAAACTGCGGGTGCGGCTCACCGCGGAGGACCTGGAGGAATTCCTGGTCACCTACGACGGGATGGACTATGCCGATTCCGCCACCCGCATGATGGTCAGCGAGATCCTGAGCCGCGCCCGGCTGGAGTGCGGCTTTACCCCTGGGGATGGGCGGCTTCTCATCGAGGCCTATCCCGGCGAGGAGGATGGCTGCACCCTCCTCTTTACCGCCGTTCCCCCTCCCGGACGCCCTGCTCTGGGGAAAGGGGGGTTCGGCCCCCTGGTCTACGCCTTCGAGGACATCGACACGGTGATCGACGGGTCGGTTAGGCTGTTCCGGCTGTGCTGCCACCGGATTTATAAAAGTTCCCTGTACCGAATGGACAAGGGCTACCGGATGATTCTCTACCCCTTGGGCCGCACCGGCTCCCGGGCCTCCACCCTGCTGGCTGAATACGGCGAACTGGCCGGGGAAGGCCCCGCCGCCGCCGCTGTGGTGGAAGAACACGGCGCACCGGTCATCCTGGGCAATGCCATTGACAAACTCTCTTATTATTTTGCCCGGGGATAGGCCGCCTGAGCGCTCTCCCGGATGGCGGCCACTGCCTGCCGGTAGTCGGGTTTGCCAAACACCGCCGACCCAGCCACCAGCACATTTGCCCCATTTTGGGCCACAATGGCAGCGGTTTCCCCATTGATTCCACCGTCCACCTGGATGTCCATGGAAAGGCCGCGGGCATCACACTCCCTGCGGATGGCGTTAACTTTGGGCATCATGTCCCCCATAAAGCTCTGGCCGCCGAAACCGGGCTCCACGGTCATCACCAGAACCAGGTCCACCTGGTCCAGGTAGGGGAAAGCCGCCTGGGCCGGGGTTCCCGGTTTCAGGGCGATGCCCACCTTTTTGCCCAGCCCCTTGATGGCCGCAATGGTCTTGTCCGGGTCGCTGTCGCTCTCCAGGTGGAATACAATGAGGTCGGCGCCGGCTTTGGCGAAGTCCTCTGCATACCGCAGGGGGTCGCTGATCATCAGGTGGACATCATAGAAGGCGGGAACTGCCTTGGATAAGCACTTGAGGATGGGCGCACCCAGGGTCAGGTTGGGGACGAAGTGGCCATCCATCACGTCGATGTGAAGCATGTCCGCCCCGGCGTCCACAATGGCCTTCGCCTCGTCGGCCATATGGGCAAAGTCACAGGATAGCATGGAGGGGGAAATCTGTATCATAAAAACGTCTCCTGTCAAATAAAATACTGGCCGCAGCGCAGATTTACACGCATACTATTTTAAACCACAGGGCGCAAAAGGTCAACTGCGGCACCCCCATCCCCCACGCCAGCCAGGGAAAATTTACAAATTATTCGGTTTTTCCTTGTCAAATGCGGATAAAATCCGGTGTGGCTTGTCCCATCACCCAAAGCCGGGGCCCAGTTGGGCCCCGGCTTATTTGGATGCGGCAGAGTTGGTTCCGTATGGCTCTTCCTGGGCAACAATTGCCACCCTTGCGGACCCCGCCGCTTGTTGGGGTACCCTCCATCCTATGCGGGAACCGCCCCGGCGCTCCCTTGGCGGGATGGACGGAGGGCCCCCGTTTTCCAGAGGAAGCCGTCTTTTTCCACAATCCCAGTGGAGGCAGGAGGGGGGAACCTCCATTTCCTTCCCCGAAAAATTTTACACGTTTTGGAAAAGGCAGACAAAAAGCCGGCCCCCAAAGGAGACCGGCCGGAATTTGTAGAGCCTTATTTGCTGGCGGGGCTCACGGTGCCATCGCCGTTGTCGCTCATCAGGGTGACCGAGACCTCAAAGGTCCGTCCTCCCACGCTGGAGTTGGAGCGGCGGTAGATAGTCAATTTCACCTTATCGCCGGGTTTAAAGCCATCCAGCACCTGGCTGATATCGTCCGCCGAAGCCACCGCCGTGCCGTTGACCTGGGTGATAATGTCCCCTGGGACCACGTTCTTAGAGGCGATGTCGGCATTGGGGTCCACCGATAAAATGTGAACGCCGGTGGGGACGCTGTACATCCGGGAGAGTACCGAATCAATGGGTTCACCGGTGATACCCAGCATGGGGCGGCCGGTGACTTTGCCATTGGTAATCAGCTGCTCCACGATAGGCAGGGCGTCGTTGATGGGGATGGCGAAGCCGATGCCCTCATACCCTTCGTTGACATACTTGGCGGAGTTTATGCCGATGACCTGGCCAAATTCATTGACCAAGGGGCCGCCGGAATTGCCGGGGTTGATAGCCGCATCGGTCTGAAGGAAGCGCATGGTATAGCCGTTTTCACTCTTGACAGCCCGATCCAGGGCGGAGATGATACCCTGGGTGGTACTGCCTGCCAGCTGCATGCCGGTGGGATTGCCGATGGCCACCACCCGTTCCCCTTCCTCCACCTGGTCGGAGTTGCCGAAGTCGGCATAGGTCAGGTTCTGGGCCTCAATTTTAATCACTGCGATATCCGTCCGGGTATCGGAACCGATGAGAGAGGCAGAGTACTCCTCCCCGTTATCCAGCACCACCTTGATGCCCACAGCCTTCTCCACCACATGGGCATTGGTGAGGATATAGCCATCGCTGGTCATGATAATACCGCTGCCCGCACCGGAGGAGGCAAAGCTGTTGTTCCCCTGGTAGGTGACGATGCCAACCACCGAGGGCTTCACCTTTTTGATGATCTGGGTGGTGGTCAGGCTGCCGTCCGCCGCAGCCTGTTCGCTGGTGGCAGGTTTCTCTTGGATGGAGAGGCCGGGCATCTGGGTCTGGCTGGAACTGGAATCGACATTTTTCTGATCCCGGTCGCCCACCATGCTGTAGACGCCGTATCCGGCAAAGCTTAAGACGCCGATGGCCAGCACCACACAGAGGATCGACGCAAAGACGGTGAACCCGCGGGAGCGTTTGGCCCGGGCTTTGGGCGGTTCGGAGGCGCTTTCATAGTCTGCGAAATTCCATTTGTATTCCTCCCGGTCGGCAGAAGAGCCACCTGCCCAGCCCGCATTGGGGTTGTATTGGTATGACGAACCCTGCTGCTGGTTCCCCGGCCCCCAGCCGGGCTGCTGGCCGTTTGCACTGGAATTGGGGCCGTATGGGCCTTCCCCTGATGCGGTAGAATCCTGAAAACCGTTCTCATCCTTTGGGGTATCCCCTTCAAACGGGTCGCGGTCGTTGTAATTGGTATCACTCATGGTGGTTACTCCCTTTCCTGACTGCGGATCAGTCAATCTCGTTTGCTCTTATCTGAGCTACTGGTATCAGTATAACCCGCAATTTTGAATGTAAAAATAACATCTTTTGAAAATTGGGAAAACGTTTTTGACAGAAACTTTTAACAGGAGCACCCCGCTACTTCCCTTTTTCCCCCTTGCGGAAGATGGATTGGCCATTTTTTTGGTGGAGGGTAGGCAGGCTGAAGACAAATTCACAGTACTCCCCTTCCACGCTGCGGACCATAATATCCCCAGAGTGGAGGTTGATGATAGACCGGACAATATGCAGGCCGAGGCCCACTCCGTTTTTGTCCAGGCTGCGGGATTTGTCGGTCTTGTAAAACCGGTCGAATACCCGGGGGACTTCCTCTTTGGTCAGCCCCTGGCCGGAGTTTTTCACCCCAATGTAGGTCATGGCGGTATCCACTGTGTAGCTGAATTCGATGTACCCACCCTCATTGACAAACTTCACCGCGTTGTCAATCAGGTTGTACACCACCTGATGGATCAGGTCGGGGTCAGCTTCCACCATGATTTTATCCACATCCAAGCCGCGGATATCCAAGCGCTTTTCCTCAATAGCCTTCTCAAAGGTGAACACCGTGCGGCAGACAATGTCGTTGATGTCCACCGGCACCGGCTTGATCACCATCTCCCCCGCCTCGATCTTGGCGATGTTGAGCATGGATTTGATCAGCCGGGAAAGGCGCTTGACCTCCTCTGAGACAATGGTCAGATAGTGGCGCTGCTTCTCCTCTGGGATGGTGCCGTCCAGGATGCCGTCGATAAAGCCGCTGATGGTGGTCATGGGGGTTTTCAGTTCGTGGGAGACATTGGCGATGAAGCTGCGGCTGGTCTGGTCCTGTGCCGCCAGGCTGGAAGCCATAGTGTTGAAGGCCATAGCCAGCTTGCTCACCTCGTCATATCCCTCCACCGGCACCCGCACTGCAAAGTCCCCCTTGGAAAAGCTTTGGGTGGCGTCGGCCATCTCCCGCAGGGGACGGACCAGCCGGTCGGTGACAAAGTAGATGACAATAAAAGAAAGAGCCAGCACCGCAATGGCGCTGAACAGGAACATCTTGAAAATCTCCAGGAGGAAGGAGGTCATGCCTTCGGCGCTGGTAGAGGCAAATACCACCCCTATCACCGAGCCATCCTGTGCTTTAATCGGGCGGCCCACTGTATAATATGGCTCGCTGTAGATTCCGCCGAGACTGCCCATTTCCCGGTATTCCCCTTCCCGGGCTTCCTCCATAATCTTTTCACTGATCATATAGGTGGTGTGGATGCAAGAGGCCCGGTGGGTGCAGATCAAGGTCTTGCCGTACTGGTCCACTAGGAAGATGTCGGCGTCGATGGCATTTCCCAGGATAGAATATCCGGACATGGCCCTGGTGGAGTCCACATAGTAGCCGCCTTCCCCTTGGGTGGTGACGTTGCTGGTGATGGCCACTGCCTGCACCACGTTGCGGCTGAGCAGGTCAAACTTATCATTTTTAAAATACTGGGAAGCAAAGACCAGCAACACCACCCCGAGGATGGAGATGCTGGCCAGAATGATGGACAAACAGACGGTGAAGAATTTAGAAAACAGGCTTTTTTGCATTCTGCATTATTCCTTCACTTCAAATTTGTAGCCCACGCCCCAAACGGTTTTTAGGCTCCATTGGTCGGAGACGCCCTCCAGCTTTTCCCGCAGGCGCTTGACGTGGACGTCCACTGTCCGGGAATCCCCGTAGTATTCAAAGCCCCAGACCTCGTCCAACAGCTGATCCCGGGTGTAAACCCGGTTGGGATTGCTGGCCAGGTGGTAGAGGAGCTCCAGCTCCTTGGGCGGAGTGTCCACCACCTTGCCATCCACCTTCAGTTCATACTTGGTCATGTTGACCACCAGCTTGTCGTAGCTGACTTCTTTGATGTCGTTCTCGGCCGAAGATTTGCCAGTGCGGCGCATGACTGCCTTGATCCGGGCTATGATCTCCTTGGCGTCAAAGGGTTTGACCACATAGTCATCCGCCCCCAGCTCCAGGCCTAGGACCTTGTCAAAGGTCTCGCCTTTTGCGGTGATCATGATGATGGGGCAGTTGCTTTTTTTCCGGATCTCCCGGCAGACCTGCCAGCCGTCCAGCTTTGGCATCATGATGTCCAGAAGCACCATGTCTGGGCTGTCAGCAGAGAAGCGGGCAAGGGCCTCTTCCCCATCCCCGGCCACCGACACGGTGTACCCCTCTTTTTCCAAATAGAGCCGCAACAGCTCCGCTATGTTCCGGTCGTCGTCCGCAACAAGAATTTTACCCATCAACATGGCAATCTACCTTCCTTTTCTCATTCTATGGCGCGCGGGGCAAAAAGTCGGCTATCCCGCGGTTTTTCCCTGTTTTATTCTTATTATACAATACTTTGCGATGGAAAGGTGAATAATTTTTGAACCTTTTCCCCCCTCGGAGTAAACGTGTGGTTGTTGAAAAAACTGGGCGCACACAGTATAATAGGATTTAATATTCCCCCTTGCCCGCCGCCATGCGGGCAGGCAGGGAAATAATCTGGAGGAAAACAATGAAATTAGGTATTGTGGGGCTGCCCAACGTGGGCAAAAGCACCCTGTTTAACGCAATTACTAACGCCGGCGCACAGGCCGCAAACTACCCCTTCTGCACCATTGAACCCAACGTGGGTGTGGTGGCTGTCCCCGACTACCGGCTGGACAAGCTGGCCGAAATGTATGAACCGGACAAATACACCCCGGCGATGATTGAGTTTGTGGATATCGCCGGCCTGGTCAAGGGAGCCTCCAAAGGCGAGGGCTTAGGGAACAAATTCCTCTCCCACATCCGGGAGGTGGACGCCATCGTCCACGTGGTCCGCTGTTTTGAGGATGGGGAGATCGTCCACGTGGACGGCTCCATCGGCCCCAAACGGGACATTGAGACCATCAACCTGGAACTGATCTTCTCGGACATCGACATTGTGGACCGGCGGATCGACCGGGCCTCCAAAGCTGCCAAAGGGGATAAAAAATTCCTGGCAGAGGTGGAGATGCTGGAACGGCTGAAACACCACTTAGAGGAGGGCCTCTCCGCCCGGGGGTTTGAACTCCTTTCCGACGCGGAAAAGGAAATCTTCTCCGACATTCCCCTGCTCTCCGCCAAGCCCATCATCTACGCTGCCAACATGAGCGAGGGCGACTTCTCCGGCAATGTGGAGGAAAACCCCTTCTACCAGGAAGTCCAGGAGATCGCCGCCGCAGAGAAAAGCCAGGTCCTGCCCATCTGCGCCAAGCTGGAAGAGGACATCGCCGACATGTCCCGGGAGGACAAGCTCATGTTCCTGGAAGAGCTGGGGCTGGAAAAATCCGGCCTGGACCGGCTCATCCAGAAATGCTACGAACTCCTGGGCCTCATCTCCTACCTGACCGCCGGCAAACAGGAGGTCCGTGCCTGGACCATCACCCGGGGCACCAAGGCCCCCCAAGCCGCCGGTAAAATTCACAGCGACTTTGAAAAGGGATTCATCCGGGCAGAAATCGTCTCCTTTGACGACCTGATGGCCTGCGGCTCCATGGCCGCCGCCAAAGAAAAGGGCCTTGTCCGCCTGGAGGGCAAGGAGTATGTGGTCCAGGATGGGGACATCATCCTCTTCCGATTCAACGTGTAATACCCGCCCTCTTGCGAAAGGAGAGCCCCCCATGATCAACCTGGAACGCACCGAAGTCATGAACCTTCACAACGCCATCCGCGGCGCCCGCAACCCTATGAACAGCTGGGACCGCAGCGACAGCTCCTTTGAGGACGGGCGCTTTGTCCTCGGCCCCAACGACCTGGATCTGGCTGCCCGCCTCTGCCGCAGCGGCAGCGACCACCGCAAGTTTATCCGGCAGATTTTTGTTTCAGTGGACATCACTGCCCCCCTCTATTGGTGGAAAGAGTTTGACACCTACAAGGTGGGGACGGTGGCCAACTCCACCAGTACCATGCACAAAATCCACGCCAAGCCCTTCTCCCGGGAGGATTTCAGCTGCGACCACATGAATCCCCAAACCCTGGAGCAGATGGATAGGGTCATCGCCTTTTTGGAGGAGCTGCGCCAGCAGTACCAGAAAACCAAGGACAAGGACATCTGGTACAGCATCATCCAATTTTTGCCCTCCAGCTACAACCAGATGCGCACCGTCACCATGAACTATGAAAACCTGGTGGGGATGGTGCGTTCCCGGAAAAACCACAAGCTGCAGGAGTGGCACGACTTCTGCCATTGGGCAGAGACCCTTCCCTACGCCAAAGAACTAATCCTTTTTGAGTAAAATAAAAAGCCCAGCCGGATTTGGCTGGGCTTTTTCTATGATACAATCAGCTGAACATTCCTTTTTTCACCAGTGCGATGGCCACCAAAATGGTGAGCACCACCGACAGGAGGATGGGCATCCAAAACACCGGGAAAGGCAGCCCTTCCACATTCATGCCGTAGAAGCTGGACACCATAGTGGGGATGGCCATCAAAATGGTGATGGAGGTGAGGATTTTCATGACGATGTTCAGGTTGTTGGAGATGATAGAGGCAAAGGCATCCATCGTCCCCGACAAGATGCCGGAGTAGATGTTGCACATCTCAATGGCCTGCTTGATCTCGATGAGCACGTCCTCCAGGATGTCCTGGTCCTCGTCGTAGAGCTTGATGATCCGTCCGCGAAGGATCTTCTCCATGGTGATCTCATCGGATTTCAGGGAAGTGGAAAAGTAAACCAAGGATTTTTCCAGCCCCAAAAGCTGGATCAGCTCCTTGTTGCGCATGGACTGGTGCAGCTGCTTTTCGGTGGAGCTGGAAATCCGGTCAATCTGCTTCAGATACAACAGAAACCGGCTTGCCACCCGCAGCAGGATGGTGAGCAGGAACCGGGGCTTCTGGGCGGTTTGCAGGTTTTTCACCGCGCCGTTTTCCATCTGCTCAATGACGGCAAACTCCTTTTGACAGATGGTGACCACAAACTTTTCCGCTAGGATGATGCCGATGGGCATGGTGGTGTAGAGGATGGTCTTCTCCTCTTGGGAATCGGTGACCGAATCGTCCACCACTGGCACGTCCACAATCACCAGGGTCTGGTCCTCCTCCGCCTCAATGCGGGAGGATTCCTCCTCATCCAGCGCCGAGCGGACAAAGCCGGAGTCAAGGCCCAGTTCCTCCACCAGATAGGCGACCTCCTGTGGGTCGGGCGCTACGGCGGAAACCCAGCACCCATCCTCCGGGGCGGAGAGCCGGGTGATCCGGCCATCTACAGTTTTAAAATAGTTCAGCATATGTCTCCCCCTCAAATTGGGCGGACACTTACAAGGTGAGCGCCGCCTGGTATTTTTGCTTTCCTCTGCCTTTGGCTGCCAGGGTCGGGATTCACGGCGCCACCTCCTTTCCTACAAAAGCCACTGCAAAGCTGTGTGCCTCCGGTCCTGCCCGGGGCCGCTTTTTTCCAGCGGCGGTGAAAAATCACGTGCTTTTGGGGCAAACCTCCCCCAAAATGTGGTATTCTACCAAATAGGGCGGAACGGCTTATCCGCCCATACGCAAAAAACGGCCGTGGGGACGATTCCCCGGCCATCCCACAAGCGGTGGCCCCCCATGGGGAGTTTTGGCAGGCCGCCCAGCCAATATGCCGACGGGCCCCTGCTTCTTCCACAGCTTGCCTGTGGTTATTATACCAATCTCCAACCGTGATTGCAAGAGAAATACCGGGATTTTCCCGCAAAAATCCCCTTTTTAATACAAAATTCCGGTTTTAATCCCCCAAAATGAAGCCGGACGCCGTTTTTCACCCGATTGATGGCAATTTCCCGATTTTGATTCCCATTAAATTGGGCCCAAACGCCCGGCTGGATCCCCATGGGTGTTTTGGGCAAAAAACGGGAAAGACTAGTGAATGTTTCCCATTTGTGCGAAAGGAAGTTTTTTATGGGTGTCATCTCCCTTTTATTGGTTTGGGATGGGGTTTCCGCCATCCTCTCCTCCGTGCTGGGCCTCTACCTGGCGCTGCCCGATTTCCCCTACCGTTGGCAGTACTCCCTGGGGACGCTGTTGGCGGCCTGGGTATTCTTTGCCCTCTTCGGTGCTTACCGGCGCAAACTGCGGCCCTCCATTTTCGCCATGCCCCTGCGGCTGGTGGGTGCCAGTTTGGCGGCAGGGTTTTCCCTCTCCCTCCTTTCAGGGGAATGGGGGGTGACGCCGGCGGCGCTCATCCTGACCTTTACCCCCCTGTGCGCTCTGGCACTCGCTGGGCGGATCCTCCTCTCCAAGGACCGGCCCCAGCGCCAAGGGCCCATGAGGGCGGCGGTTTACGGAGCCGGGGAGCTGGGTTGCCTCCTGGTGGATCGGTTTGGCGGGATGCAGGGCCCCCGGCCGGTGCTCTTCCTGGACGATGACCCGGCGAAAAAAGGGACCCTCTACAAAGGGGTGCGGGTAGTGGGTGGGCTGGAAACCCTGCCCCGTTTGGCGGGCAAGGTGGATTGCCTTGTTGTGGCCATCGACCAGCTCTCCCCCCGGAGGCTCAAAAAGGCCATCCAGCTGGCGGCGGCCCAAGGTCTTCCCCTCAAGCGGTTCGGGCTCTTTGACCAGCAGGAGGAAATGTCCGCCGCACGGCTGGGGGAGATCCACCCGGAGGACCTCCTCCGGCGGGAAGCAGTAGCTCTGGATGCCACCCCCTTGCGCGCCTTGCTCGCCGGGAAAACAGTGCTGGTCACCGGCGGTGCGGGTTCCATAGGGTCGGAACTCTGCCGCCAAACCCTTCAGCTGGGGGCGGATCATCTCGTCGCGTTTGACATTTCGGAAAACGGACTCTTCCAGCTTGGCAGAGAGCTCTCTTCCCTCTACCCCGCTGACCGTTACACCTTGGAAGTGGGCTCGGTGCGGGACAAGAGCCGTATGAACCAGCTGATGGAACAATACCGCCCAGCCATCATCCTTCACGCAGCGGCCCACAAACACGTGCCCATGATGGAGGCCTGCCCCAGCGAAGCGGTAAAAAACAACCTCCTGGGCACCAAGACCGCGGCCGAGGCGGCGATTGCCGCGGGGGCGGAGCTGTTCGTCCTCATCTCCACCGACAAGGCGGTCAATCCCTCCAGCGTCATGGGGGCCACCAAACGGGGGGCGGAGCTCTGTTTGCAGCTGTTGTGGGGGCGGCATCCCGCCACCCGGTTCTGCGCGGTGCGGTTCGGCAATGTGCTGGATTCCCAGGGGAGCGTGGTGCCCATCTTCCGGGAACAGATCGCCCGGGGAGGCCCGGTGACCGTCACCCACCGGGAGATGCGCCGATATTTTATGACCATTCCGGAGGCGGTGCAGCTGGTGCTCCACGCCGCTGCCCTCAGCCATGGCGGGGAGACCTTTGTCCTGGATATGGGGGAGCCGGTGGCCATCTACGACCTGGCCTGCGACATGATCCGCCTGTGCGGCTACCGCCCCCACCAGGATATTGAAATCCAGTTCACCGGCCCCCGCCCTGGGGAGAAACTGCTGGAAGAACTGGAACTCCCGGAGGAGGAAACCCACCCCACCTCCTGCCCTCGGATCACCGCCTTTTCCTGGAGGGAATGGGCTTCCCCAGCAGCGGAGGGACTGTTTGAGAAGCTCAAGGAAGCCGCCTCTGCCGGGGACGGTTCCCAGGTGCTCGCCCTGCTCCACCAACTGGTGCCCACCTACCGGTGTCCTCCTATCCAAGAGGAGCACACCATGTAAAAGAACAAAAAAGAGGATGGCTAACGCCATCCTCTTTTTCTCTCATTCATCCGCGCGGGGGGTTATCGGCAAAAATTTTCGATATAGCTCTCAATCGCCTGAGAGATCACCTCAATGGCGGCATCCCGGCCTTTGGCCTCCTCCACCGCGGTCTCCTTGCCTTCCAGGGACTTGTACACCTGGAAGAAGTGGGACATCTCACTGAAAATATGGGTGGGCAGTTCGGAGATGTCCTTGTAGCCGTTGTAGGTGGGGTCGTCAAAGGGGATGGCGATGATCTTCTCATCGTGGCGGCCGTTGTCAATCATGGAGATCACCCCGATGGGGTAGCAGCGGACCAGGGTGAGAGGATCGATGGCCTCGGAGCAGAGAACTAGCACATCCAAAGGGTCCCGGTCGTCGCCATAGGTCCGGGGGATGAAGCCATAGTTGGCCGGATAATGGGTGGAGGTATACAGCACCCGGTCCAGCATGATGAGGCCGGTTTCCTTATCCAGCTCGTACTTCTTCTTGCTGCCTTTTTCAATCTCAATGACCGCCATAAAATCTGTGGGGGAGACCCGCTTGGGATTGATGTCATGCCAAATGTTCATATCGTTCCACCATTTCTCCGGCGGCCTAGTTTCGGCACTGTCCGCCGCCGGACAGACAGGCCCACGCATTTTTCTGGGGGCAGATCGTTGCCACATCCTTATTATAAGAAAAACGGCGGGCGATTTCAAGGGAGATTGTATTTTTGCAGGGCGATACAGCCTTTGGCAAACCCTTGGAGCCGTTTTTTCGCCCCCTGAACCCGGCGGCAGGCAGCGGAAGGGCTGACCCCCAGCCGCTCCCCCACCTGGGCGAGGGTCAGGCCCTCTCCGTAATACAGGGTGATAGCTTCCCTCTGGCGGGCGGTCAGCTGGGTTTTCATCCCCTCCTGCAAAATGGCGCGGTAGAACTGGCGCTGGCGGCGGTTGTCCTCCCCCGTGGGCTCGGTCAGGTGGTCCAGGCTGTCGTATAAGGCGACCCGTCTCATCAGCGCTTGCCCAGATACCGGGCGATCTGCCCCATCGCCCAGTTGAGGTCTGCCACTTCCTCCCGCAGCATGCGGATGCGGCGATCCAGCCCATGGGAATCCCCCAGTTCCCCGGGCGGCGGCTGGGCAGAAAGCTGGGCAATCCGTTCCAGCAGCATCCGCCGGGATTCCCGGTACTCCTCCAAAAGGCGGCGCATTGGCACCTCCTCCTTTCCCATTGGTATGGCTTCATCCTACCGGAAAGAGGGCGTACAAAACGGTTTGTCCTCCATGGGATTTCGTAACAATTTGCCCGTTGTTTCTGGGGGGAAAGTGTGGTATTGTTAAAAAATAGTGGCAGTGTTTTATAGCATCCGGAAGGCCGGCTGTTTTTGCCCATCTGGCCTCCCCTTTCCAAGAGCTGTATGAAGGAAGATGGAGGCAGATTGGCCCCTATGTGGTCCAAAAAACACGGCGACATGGACCGCACAAACCCATTGATTTTCTCCCTCCTCCACCAAGCTGGATGGGGGATTGCAGCAGAGGCGGGGGCATTCCCTCCGGCTCGCTTAGAAAGGATGAGACAACATTGAAACGAGCTATTGTATTGGGCGGGGGCGGTTCCCGCGGCTCCTACCAGATCGGTGTATGGGAGGCCCTGCGGGAGCTGGGCATCGATTACCAGATCGTCACCGGCACCAGCATCGGCGCCCTCAACGGCGCGCTGATGGTTCAGAACGACTTTGAAGCGGCCAAATCCATGTGGGAGACCATCCGATACGACTCGGTGCTGGGCTCGGTGTCGGAAGGGGATTTTGAATCTCTGGAAGGGGCTTCTAAAATTTTCAAAAGCTTCCTGCGGGATGCGGTCTCCAAAGGGGCGCTGGACATCGGCCCCTTGGAAAACCTGGTGCGCACCCATTTAAAAGAGGATGTGGTGCGCTCTTCCCCCATTGAGTTCGGCCTGGTGACAGTGGAGTTCCCCACCATCAAAGAGGTGGAGTTGACCAAGGAGGAAATCCCCGACGGGATGATGGCGGAATACCTGCTCGCCTCTGCCGCCTGCTTCCCCGCCTTTGAGACCCGCAGGATTGAAAACAGCAAATACATCGATGGCGGGTACCGCAACAACCTGCCCATCGATATGGCTGTAGAGCTGGGCGCCAACGAAATCATCGCAGTGGAGCTGAAATCCATCGGCTTTATCCCCAAGCTCCAGGCCGGCGACGTGCCGGTACGGTACATCCGCAGCTACTGGAATCTGGGGATTTTCCTCAACTTCGACAGCCCCCGCATCCTGCGCAATATGCGCCTGGGGTACCTTGACACCATGCGCTCTTATGGCAAAATCGAAGGGGTGGCCTACGCTTTTCCCCTGGGTTCCGCCCAGGCTAACTATGAGGCCATGAGGCCTGTCCTCCAAGAGATGGGCGCTTACCTGGATTTTGACGTCTCCCGCCAGGCCCGCAACCCCATGGAAAAACTGGTGAAGCTCCGCCTCTCCCGCCACCTGAAAGACGGCAAGCGGCTGCGGTTTGATTCCCCCCGGGTGGTGCAGCGGGCGGCGGAGATCGCCGGCGAGGTCCTTTCCCTTCCCCCAGCCCGGATGTATGAGTGGGAGGAGTTCAACACCCAGTTGATGGAACAGATGGATCAGCTGGAGCGGGTCTCGGTGGAAAAGCTGGAAACCTTAGTCCGCACAGTGCGGGACGCCCGCTCCGCCGCCGGTCTGACCGAGGAAATCAAATCTCTGGATGTGCGGCAGATCGCCGCCCTGTTCTGCGACTGGATAGACGAAGCCTGGAACGGCGGGAAAAATTACCTCTGGCTGGCCGCAGCCGCTGCCCCCAAGGAGTTTATCGCCGCCGCTTATCTCTATGGGCTGTATCTGCGCCGCCAAGGGGTTACGGGGAAGAGCATGGTCACCCTGGACACCAGACAGGTGGTGCTGAAGCCCCTGACCATCCGGGATTTAAACCGAGTCCACCAGCTGGCCAGCGACCCGGAAGTGGCCAAGAACATGCGCTTTTCGGTCCATAAGTCCCTGGAGGAGACCCGCCAGATGGTAGAGGAGTACCTGGCAGGGGCCAAAGACGGCAGCAAGTTCCCCTTCACTGTTTGGGCCAAAGAGGACGGCAGGTTTGTGGGGGTGTTTGTCATCAAGGGCGACCACCTGGAAGAGCGCCCCGGCGAGTATGAGATGACCGCCTTCTTCGGAAAAAACAGCTGGGGCCACGGCTACCTCACCGAGATTCTGGGGGCAGCCGCCGATTTCGTCTTCACTCAGCTGGATGGGGTCTGTCTGCGGGGCTATGTGCTGGAGCGGACCATCGGTTCCCAAAAGGCACTCCAGCGCAACGGCTTTGTATTGGAGCGGGAGATTTTCCGCGATGGGATGCCCTGCAAGCTCCAAGTCCACAAGATGGATCGCAGCCTGTATGAAGAGCTGCGCGGCCATGCAACTGAAGCATCGGGCAAATAAAAACATCCCCAGGCCTTGACGGCCTGGGGATGTTTTTTTACGCGTTGAGGACTTTGCTCAAAAACTCTTTGGTGCGGGGGTTCTGGGGGTTGCCGAAGATGTCTTGGGGACTTCCCTGCTCGGCGATGACACCGCCGTCCATAAACAGGACCCGGTCGGAGATCTCCTTGGCAAAGCCCATCTCGTGGGTGACGATGACAATGGTCATCCCTCCCACTGCCAAGTCCCGGATGACCTCCAGCACCTCCCCTACCATCTCAGGGTCCAGGGCGCTGGTAGGCTCGTCAAAGAGCATCACATCCGGGTTCATGGCCAAGGCGCGGACAATGGCAAGCCGCTGTTTCTGCCCGCCGGAGAGCCGCTTGGGGTACTCCTGAGCCTTGCTTTCCAGCCCCACCTTGCCCAGCAAATCCATGGCCATCGCTTCTGCCTCATCCTTTGGCATCTTCTTCACCAGGATGGGGGCCAGGGTGATGTTTTCCAGCACGCTCTTGTGGGGGAAGACGTTAAAGTGCTGGAACACCATGCCCATTTTCTGGCGGTGCTTGTCGATGTCCACCCCTTTGGCGGTGATGTCCACCCCTTCAAAGAGGATTTGGCCCTCCTCTGGTTTTTCCAGCAGGTTTAGGCAGCGCAGGAAGGTCGACTTGCCGCTTCCCGATGGGCCGATAATGGAGACAACTTCCCCTTTGTGGATCTCTTCATTGATCCCCTTGAGGACGTGGAGCTCCCCGAAATATTTGTGCAGATTGGTTACCTTAATCACCGCGGCTCATTCTCCTTTCCAGCAGCACCACACCCTTGGAGAGGGTAAAGGTCAAACAGAAGTAGATCATTGCGACGATCATCAGCGGTTCCAGCGTCAGGTACAAAGCGCCCTTGATGGTGGCCTGCACCGTCATCAGCTCCCCGACGAAGAAGGTGGAACCCAGGGAGGAATCTTTGACGATCATGATGAACTCGTTGCACAGGGCGGGCAGGATGTTCTTGATGGCCTGGGGGAGGATGATTTCCCTCATGGTCATAGAACTGGAGAGGCCCAGGGAACGGGCCGCCTCCGCCTGGCCCACATCCACCGCTTGGATGCCGGCGCGGATGATCTCAGACACATAGGCCGCGCTGTTCAGGATCAGCGCCAGGATGACGCAGTACAGCGGCTGGATGTCCATGTGAAGGAGCTCTGGAAGCGTCAGATAGGACAGGGTGATCTGCAGCAGCATGGGGGTGCCGCGGATCACTTCCACATAGGCGGCGGCCACCCACCGCAGCGGTGCGAAATTGACCCGCCTGGCTAGGCAGATCAAGGAGCCTAGGATGGCCCCAAACAGCACGGTGAGGAACGCCATATACAGGGTCACGCCGGTGCCCTTGACGAACATCATGCCGTACCGGGATAATAAGCTAATGATGGTTGTGATGGTTTCCATCTGTTATACCCACCTCTTTATGGAAGTCTTTTGCCGGCAAAGAACCGATCCCCCGGAATGAGGCTCATCCCGGGGGGACCGCGTTTGCCTTGGCAAAGGACAAGATTTATTTCTGGTCTTGCTGCTGGGAGAGCGCCAACTCCTGAGCATCGGCCAGCCACTGCTCATACAGGTCTTTTTCCTGGGTTTCCTCAATAATCCGATTGATCTCAGCCACCAGTTCCGGGTTGCCCTTGGGGATGGCCACTGCGGAACCGTCGTTTTTTAGCTCCCAGGGGATGTCGGCCATCATCAGGTTGTCATAGGTCTCGCAGTAGCCGTCGCCGGTGATGTTGGCGATGACCAAAGCGTCGATCTTCCCAGCTTGGAGCTGCATGACCCCGTCGCCCAGTTTGGCGATGGGCACAATGTTGGCGTCGGGCATCTTCTCCTTGGCGCCTTCCATCTGGATGGAGCCGTTCTGCGCTCCCACCTTAACCTCCGGTTTGTTGAGATCCTCCACCGATTGGAACTTCTCTGCGTTCTCTTTAAGGATCATAATGCCCTGCTGGCTGGTTTTCTTATAGGGGATGGAGAAGTCCATCTTCTCAGCCCGCTCCGGTTTGGAGGCGATGCCAGAGATGGCAATATCGCATTTGCCTTCGGAGACGGCGGCCAAAACCGAGTCAAAATCCATGGGCTGGATCACCAGCTCCACTCCAAGGGAGTCGGCGATGTACTTGGCCAGTTCAATATCCGAGCCCACATACTGCTCGTCTCCCTGGCCCATCTTCTCCAGGTCGATGAACTCATAAGGGGCGTAGTCCGGGCTGGTGACAAAGACCAGCTTGCCGGAGGATTTGATCTTCTCCAGGCGGTCAACCCCGCCGCTGGAGGACTGGCTGGACCCCTCGGAAGGGGTGCTGCTGGAATTTCCCTCGCCATTGCTGCAGCCGGCCAGGACAGAGGTCATGGTCAGGGTGGCGAGAATCAGAGCAAGAAGCTTTTTCATACGACAATCTCCTTTGAGCGATACTATCATGGATTGGGCGATTCCCCATCTTGAATATGTATACATTATATACGCATATTTATAACAAATCAAGTGGTTTTTTTCACAAGTTCACCCGGGGTTTCTTTGGCGTTTCTATGGTTTTTACACAACTTTCACCCAATCTTCGCCAACCGGTCAAAACCATAGGCAAGATTATGCAGAATATTTGCATAATATGTGGGAGGTTTCCGCCCCATCTGCTCCTGCTAAGACTGGCGGGGAGACCCATACAGGGCCTCCCCGCCGGCAATGGGATTACTCTTCTTTCTGCTGGGCGGCGAGGACCTGGGCCTC
>NZ_CABRJC010000006.1:0-87223 GCF_902471145.1 uncultured Merdimmobilis sp.
GATGTTGGGGTTCAGCCAGTAGTTTGCGGGGCCATCGCCGGGAATGCGGGTTGCAAGGCCAACCAAGTTAGCCAAAGCGGCTACAAAAGCTAATTTGAAGAGGTAGGAGTTATCGGATTTGAAGTAGGCAGGAGTCTCGCCGAAGATGCGCATAGAGGGGAGTTTCAAACCACTGGACACGCTGATGTCTCGGTCGAAATCGCCCGCTGCCAGTTTGCGGCTGGCCTCTTTTTTCATACCCAAGGTTGCGATGGGCATACCGAAGAATTTCTGGAAAGAAAGCACCAGTACGGCGAAGGCCCCCAGTTCCGGCCGGCCAGCGTCCGCAGCAGCAGCCTGAACCATGACGCCGGCGATGGTACCGCCGGAGATGGGCGGAGCAGCGGTCAGCGCGTATTCCTGACCAAACATCCAAGTGCCTACGGTGAAGGCCACTAAGGCAATACCGCCCAGGCCGAGAACAGCGATGGCAACGGTCTTCCACTCAGCGAGCAGCTCTTCCAAGCTGATCTTGGCACCCAGGTTGGTGATGAGCAACGCCACTACAAAGTTGCTTGCTAAGGCGGGCAGTCCGGTTTTGGTGGTGACGTCTGGCGGAAGAACGGTCCAGAAACCAATCAGGAAAAAGAAGCTTGCAAACATCAAAGAGGAGATGTTGCCCTTGCTCAAGCGGGAAAGCTGTTCACCGGCTACATAGATCAGGACACAGACCATGAAGCAGGTAACTGGGTTCCAGAAATTTGCTGTTAACTGTTGTAACAATTGAATCACCCTAACTTAAAAATTTCGGTTTAATATCCAAACACCACGGGATGGCTGGGCACCCAAAACCAACGGGTTGCTGCAAGAAAATGCGTAACGTTCGACGGTTTATAAGCGTGCTCTTTGGCTCTTAGGAGATGATCTAGGGTCTTTCGAAAGTGGGTATAGTCGCCTACATCCGATAGATCAGCCTCTCCGCCACGAATGTCTCCGGTAATGAATGCCCTCACCCCCTTCTCCTTAGACTGCATCTGTTTGCAGCAGCCATTTGGAAAGATTCAAAACCAGTGCCCATTCCCAGGTGTGATTGGTGCCAATAAGAATTTAACGTTTTAAACTGTAGCGCTTTTATGTGATAAATTATCATCTATTATGTTGCAAAAAACAGGATTTGTCAATGCTTATACACACTTTTGTCATATTGTCCATAATCTTTTCACACTGCATAGGGCTTTGCCCTAATCTGCACAACATCACCAAGAAGATTGCAAATACTTTAACATGTTATCACTTAGACGCTGTAACAACCAAAAGCAATCCGGTAGCAGTTTAGCCACAGCCCGCAAGCCCACCCCAAGTGAGAGAGATATAAAAAAGGCTTTCGTCTTTCTTGTAATCCAAGAAGACGAAAGCCTAATATACTTCCGCGGTACCACTTCTATTGCATGAACCATGCCGCTTTGCCGTGTCAAAAAACACGTTCCCCTGTAACGATGGGAATTCGTCCCTACCTACTACTAGTTCAGCGGGCCACTCGAAGGTGAGTTCACACAATGCCTGCCAACCGCATTCCAGCTACCTGCGGCTCTCTGTATGGACATTGACACTGGCTACTTATCCTTGTCACTGCGTTTTGCTTTTGTTATGTTGTTTTTCATAATACCAATCTCAAATTGGTTTGTCAATAGTTTTTTCATAATTTCTTCAAAAATTTTGAATTTCCCTGTCCCCATCCCCTCCAGCTCTCTTATCTTTCCGTCTGCCCTGCTGCCAAATCTCATCGAAAAAACAGGCCGCCGACGGCAATCGGCAGCCTGCATCTTCAGTTCATTTGTTACAAGAAAATGCCCTTTTCCCGGGAAATTAAGGTAGCGGGACTTCATCTGGGATGGGGCAGACATATTCTTTGCCGCCCATGGAAGCTTTGAACTCCGCCATGGCCACCTCAGCGATTTTCGGGTTCTCCAGAATCCGAGCGCCGGCCACTGCCATCACCTTGGCCGCGTAGATCATGCCCTTCTCACCGATGGAGCTGCCGGAGCAGGAGGTAAACTGCCAGCTGTGGCCGGGGGAACCGATGGCAAAGCAGGCCGTAGTAAAGCTGACAGTAGGCACAATGTGCCCCACATCACCCACGTCGCTGGAGGCAAAGGTATTCTCATACTGGATGGGCAGCACCCCAGTGTGGAGCTGGGTATCCTCCGGAAGGTTGTGCTTCTGGAGGAACTTTTTCCACTGGGAAGCGCTGCTTTCATTGAGCTTTTTGGCAAAATCCAGTTCTTCCTGGGTCCAGGGCTCCTGGGGGAGCTCCCGCATAATGCCGTCCACCATCTCGGTGAGGACCTTGTTGTTGAGCCGGTTGTAACAGCCTCCCAAAAACTCGATCTCCACCTCAGTCTCGGTCATCATGGCCGCGCCTTTGGCGATCTTCACCAACCGGTCGTAGCAATCCACCACCGCATCCCGGGAGAGGGCGCGGACATAATACCACACGCTGGCTTTATCCGGGACGATGTTGGGGGCAGTGCCGCCCTCCAAGATGGTGTAATGGATCCGGACGTCACTGGTCACATGCTCCCGCAGGTAGTTGGCGCCCACGTCCATCAATTCAACGGCATCCAAAGCGGAACGGCCGTTGTGAGGATCGCCGCCGGCGTGGGCAGTTCTTCCCTTAAAATGGAATTTCGCCGAATTGAGAGCAGTGGAAACCCCCATAGTCGCCGAGTTGTTGGTGTTGGGGTGGAAGGCCATGGCCAAGTCCAGGTCGCGGAACGCACCGCCCCGGGCCATAAAGGGCTTGCCAGTCAGGAGTTCCTCACCGGGGCATCCATAATAGACCACAGTGCCGGGCAGGTGGTTCTTCTCTATCTCCTCTTTGATGCCGATGGCAGCGCCCACATGGGCGACCCCCAACAGGTTATGGCCGCAGCCATGGCCGTAACCCTGGCCCTCCACTGGCTTTTTTTCAGTTCCGCAGCACTCCTGGCTCAAACCCGGTAGAGCGTCATACTCGCCCAGAAGGCCAATCACCGGATGGCCGGAACCAAAAGATGCGCGGATGGCAGTGGGCACCCCGCCCGCGCCGATCTCCACCTCAAAGCCGGCGTCCCGCAGGACTTTAGCCGTTGCGTCACAGGCATAGGTCTCCCGGTACCCGGCCTCGGGATGGGCCCAAATCCCCTTGGAAAGTTGGTCCAGGGTGGAGCGGTATTGGTCGATTGCTTGCATGGCGGTATTTCCTAACACAACATCAACTTCCTTTCCATAATCTGTAAAATAGCGGGGATTTCTCCTGCTCTTTGCTGCTCTTCTCCCGGGAGAAAGAAGGGATGCATCACAGTTTTTCCCTCCCCTTCCCCTCCTGGGAAATCTAGGTTCAGTATAGCATTTTCCCCATCATTTTGCAATAAAGAAACGGGATCTCCCCGACTCAATTTTGTGCAACATAGAAGAAGGGATGGCCAAATGGCCATCCCTTCTGTAAACCTGTTTGGATTACGGAACCAACAGTTCGGGAGTGATGGGGCATTTGTATTTTTTGCCTGCCATCGCCTTGTCAAATTCAGCTTTGGCTTTCTCATAAATCTTAGGATCGGTGAGGACTTTCAAGCCGAACAGAGCCATGACGCGGGAAGCGAGCAGCATACCCTTGATACCGATGCTGGAACCGGCGCTGGCTGTGATCTGCCAGCAGTGGCCAGGGGCGCCAATGTTATAAGTAGCGGTGTTGAACATGATGGCGGGGCAGATGTGCTGGACATCGCCGACGTCGGTGGAACCAAAGCTGTTGACCGCCTTAGGCTCCTCAACACCCTCAAAGAGGATGGTGCCCTCGGGGGCGCCGGATGCTGCCACGTTTTTGGCATAAACTTCCGGCATTGTCTTGTTCAGGGCATCCGCAAACTTCAGCTCTTCCTCGGTCCAGGGCTCAACAGGGACTTCCTTCAGGCAGTCATAAACCACTTTACCCAGAACCTTGTTGGGCAGGGTGTTGTAGCAGCCACCCAGATACTCGATCTCCAGCTCGGTCTCGGTCATCATGGCAGCGCCTTGGGCGATCTTGCAAAGTCTCTCATAGGTGTCTTCCACCACTTCACGGGACTGGGCGCGGATGAAGTAGAAGTTGGAAGCTTTATCGGGGACGATGTTGGGGGCAGTGCCGCCTTCAGTGATGATGTAATGGATGCGGACGTCGCTGGTGACATGTTCCCGCAGGTAGTTGGCACCCACATTCATCAGCTCAACAGCATCCAGAGCGGAACGGCCGTTGTGAGGATCGCCGCCGGCATGGGCAGTTCTGCCCTTAAAGTGGAATTTTGCCGAGTTCAGGGCATTGGAGGTGCCCAGGGACACGGTGTTGGTCTTGCCGGGATGGAAATGGATAGCCAAATCCAGGCAGTCAAAAGCACCGCCGCGGGCCATAAAGGATTTACCAGTCAACTGCTCCTCAGCGGGGCAACCGTAATAAACGATGGTGCCGGGCAGGTTCTTCTCAATCATTTCCTCTTTCAGGCCGATGACAGCGCCCAGATGAGCGACACCCAACAGGTTGTGGCCGCAGCCCTGGCCATAGGTCTGGCCTTCGATGGGTTTCTTTTCGGTGCAAAGTTCCTGGGAAAGGCCGGGCAGAGCATCCAACTCACCCAGGAAGCCGATGACGGGATGACCGGAACCATATGTAGCTTTGATGGCAGTGGGGACGCCGCCTGCGCCGATTTCCACATCAAAGCCAGCTTTTTTCAGGGCTTCTGAAATCCACTCACAGGCTTTAAACTCCCGATATGGGCCCTCGGGATTTGCCCACATGTCTAAGGCGATTTTCTTGAGCATGTCATGGTTGGCTTCGATGGTTTTGTAAGCGGTTTGACCAAGCATGTTAATTTCCTCCTAACAGATGGTTTTTTATCGTTCACCTACATCCACTGCAGGCAAGGCACTTTTCTTACACCCCCATTATATCGCAGTTTTTAAAAATATACAACAAAAATTATCAACTATCTATAATTTTTTTATTGTATATAACAATTGCTCTCAATAGTACAAAAAAGAGGCCGGAATGAATATTCCGGCCTCTTTTGGCAATTTTATTCTCGATTACGGAACGGGAACTTCTGCGGGGATGGGGCAAACGTATTTCTTGTCGCCCATCACCTGTTTGAACTCCTCCTGGGCAGCCGCCAGGATAGAGGGGTCCTCGATGACTTTCAGGCAGAAATGCGCCATGACTTTAGAGGCGTAGATCATGCCCTTCTCGCCGATGGAGGAGCCCACGCAAGCAGTGGTCTGCCAGCTGTGGTTGACAGAACCCAAAGCATTGCAGGTGGTATTGAACATGATGCCGGGCACGATGTACTGGACATCGCCGACGTCATAGGAGCCATAGCTGTTGAAGGGGACGTTAGGCAGCAGGCCCTCATGCAGCTCGGTGCCTTCGGGCAGGTTCCAAGCTTTGCGCTGGGTCTCATACTGCTTGGGGGTAGCGGAGTTGATCTCGTGGGCAAAAGCCTTCTCCTCTTCGGTGAACGCCTCTTTGGGGGTGTTGCCCATGACATCGTACAGAACTTTTGCAAACACCTGGTTGTTCAGGGTGGGGTAGCAGCCGCCCAGGTACTCGATCTCCAGTTCGGTCTCAGTCATCATAGCAGCGCCTTTGGCGACCTTGAGCAGCCTCTCATACACATCGACGACAGCCTCTCTGGTCAGGGCGCGAACCATGTACCAGGTGGAAGCCTTATCGGGGACGATATTGGGGGCGGTGCCGCCTTCCAGGATAATGTAATGGATGCGGACGTCGCTGGTGACATGCTCACGCAGGTACTGAGCACCTACGTTGCACAGCTCAACAGCATCCAGGGCGGAACGGCCGTTGTGGGGATCGCCGCCAGCATGGGCAGTTCTGCCCTTAAAGTGGAATTTCACCGAGTTGATACCCACTGCGCTGCCGCAGAGGACTTGGTTGGCTTTGCCGGGGTGGAAAGCGATGCACATATCAAGGCAATCGAAAGCGCCGCCGCGGGCCATAAAGGGCTTGCCGGTCAGAACTTCCTCTGCGGGGCAGCCGTAGAACACCACAGTGCCGGGCAGATTCTTGGCTTCCATCTCCGCTTTCAGGCCGATGGCTCCGCCCAGGTGGGCAACACCCAGCAGGTTGTGGCCACAGCCCTGGCCATAAGCCTGGCCCTCGATGGGCTCTTTGTGGGTGCTGTGGGTCTGGCTCATGCCGGGCAGAGCGTCGTATTCGCCCAGAAGGCCGATCACCGGGTGGCCAGAGCCCCAGGTGGCTTTGATAGCGGTGGGAATGCCGGCAACACCGATTTCCACATCGAATCCAGCGTCTTTCAGGACGTCGGCAGTCCACTGGCAAGCTTTAAACTCGCGATAGGGGCCCTCGGGATTTTCCCAAATATTTTTTTCAACCTCAACCAATTTGGCACGGTTGTCTTCGATTGCTTTATAAGCAATTTCACCGATCATATTTTTTCCCTCCATATGGTATTTGTTTGTAGGAGCAAGGCCCGGATGCCAAGGCGTGGCCATACTGTGATTCAGAGATGAATCGTTGGGCGTTATTCCCCTACAGGGACAGCCCCGTATTTATGGCGCATCCGCCCTTCGGCAAGGGGACTTGAATACCCGTCCATTATAGCCGATCCTATACAAGATTACAAGGAACAAGGGGTGAAAATTTGTGCCCTTTTTCTATTTTTGTGAAAAGCAGACATTTTCAAACAATATTTTTCGGCTGCCAAAATGGGGAAAATTTTACTGTTTTCTCTTGAAATACACATTTAAAATGCCCCTGCCAAAGCAGGGGCAAAATATTTTTACATTTTGCCTATACAACTATACCCTCAGCTAACATTGAGATTTATTCCTATTTGCTTTATTCTCCCTACATCTGTCCTCCCTCAGGAGACTTGGTGGCTCATCCCCGCCGGGCAAAGTCCAAAGGGTATGGCATCCGGTCCCACGCCTGGGGGCAGATATGTACAGCTTCGTCATTTCGGCGAACAGCTCCCCCATGTATAAAAAACCAAATGGATTTTCCTTCTATCGGCGCCGGGACTTTGGGGTAATCCAGGTTGCAATAGGTCAGCATAGCCTGGGGACACCGGTAGGTCAACCACTGGAAGAGGTGGCGTATTGTCCTCGGGGAATTGATCCCCGCCCCCAGCTCCAAAACACTGCGCGGCAAGTTCTTGTCCTCTTCCACAAATGCTTCGAAGGGCTTTTGCAACCACACAGCTGGCATCCGGACAAATAGGAGGATGTGCCGCGTATGGATCATCCTCCAGGGGGAGGCGAAGCAGTGTCCGGGCATTCCTATAGAGGATAGCGCGTTCAGTTTTGTCCGTTTTCTTGCCATACTGCCACCGTTTGCTTATACTATAAATTGACACTTACCAATATGTAGGGAAAGCCCCGACCAGGTGATAAAGCCGGCCGGGGTTTTCCTTTCCCCTTGGTGGGGGCTTCTTTTCCACATCTAAATACAGCTTGTCCCCGACCTGACTATCCAGGCCGGGGACGTTTTTTCTTCTGCTCACAAAGGACTCCATCCGCGCAGTATGCCCCTAGAGAGCTATGCCCTTTGGATGTAGCGTTCCTCCTATCCCTCAGGATTTGTTCGTGCCCGCCCCTGTCCTCCCCTGATTTTTGCTGATTTTATGGCTTCCCGTCCCGGCCTTCCGCACAACAAAAAAATCCCGCAAGCCCTGTATAAATCAGGATTTGCGGGATCATTCCTTGGTGGAGACGCACGGGCTCGAACCGTGGACCTCCTGCGTGTGAAGCAGGCACTCTGACCAGCTGAGCTACGCCTCCTTAATGGAACGTTTAAAAGTATATCACTTTTTGAATGGATTGTCCATCCCTTTTTTGAAAAATTTTCAAACAAAATTTGCTCGTCAATCCATTCCCCATCCGTTATAATAGAGGGAAAGAACTCCGTTTGAAAGGCGGCATGTGTATGAACGATTCGGATCAGCGGCCCTTTGATAGCTCCCCTTCCACCTGGCGGCAATGGCTATTTTTGCAGTGGAGAGGGGCCGGCGCCTTTTTTTGTGCCCGAGTCAAAAAGATCTTCCTCTTTACCATTTTGGGCATGGTCCTGATCACCGCCCTGACCATGGTGCTGTTGAACAACAACCAGCAGGTTTTAGCCGAGTTATGGCAGCAGGTCTCGGCCATGTTTGCGGAAAAAGAGATTGTCGAGGGCGGGGATATCTCCCTCTTGGCCCTTTTCCTCAACAATGTAAATGCGGGCGCTTTTTCCATTGGGCTGGGCATTATCCCCTTTTTGTTTCTCCCTATCTATTCCCTGTTTGTCAATGGGGTTGTGGTCGGGGTGATGGGGGCGGTGATGTTGGTTTCCGGGTTGGGGCTCCTCCCCTTTTTGGCGGGCATCCTCCCCCATGGGATCTTTGAAATCCCCGCGCTGGCACTTGGCATCTCTTTGGGAATCCGGCTGTGCCTCACCGTCATCCGGCTGATTTTTCGCAAAACCTATCCGGGGGAGTTTTTCGTCACCCTCAAAAGTATCGTCCGCCTCTTCTTTTTCTGGATGGTCCCCTTGTTTGCCGTCGCCGCCGTGATCGAAACCTACATCACTCCGGTGATTCTGCTTGCCTCGATGCCATAATCCTGGGACTTCTTCCCGCAAAATATCTGCTCCCTGCCGCCCAGGCATTGGCCAAAGGGCGCAGGGAGCGTCTTTCCTTAAGGATATAAAATTCCACCCTTGCCAAGTTGCCTTTGGCATGGTAAAATAAATACATAAAAATTATTTTGTATTTATTTGTACAAGAAAAGGAGGTGATCCAACATGCCGAAAGTCGCTTACTCTGAGCAGGAGCGGGAAAAAATCAAAGAGGAACTGATCACTACAGCGCACAACTTATTTGTAGAGCAGGGGATCCAGCATACCACTGTCGAACAGATCTACCGCCAAGTGGGAATCTCCCGAACCTTTTTCTATTCCTTTTTCCCGGCAAAGGAGGATTTGATGATCCAGGTATTCAACCGGCAGCAACCTCTAATCCTCCAACATGCAAAAAGTTTGATGGAAGATCCTCATTTGAGCTGGAGGGATGGGGTCAAGCAGTTCCTGTACGACTGCTGTTATACCAATAAGGGCCGCTTTACCATTATGACGGTGGAGGAACAGCAGACCACATTTAAACGTCTTTCCCCGGAAAAGCATCGGGCGCTGCAAGAAAAACTGCCTAGGTTCTTTTCTGACATTTTGAGGACCTTCGGCATCCATTCAGATGAAGCAACCACAAAGCTTTTGGCAAACTTGGTACTGTCGATGGTGATAGTCCACAAGGCGATCCCGGACAGCCTGCCATTCCTCTTCCCGGAGGCCGCTGACCCGATGGCCGAGTTCCAAATCGACGGGTTGGTCAATTTTATGGAATCGCTGCGGGAGCAGCAAAACGGCGCCCTTGACACATAGTCTTGATTTTCTTTGGATATTTCGCAATCTATTCTTATTACTCTCAAAAACAAATGAATCGACATAGGGGGAAATCTATTATGGGACTGTTCAGCAAACTGTTCAAAGAACCGGAAGTAGATCTGGAAAAAAGTGAGGCCAACCGCCAAAAAATGCGGGCTTTGTTCAACCACGTGGTGGAGAATGGGGATGACTACAATTTGGTGTATGGCTATACCGAGGATGTAAGCCGGTTCAATTACGGTTTTGTCCATGGAAGCAAAACCAAAATCGGCAACCTGATTGTGGGCTGGAACGAGCAGAGTGAAACCATTGTGGTGGTGCCCACCGTCCCCGATCTTTCCGGCTGCGGCGACCCCGCCTATTACCGCCGGTCGGAAATCCACAAAGCCTACCGCAACAAATACCCCACCGACGCCTTTATCATCTACCCGGACCGGAAAGGCTACATCGGCATCAATATCTACGACTGGCTGGATGACGAAAAACTGTATGTCTATGTCTCCCAAGAGGAGGCGGTAAAGGCATTTACCGACTTCTTCCTCAACCGCTTCCAAACAAAGTAAGGCGTCATGCCGTGGGGAGAAATCGGCGCTGTGCTGGCTGTTCTGGTGCTGCTGTCCACCCTCGGCCACATGTGGTTTTCCATTGTAGAGGGGGTGCTGGGCAGCCTAAAACGGCTTCTTGGCAGGCAAAGGCCAATTGTATGGCACACCCTTCCGCCGGAGCAGGAAAAGAAGGAGAATAAGGATGTTTGATATAAACGAGATCAGGAAGCGGGCCCAAGCGGCCAGCGATGCGGCATCCCGGCAGCTCAACGAATCCATGGAAAAGAGCCGGAAGATCACCGAACAGATGCAAGAAGACATGGAAGCGGCCCAAGCGGCTCGGGAGGCCGGCCAACAGCAGGACGCGGAACAGGCAGCTGCCCAGCAGCGCCAGGTGGAAATTCTCGGGCAGATGTTCAGCCCAGACGTCATGGCGCAGATGGCTGCCACCGAGGAGATGATCCAAAAGGCGGTGGATGAAAAGGTCGCGGAAGCGGCAGCCCTGGGAGTGGAGGGCATGATGAACCAGTTCTTCGGCGATGACACAGCCCTGGTGGCAGCCGCCCTGGAGACATTGGCAATGGAAGAGGAGGATGAGGAGGATCCGGAGCTGGACCAAGCCTTAGAGGAGGAACTCTACCGCATCCTAGAGGAAAAACTGGCCCAAATCGACAGGCTGCCGGAACCGGAGCCCATTGTGTATCCAAAGGGCGACCCCCGTTGGGAGCAGTTTGGCATCCTGCTCTCCGGCATCATCTCCCACCTCAACGACCACCGGTTGGACGGTATGGATGTGGAAGAACACATCCCGGTGATGGAACAGCAGATCGCCTCCTTGGTGCGCCGCTCTTGGGGCATCAGCGGAAGAGGAGAACTATTGGACACCATCCGGTATTTGGCGGAGGAGGGGTATGTCCTGCGCTGCCGCCTGTATGGCGAGGCGTCCTCCCCAGAAGCGCTGATGGAGGAGTCCGACGATGAAGAAGAGTGTGCCTCCGTCTGCCGGGGGTGGCGGTTCGCCCAGTGGTACAAACTGCGGTTTGGCCCGGAATTCCTGGTGGGCTGGGATGTGGGCCGGGCGGCCATGCTGGCACGCTGGGGCTGCTTCCTGGGCTGGATCACCGAAGGCGAGGCCCTGGGAATCTTGTGGGAACTCTCCCAAAAAGCGGCAGAAGAACTGCACAGCTGGCGCGAATTCGCAGAATCCTATCTCTTGGGGGGAATGATGTGGAAACTGCTCTGCGGCGACAGTTCCGCAGAGAGCTACCTTGGCTTTTTGGCCGACGCTGCAACCGACCTCCTGACTGGCAAAGGGGATGGCGGCCAGTGGCGGGACTGTCCGTGGCCCGCCCCGCGGAAGATCGGCTTCCAGCCCCGCGGGTGAAATTGGTCCCGGCAACAAACCGCAGGGTACTGGGGCTTCATTCCAGTATTTGTCAAAGGGTCTCTTTTCCCTTGGATGGGCTTGGAAATTTAAAAAACAAACAGCAACATGTACATTTTCTCAAAAACTCCTTGCCTTTAAAACAGAATAATCTCGTCCTGCTGATCCATACTAAGGACGAGGTGATGGAACATGCAGAACATGAATAACCAAAACTCCCAGATGGAGCAATATTTTTGTTCACTGCCGAAATTTGTCCAGGAGTCGATGAAGCAAAGCGGCGTGGAGTTCTGCGACGTGGCGCAGATGAAAGCCTTTGTTGACAATCTCAGCAAAAAGAACTAACCGCAAAAGCGGGGCCAGTTTGGCCCCGCTTTTATCATTTGGTTTTATCTTGTTTTGGAGGGATTCCTTCCCCCGCACGCTGCCAAACCCACCGGGTTGACCTGGCAGCAGCGCCGCACCCTTGGGAAAGGGAAAATCCGTTTTGGGTTTAATGGAAGCTGATGTTCCCCTGGTCGTCTGCGGTGAGGGTCGTGGGGAGCCGTTCCTCCCTCTGGAAGGGCTGGCCCTCCATGCCTTTGATCTTCTCTTTTACCTCCGGCAGGTCGCTGTAAACCACATACCAGCCGGTCTCTTCCCCATTTTTCAGCAGCTGCTCCCCCAGTTCATAGACAGTCCCGTCCTGGAGGGTGATGCAATAAGAGAGGAAAAAACGCCGCGGCCAGTAGTGGTCGCTTTCCGACCACTCCCGCGCCAAAATGATGTGGTCCATCCAGGATAGATCCTCTTTTAACCCAGAAGTCAGGTCAAAAACAGTGAATTCCCGGGGTTTTTCCTCGGTGACCTCCACCGATTCCAGTTCCCCCTTCTCGATGGGGAACGCACCGGAAAAAGAGGACACTTCTTTGGTGAGAAACCCCCGCAGGCCATAGTCCAAAAGGCCGTCTCCGACTTGGTATGCGTTTTCCGCCGTCAAGGGGAGGTAGAGCTGGGCGATGTTTTCCGGGTGGCGGACCGTGCAAGGCTCCCCGTCCATGGATACCCCTTGGGAAGAGAACTCAAACGCCACCTTTTCCCCCTGGTGGGAGAATTCCATGGAGAACGGTTGGGATACTTCCAGCGGCTGAGGCTCCCCCTTCTCCAGCCCCAGGGAGAGGATGAAGTTGACATACTGGCGGTTTTGGCCGCCGGGGATTTGTAACCCGGTATCCTTCCGGGTGAAGAGGACGTCCCCCTCGCCGTTGCCGTACTCAATATCCCAGAAAAAGGCGGGGAAGCCGGTGACCCGGTAAGAAAAATAGTATTCCGCCGAGCCTTTGGGGAACTGAGCCTGCACCCGGACATAGTATTTCCCTTCAGCGTTGGGCAGGGCCAGCCTGCCGTCTGAATACTCCGCTTCCGGAAGGGCTGTCAACGTGCCAAAGTCATCCTCCGTCCGCCACAGGGCGACTGCGACGGTATCCGGGATGAGGGGCTCCCCCTCCGTGCTGGCAAAGGCCAGCGTGCAGACGGCGTCCCCTCCCGGCGGGACTACCGGCTCCCCACCGCCGTAAAAAAGCCACTGGAAACTGTCGGGGAAGGTGGTGGCGCGAAAACTGCCCTCATAGTCCAAGGCGGTTTGGTGGACGGGCAGTTGGATTCCTGCCTGGGAAACGGTCAGTACCGGGCCGCCCTGCACATCGCCGAACAAGGTGCTAAGCTCCCCGTAGCCGGAGGCTTCCCCATAGAGTGTCACATTTCCCTGGGTGTCCACCGACTGGGGAATCGCTGTCTGATACTGCCAATCGGCGCCGTCCTTGAGGTGGAAGGTACAGGTGATAGCAGCGCCGGTCTTGGGATTGGGCGGCGCATCCGGGGAGAGGCGCCAGACCACCATTCCCCCCAAGCTGTCCAGGGCCGTTTGAATGGACGCCTGGTCGGAGAGACGGGTCTGCTCCTCCCCAGATGCAGACTCATAGAGGAATTCCACCGATTCCACATCGGCGGCAGAAAAACCCATGTCCTGCCGGAGATAATAGAGCTCCTCGGTCAAAATGCCCTCATACCCTGCGTCCTCGTAAAGCTCCGTCAGCGCCGCTGGATTCTCTGGATAACAGTCGGCCCCGTTGGCGACGATCTTCTCCTGGGAGAAGGAATAGCGGTACTCCTTCCCCTCAAAGGTGAACGACAAGGTAAAGGGATGGGAGATGTCCAGCGCATCCTCCCCTTCTTGGCAAGGGCGCAGTTCCGCGCCGATCAGCACCCGCAGAATCTCCTGGAATTTATAGGGGGCAATGTCTACCGTCACCCCCAGGTCGTCCCGAGTGACTTTTTTCTCCAGCGATACCAGCAGATCGATGTCTGCCTCCCGGTCGGCCAGAGCCTCCACCTCTTGCGGAACGGGGACCGCTTTTGTTTCAGCGCCGCCAGTGCCGCAGGCCCCCAGCACCCCGACTACAATCAGGGCGAACAGGAGTGCCGCTCCCCGAAGAAACCTTTTTTTCATAGATGTTATCCTCCTCTCCTACTCACAGCAAACCAATTACAGCACTGAGCGGTCCCGGCATCTTATCCGCTAGCGGGTACAGCCCCTGTGGAGGGCAGCCCCGCTGAACCGGCGCCAATCCCCTCTGTTATCCCAATTGTATCATCAACTGCACAGAACAGGAAGGGTTTTAAAAACATTTCTGCGCAACACCAGGGCGGCCCAGCGCGTGCCTCCTATTCTCATTGTGCAAAAAATCTCCCCTATTGTGGCACAGAAATCTGGTCCGGCTGTAATTTTTCTGCGGCGAGCTGCAAAAATCCCCCCGGCCAACCGTTGGCCAGGGGGATTTTCTCAATGGAGTGCTGTATTTTTCGGGAGGAGTTACGCCACCAATCCTTTTTCCACCAGGAACTGATGGGCCACATCTTTGGCATCCATGCCCTCAATATCCACCTTGGCGTTGAGGGCGCGCATGGTCTCCTCATCCAAGAGGCCGTCCATCTTGGCGAGGACCGGCTCCAGTTCCGGGTATTTGTCCAAAGTCTCCTGCCGCACCAGGTTGACCGCATCATAGGGCGGGAAGAATCCCACATCGTCCTCAATCAGGGTCAGACCCTGTTTTTCCAACAGGGCGTCGGTGGCAAAGGCATCGATCACATCGATCTCCCCCGCCGCAATGGCTTGGTAGCGGATGCTGCTGTCCAATCCCTTTTCCGATTGGAAGGAGGTGCCGAACCGCTCCTCTAACAAGGGTAGGCAGTCACCGCGCTGGATAAACTCCACCGTGCAACCCAGCCGAAGCTGGGGCGCCGCCTGCATCAGCTGAGACAATGTCCGAATCTGGTATCTCTGCGCTGTGTCGGGCCGGACGCTCATCACATAGGTGTTGTTGAATCCCAAAGGCTCCGACAAGAGGATGTTGTAGTCCCGTTTGAGGAGCTCCGCCGCTTTCTCATACACCGCCTGGGGGTCGTTGGTGTCGATGGTCTCGTGGAGGTAGTTGGGCAGGATGCTACCGGTGTACTCCACAAACATGTCGATGTCCCCATTTTGGATGGCATTGAAGCAGACTACGCCGCCATTGAGGTTGAACCGCTCCTCCACCTCGATGTCGGTGTTGGATTCGATGAGGTCACTGTACATATAACCGAGGATCATCACCTCAGTGAAGTTGCTGGACCCAACCACAATTTTGTCTTTGCCCTGGCTGTCCACCGCCTCGGCCACCGAGAAACCCACTGGCAGCAGCACCAGAAGGGCGCAGAGGCCAAAGGCCACCACCTGCTCCCGGCGGCGCTTTTCCTTAGAGATGTTCTGGATCAATTCCGGCGGACGCAGACCTTCGGGGGTGATGGCGTGTTCCAGACGGCCCAACAGGAAATCAAGGCCCAAAGCCATCAGCGAGGCGGGGATAGCCCCCAGCAACACCAGGTCGATGTTTTGGGAGTTGAGCCCCAGGTTGATAAACCAACCCAGGCCCCCCGCACCGGCAAAGGCCGCAATGGTCATGGTGCCCACTGCCGCCACAGCGGAGATGCGGATGCCCGACATGATAAAAGGCAGCGCGATGGGGATTTCAATGCGCAGCAGCCGCTTCCACTTGGTCATGCCAATCCCCTTTGCCACCTCGATGGTTTTGGGGTCGATGCTCATGATGCCGGTGTATGTATTTTTGATGATAGGCAAAAGGGCATACACAATGACCATTAGGATCGCGGGTTTGGTGCCGATGCCCACAAAGGGCACCGAAAAAGCCAGCAGCGCAATACAGGGGATGGATTGCATGACGTTGGCAGCGCCGATGACCACCTGGGCCACTGGCTTGCTGCGGGTGATGAGGATGCCCACCGGGACACCGATAGCCAGGGAGATAAAAACCGCCAGCGTGGTCATATTCATGTGCTCGATGAACAGTTCCAACAGCTCAATTTTACGATCTAGGAACAGCTGTACAAACTCAGCCAATGATACCACTCCTCTCTTCTGCCGATCCCTCTGGTGTGAACTGCCTGCTCAGGATGGAGAGCATCCGCCCTTTGGTCAAGAACCCTTTCAAGTTGTTTTCCCGGTCGATAACCGGGATGATTCCGGAGCTGTTGTAGTCAATGGTGGATAAAATCTTCTTGAGGGAGGTGTCGGTAAACACCGAGATGTAGTCGTCGGAAACATAGCCGCTGATCCGGTCGTTCCCATTTTGTATTTTTTTCAGGTCGGTGATCCAGACAATGCCCTTCAGCTTCCCATCCTCTGTCACCAGTAGGCTGTCCACATTGTAATGGCCCATAATGTGAATCGCCTGCACCACCGTCCGGTCAGCAGATGCCTGCACTGGCCGTTTCAGCATGATGTCTTCTGCCTTGACAAATTCCGGGTTGCTCCACAACTTATCTTTGCCGATAAACTCCTCCACATAGTTGTTGACAGGGTGCTTCAAAATCTCCTCCGGCCGGTCGCACTGGACGATATGCCCGCTTTGGATGATGCAGATGCGGTCCGCCAGTTTGATGGCTTCATCCATGTCGTGGGTGACAAACACCACCGTTTTGTTCATCCGCTTCTGCAGTTTAAACACTTCGTCCTGCAATTCTCCCCGGGTGACCGGGTCCAAGGCGGAAAAGGGTTCATCCATCAGGATAATGGGCGGATCGGGGGCAAAAGCCCGGGCCACACCGACCCTCTGCCGCTGTCCGCCAGAGAGCTGGGATGGGTACAAATCCCGGTAGGTGCCTGGGTCCAGGGAGACCATCTCCAGCATTTCATTGACCCGGGGCAAAATCCGCTCCTTGGGAATCCCCGCCAGCTGCATGGTGAGGGCGATGTTGTCCCCAATGGTCATATGGGGGAAAAGCCCTCCTTCCTGGACCACATATCCGATCCGCCGGGGCAGGTCCACCTCTGGTATTCTTTCCACAGAGATGCCGTCGATGAGGACTTCCCCCTGGTCAATGCTATTGAGTTTGTTGATCATCTTCAACAGGGTGGTTTTGCCGCACCCGCTGGACCCAATTAAAACAAAGAATTCATCGTCCTGGATCGTGAGGCTGATGTTGGACAGCACCGGTTTGTTTTTGTATGCTTTATAGACATTTTTGAACTCGATCATTCCCATGCGCCTCCTCGCTTCGTTTTCAAAAGTATATCACACCTGATATTAAAACGATGTAAAAATATTAAAAGATTGAATTAAGTTGCTGCAATAATGTGAAAGACTCCATCAAATAAAGCAGGCCTCACTTCTCAATTGTGATCAAAGCGTCAACAAAGTCTAAATACAATTTTTTAGTATTGGCTGTTGGCAAAACAAAAAACCGCCCCAATTCTTGGAGCGGTTTTCCCTATGCCTTCTTCTTTTGCGGTTATCATACCCTGGCATCGCCATCGGGATACGTGGAATATCCTCCAGGTCTCTGCCATCCAATTTGGGGTGGAAAGTCTTCAACTGAACCCTCCCCCCGAACTTTGGAGCAACGCTTTTGGGGGAGGCCGAACCCGGTGCAGCTGGTCCACTTGTAATGATGTGTTCCTCCATAGATTCTCCCTCGCCCTTCACTGCGGTCTCCCGGCATTAGTCCTCCATAATGTAGTGGCGGTGCTGCCCCTTGGATTTGGATTTGTACTCAATCGCCTGGGTGGGGCATCCTGCAATGCAGGCCATACAGTGGGTACAATTCCCTTTCCAAACTGGTTTTCCGCTTGCTATGCCAATGTTGCCAAGGGGGCATCGCTGTGCGCATTTCCCGCAGGAGATACAGCTGTCCGACACAGTAAACCCCTTATCCGTCACCGCAAATTGATAGAACAAGGTGTTGACTGGCCCGCTTAATAGCTTATCCTTTGCCGAACCTGGAACAGCGGGGAAATTTTCCCCCCGCTGGATTCTCTGGGCGAGAATCTGAATCTCCGGCACGGCCTTTTCCAGAATGGCCTGGCACTCCCCCTCGCTGGGGGTTGCAAACATGGCGAGATAATTCTCCGGCATGACCACCGGGGCGAGCCCGCAAAAACGCAGCCCTTTTTCGGTACAGAGCTTTTGGGCATAGGCCGCTGCATTGCCGCAGCCCACGCCGCAGGTCAGTACGAAATACGCATTGGGATTGCCCTCAAAGTGGGCCTCGCGAATCCATTGCTCCACCGCCCTTGGCATGCGCCAGGCATAGGTCGGGGTGACAAACACCAGCGGCCCATCCGATTGAAAAGAGCCCTTTGCCCCCTCTTTTAGCAGTTGGTTGATGGAAACTACCGGTTCCCCTGTGACTGCGCCAATCTCCTTGGCCGCCAATTGGCTATTGCCGGTGCCGCTGAAATAAAAAATCATAGTATTCCTCCTGTTGACATTTGCAGCCCTTTTTAATATGATACATATTGTATCATATCATTTTCCGCTGTCAACCACCTAACCTGATACAAAAAGGGGCGATTTGTTTCATGGACAAACGAAAACTGGCCAATCAACAGGTAAAAGACCGGCTGTTTACCGCACTAATGGAATTTGCTGGGCAAAAGGATCTCTCCAAGGTGACAATCACTGAGCTGATTGAAAAATCCGGGGTAGCCCGAGCCTCCTTCTATCGGAACTTTAAGTCGGCGGAGGAGATCGTCCACTATGGGATCCAGCAGCTTTCCCAGCAATACCATGATGGGAAGCCGCCTATCCCGGAAGACTTCCACAGCCGGGAGTTGATGCTTTACAAATTCCGGTTTTATCAGCAACATGCCGGCCTAATTTTAGCATTCCACCACGCAAAGGTGACCGCCTCTCTCCTGGAAATCATCACTGACTGTGAAATCGATGCCTGCGGGGATATGCCGGCCAATTCCATCAGCCGGTATGAGCTGTACTACTACGCCGGGGCGTTTTACAATATGATGCTTCATTGGCTGGAGGGTGGAACCAAGGAGAGTCCCGAAGCCATGGCCGATGAATTTTTACGCATTGCGGACGGCCTTCGTTGACTAGAAGTTCCCGCCTTTTCGGGCCTAGGGGGAAAATCCCCGGCGTCCGGCCCGCTAACCCTGGCTGCAATTTACTCCAGGACAGCAAAAAACCTCTGAACCCGCATACATACACGGTTTTCAGAGGTTTTTGTTGGTGAACCATCGGAGGCTCGAACTCCGGACCCTTTGATTAAAAGTCAAATGCTCTGCCAACTGAGCTAATGGTTCATTTATTAGCGCTTGATTATTCTATCACAATTTCACAAGCTTGTCAACAACTTTTTTTCATATTAAAAAACTTGTAAACTGCTGTCAAATTGTGTGGTTGCTTGCTGCAACGTTGATTATTATAGCAGTTCTTGCCTTGTCTGTCAACAGGTTTTGCAAATTATTTTTTCATAATTTTCCGTGACAAACTCTCGCAACCAGGGTACAATAAGGAGAGGCTTGCCTTCGCATCCCAACAGATGGGCTTCTGCTGGGCGGGCCTAGGCAATTGGCGGACGTTCATCGCCCAAGGAGGGAGTCCCATGGCCTTAACCCCCGATACCAGCGTCCAATACCTCAAGGGCGTTGGGGAGCGCCGGGCCGCGCTCTATCAAAAACTGAATATCCGCACGGTGGAAGATCTTTTGTATCACTTCCCCCGGAGCTATCTGGATTTAACCACCCCCTATCCCATCGATCAAGCGCCCCTCAACCAGGCGGCTGCTGTCCGCGGGATGGTGGTGAAGAAATCCCGGGAGCAGCATATCCGCAAAGGGCTCTCGGTGTTTAAAGTGCTGATTTCCGACGACACCGGTCTGATGAATCTTACCTTTTTCAACGCAAAATTCACAGTGGAAGCCCTCCAACTGGAGGAGGAATATCTGTTTTACGGCAAGGTGGGGGGGAATTTTCTCAAGAAGGAGATGTCCGCCCCCATGGTCATCCGCCTGGAGGAAGGAGGCAGGCTTATACCTGTTTACCCGCTGACCGCCGGCCTTTCCTCACGGATGATCGGGGCCAACGTGGCCCAAGCCCTTGCGCAGTTAGGGGAGCATTTCCCCGACCCTATCCCCGGGGAGATCCGCCGGCGCCACGGCCTTTCTGCCATCGGGTACGCCATGGAAAACATCCATCGGCCGCCTGATCCCTTCTGTGCGGAAGTTGCCAAGAGGCGGCTAATCTTTGAAGAATTGTTTTTCCTCTCCCTCGCCCTTGGCTCCTCCCGGGAGGACAAGATCCGCTATGCCGTCCCAAAGATGAAACCAATTTCCCTGGAACCCTTTTACGAATCCCTGCCCTTCACCCCCACCGAAGCCCAAAAACGGGCCATCGGGGACGCCATCCAGGATATGTGCTCCGGCACCCCGATGAACCGCCTCGTCCAAGGGGATGTGGGTTCCGGCAAGACACTGGTGGGTGCAGCAGCCGCTTATTTCGCCGTGCTGAACGGCGGGCAAGCTGCTATGATGGCCCCCACTGAAATTCTGGCAGAACAGCATTTCCGAACCCTCAACGCTATTCTCTCCCCCTTGGGGCTGAATATACAGCTGCTCACCGGCTCGATGACCGCCAAGGCCAAGCGCCTGGTCAAGGCGGGCTTACAGGACGGCTCCATCCACCTCTGCGTGGGGACCCATGCCCTCCTTTCCGACGGGGTGGAGTTTTGCAACCTGGCTCTGGTCATCACCGACGAGCAGCACCGGTTCGGGGTGGCCCAGCGGATCGCCCTATCGGAAAAAGGGCAACATGCCCACACCCTGGTCATGTCGGCCACCCCCATTCCCCGCACCCTGGCGCTGATGATCTACGGCGACCTGGATCTATCGGTCATCGACCAGCTGCCCGCAGGGCGCAAACCCATCAAGACCTATAAAATCGACAGTGAAAAACGCCAGCGGGCCTTCGGCTTTATCCGCTCCCATCTGGACCAGGGATACCAGGCGTATATCGTCTGCCCCCTCATCGAGACCGGGGAGGTGGACCTGGGCCTGAAGCCTGCTGCCGAATACGCAAAGGAACTGGCTGACGGGCCCTTTTCCGGATACCGGGTAGGGCTTCTCCACGGGAAGATGAAGGCCGCTGACAAAGAAAAGACCATGCGGGCCTTCCAATCCGGGGAGATCCAGCTCCTGGTGTCCACCACCGTCGTCGAGGTGGGGGTGGATGTGCCAAATGCGGTGATCATGATGATCGAAAACGCCGAGCGGTTCGGCCTGAGCCAGCTCCACCAGCTGCGGGGACGGGTGGGCCGGGGGCCGGTGCAGTCCCACTGCATCCTCCTCTCCGACGCCAAAAACCCCGATACCATAGAGCGGCTGCGGGTGCTCTGTTCCACCGGGGATGGGTTCCGCATCGCCGAGGAGGATCTGCGGCTGCGGGGCCCCGGCGATTTCTTTGGGTACCGCCAGCACGGCCTACCAGAATTAAAAATTGCCGACATGGCTTCGGATTTGGCCCTTCTAAAAGCCGCCCAGGAGGAGGCCAAGGCGATTCTTGCCACCGATCCCAAACTGGACCAGCCCCAGCACCAGGCCATGAAGGAGCGGGTCACCCGGATTCTGCTCTCCGCTGGGGAGCGGCCCAACTAAGCGGGCCCGGAAATGCCTTTTCTTAGGAGAGACAAAAAGCCCCCCCAGAGGATGGCTCTGGGGGGGCTAAATTTCTATTATTTATCCAGCACGCAATACTCTGCCATGTAGGCTTCCATGGCCTTTACAACGTCCTTGTACTCCTCTTTGGTCATCAGGTACTCGTGGATGTCCTCCACCGAGATGATGGAGTGGACGGTGATGCCGAACTCCTCCTTCACCTGCTGCACCGCGGTTTTGGTGGTGTCCTTGCCGATCTCGCAGCGGTTGACCGAGATAAACATATCGCTGACCGAGACATCGGCGCAGGCTTTGAGCAGAGGCATGGTCTCCCGAACCGCAGTTCCGGCGGTGATGACATCCTCCACGATGATGATGTTGTCCCCATCCTTGGGCTTGTAGCCGATCAGGCCGCCGCCCTCACCGTGGTCTTTGATCTCTTTGCGGTTGAAGAAATAGGGCTTGTCCACACCGTAGTTGCGGTACAGAGCGCCGGCTGCAGCAGTGGCCAGCGGGATTCCTTTGTATGCGGGGCCGAACATGGCGTCGAAGTTCCCACCGCAGGTCTCATGGATGCAGGTGGCATAAAAGTCGCCCAGCTTGGAGATCTGCTCGCCGGTCTTGTAGTTGCCGGTGTTGACAAAATAAGGGGTTTTTCTGCCGCTCTTGGTGATGAACTCGCCAAACCGCAGCACATCCGCACTCATCATAAACTCAATAAATTCCTTTTTTGCCGGTGTCAACATAAAAGAATCCCATCCCTTTTTCCTAGATTGGTTTGAAGCCGGAAGGAGGGCTTTCTGCCCCTCTGTTCCAACCTGGCCGCAAATTGCCGATAGTATACCACATTTTTCTTCAAAAAGCAACTGCTCTTCCCTATTTCCCGCAGGTTTTTGAGGATTTCCGGCAGGTTGGGCAGGATACCCTTGCCTTTTTCCCTATAAATTTTGCCATCCTGACGCAAAAAGCCCCAAGGGGAAAGCTCCCCCCAGGGCTTTTTATTTTCATTATTCCACCGAGATAATGTAGTAATAAACCGGCTGGCCGCCGTTGACCAAAGCGATCTCAATCTCCTCCGGGAGCTTCGCCCGCAGGGCTTCCTCCACCTGGGCAGCCTGCTCCTCGGTGACTTCTTCGCCGTAAATCAGGGTGACAAAGCAGTTTTCCTTGTCCCCATCCTTGCGGACCAAGTTCCGAGTCAGACGGACCACCGCTTTGGAAATGTCCTTCTCCACAAAGGAGACCTTTCCATTCTCCAAGGCGAGGATTTCCCCTTCCTTGATCTTGTGGCCATCGTATTCGCTGTCCCGGGCGGCGAAGGTCACCTGGCCGGTGCCAACCTTCTCAAAGGCCTTGGTCATGCCCAGAAGGTTTTCGTTGACCCCGGCGCCAGCGTCAAACACCAACATAGCAGATAATCCCTGCGGGATGGTCCGGGTGGGGAGCACCGCCACGTTGCGGTCGGCCAATTTGGCCGCCTGTTCCGCTGCCATAATGATGTTTTTGTTGTTGGGCAGCACAAAGACGTTCTTGGCTGGGGTCGCCTGGATGGCCGAAAGGATGTCGTCGGTGGAGGGGTTCATGGTCTGGCCCCCGCTGACAACGTTCTCGGCGCCCAAATCCAGGAAGAGCTGCCGGAGGCCCTCTCCTGCGGCCACAGCCACAAAGCCGTACTCCTGGCTGGGGTCCACCGGCTGGTAGGCAAAGGTGTTCTCCTGTGAAGCTTGGGGGGTGACCGCCGCCCGCTGGTTGGCGTGCTGCTCCCGCATGTTCTCAATCTTCATATTGGTGAGCATGCCGTATTCCAGTGCCTTCTGCAAGGCGTTGCCCGGATTGTCGGTGTGGACATGGCACTTGATGATGTCCTCGTCGTCCACCACCACCACGCTGTCGCCGATGGATTCCAAATAACTGCGCAGGGGCTGGGGGTCGGCCTCTTTGTCCGCCCGCAGCACGATGAACTCGGTACAGTAAGTGAAGGTGATCTCCCCTTCATATTCCCCGGCGGCGTTGCGCTCGTTGGGCATCTCAAACTCCGCCACCGATTTTTTCACAGTCTCCTCACCCAAGGGGATGATCTCCCCGCCGTGGAACACCTGGCCCATCCCTTCAAAAATGACGATGAGGCCCCGGCCGCCGGCATCTACCACCCCGGCTTTTTTCAGCACCGGGAGCTGCTCGGGGGTGTTCTCCAGGGCGATGCGACCCGCAGAGAGGATTTCATCCCAAATTTCCGGGACGGTGGTCTCGTCGGTGACCACTTCTGCGGCGTGTTCTGCCGCCAGCCGGGCCACGGTGAGGATGGTGCCTTCGGTGGGTTTCATCACCGCTTTGTAGGCGGCCTCCACCCCCAGGGAAAGGGCCTCTACCAAATCCTTGGCGCCGGCGGTCTCTTTGCCGGCCAGGCCCTTAGAAAAGCCCCGGAACAACAGCGACAGGATGACGCCGGAGTTCCCCCGGGCACCCCGCAGCAAAGCGGAAGCAGCGGTCTGGGCCACCTCCCCCACCGGGGTGTTGTCGGCCAGGCGGGCGACCTCCCGCTTGGCGGCGCCGATGGTCATGGACATGTTGGTGCCGGTGTCTCCATCCGGCACTGGGAAGACGTTCAGCGCGTCTACCGACTGTTTCAAATTGGCGATATTATTGGCCCCGGAGACAAAGGCATCCCGAAGCATCAAACCATGTATCACGTTCAATCAACTCTCCCTTATCTGGCTGCCCCCAACAAAATCTGGGCGCATTCCACTAGAATACTACTCAGATTTCATTCCGTCAACAAATACATCCACTTTTTCCACCTCAAGGCCGGTGGCCTCCTCTACGGTGTAGCGGACTTTGTTCACGATGCTTTTGACAATGGCGGCAATGTTGACGCCATAGGTCACTACAATGTGAAGCTCAATGGACAGGCGGCCTCCGATGGTTTTCACCTTGACCCCTTTATCGGCCACATCCTGGCGGTTGAGGGCGGAACGGATCCCCTGGGTGGGGTCGCTGAACACCATGCCGGAAACACCGAAGCACTCGGATGCGGCATGGCCCACCAGATTGGCAAAATACTCCTGGGAGATTTCAATGGTTCCCAGGTGGTTTTCCAGTTTTATCATAAATAGCCCCTCCTTATTTGAAATAGAGCAACAAATTTGCGCAGAAGCAAGGGCGCCAAAGCTACCCATACAGTATAGATTTTACCAGGTTTCCATGAAATTAACAATATATTTTCGCGATTGCATCGGAAAATCACAAATTTCCCAGCACTTTTTCCCATCAGCAAGGCGGCCTTGTCAATCCCGCGGGGCTGAGCGCTGCACCTTCGCCTGGTTTCCAAAGGGCATCCCCCGCCTCTCTGCCCGAAGCCGACCTTGGGGAAGCTGTGCCGGTGGGAGCCAAAGGCGCTCACAAGGGCCTTCTACCTTTGCTCCTGGCTGGCGGAAACCTCTTCTCCCCTGGGCTGGATGCGGTAAAAAACATCCTGCTCGGTGGCGGTGACCTCTGCGGGGAAATCCCGGGAGAAGGCAACCATGCCGCTGCGGTAAGCCAAGGGCACAAAGGGGAGCTCCTCTTCAAAAGCCTCCACCAGCCCCTGGGTGGAACCGGTCCCGGTGCGGAACCCCTGGTAAGCGGCCAGCAGCTCCGGGCTGATATCCATGCTGGCGGAGAAACCGCTGCCACTGAAAAAAGGAGTGAGGTCAAAATTGTCCTCCAGCTTCACTTCCCCCACATAGAGGTCGTATTCCCCCCGTAGAATCCGCAGGCGGTAACTCTCATAATCCAGCGTTTCCACCTTCACGTCGATACCTGCCGAGCTCAGGTATTCCTTCATCCGCTGGGCGATGGTAACCCGGGCAGCATTCTCCTCGTTTACCACCAAATTCAAGGTGATGCGGCGGCCGTTACTCATCCGGTAGCCTTCCCCATCCCGGTCCAGATACCCCAGTTCGTCCAGGAGGGCGGCCGCAGCGGCGGTGTCCCGGCGGTTCTCCAACGAGAGATCGGAAAGCTCATGGAACGCGGGGTTGAGCACCGTCTTAGCCTCCTGGGCGTGGCCAGAATAAGCCCGCTGGAGCAGGTCGGAGTAGTCGATGGCCGCCCCGATGGCCCGGCGGAACCGGGCGTCCTGGAAAAAGGTGCGGTTGGCGTTCATCCCCAGGTAGACCAGGTTGTTCATCGCCACTGGCACATTGGCAGAGCCGATGCTGTATTCCTCGGTAGAAGAGAGGTCCAAAAACAGGTAGTCAATCAGCCCAACGTCTACACTATAGGCCAGGGCGGAGTCGTCAGTGATGGAGACCAGGTGGATTTCTTTTACCAACGGGCTGCCGGAAAAGTGGCTTTCGTTGGCGGTGAGGGTATACTCCCCCTCCTCCTGCCGGAGCCGGTACCGGCCAGTTCCCTCCACCCCTTTGGCCACCCCGGAGCCGGTGAGCAGCGAGCCGCTTTTTACAATGGGGAAGGTCAAAAGGTTCTCCGCCAGGCGGTCGGCGGAAGCCAGCTGAAACACCACGGTGCCGTCTTCTGCGGCGGCACAGGAGGTGAATGGGGAAAGCTGGCTTTGGTACAGGCTGCTGGCCCGCGCCTGCTCAAAGGAGTAGACCACATCGGCGGCAGTGAGGCTGGAGCCGTCGCTGAACCGGGCATCTGCCCGCAGGGACACCGTCAAAACAGAGCCGTTGTTCTGCACCGATTGGGCCAGGTAAGGCTGGGCTTCATATTCCGGGGTCAGCTTGATTAGAGGGTCAAACAGCAGGCTGGAGGCCAGCCGGTTGGCCTGAGAAAAGGCCAAGTAAGGGTTTAAACTGTCGTTTTTGTTGAAGGCGATGCGGATGGAGAATTCCTCCCCCGCCTCCTGCCGGGAGTCCGCCTCCCCTTGGGGATTCTGTCCTCTGTCTTCCCCTGGGGCGGCGGAGGCGCATCCCGCTAGGAGAAGCAGGGCCAGCAAGGCGGCAATACAACGCTTTTTCATGGGGCGATTTCCCTCCTTCCATCGATGAAAACAGGCGGAGCCAGCCAAAGCTCCGCCTGCGTGTTTTTCTTACCGGGCGCCCTTTACCGGGGCTCGACAATCAATTTGATCGCAGTCCTTTCCTCCGAATCAATCAGCACATTGGCGAAGGCAGGGACGCACACCAAGTCAATCCCCGACGGCGCCAAATAGCCCCGGGCAATGGCGACCGCCTTGACCGCCTGGTTGGATGCCCCTGCACCCACGGCCTGTACCTCCACCGAACCTTTTTCCCGGATCACTCCGGCAATGGCGCCTGCTACGGAATTTGGAATGGATTTAGCTGAGACTTTTAGTATTTCCATGATACCCCTCCTGCCCAATTGTAGCGATACGATTTAGATGTTACCTTCATCATATAGCATTCCGTGGCAAATTACAAGGGGGAATTGATTGTTTTTGACAGTTATTTTATTTCATGTCGAATGATTTTGTTTGTTTTGCCCGTTTTTTCGTTGATCTCTAACACAACTCCATGAAGGATGCAATTCTCCCTCTCGTTTTCAAACCGCACCGGCAGATGGGTCCGCAGCCGCTTGATGGCCAGGTCGGGACGCACCCCCAGCACCGAGTGCTCGGCCCCGCACATCCCCAAATCGGTGATGTAGCCGGTGCCCTGGGGCAGGACCTTTTCGTCGGCAGTCTGCACATGGGTGTGAGTGCCCACCACCGCAGTGACCCGGCCATCCAGGTAATAGGCCAGGGCCAGCTTTTCCGAGGTGGCCTCGGCGTGAAAATCCACCAGAATGTTGGGGGTTTTTACCTCCTTCAGGATGCGGTCGATGCAGTCGAAGGGGTTTTCCAGCGGCTCCATGTACACCACCCCCTGCAGGTTGACCACGCAGAGCTGGTACCGCAGAAAGTCCAGGGTCAAATACCCTACCCCTGGCGCCTCCCGGTGAAAATTGGCCGGGCGGACCAGGTTTTTGCCCTCGTCAAAATACTCGTAGATCTCCCGGCGGCGCAGGGCATGGTTGCCGGTGGTGATCACGTCCACCCCGCTGTCAAAGAGGTGTTCAGCGCTGTGTGGCAGAATGCCGTTGCCCTCGGCAGAATTCTCCCCGTTGGCGACGACCAGGTCGATCTTCTGGGCCCGCTTAAAGGCTGGGAGCTTGGCCCGGACGGCATCGCATCCCCCCTGGCCCACCACGTCGCCGATCATCAATACCCGTATCATTACACCCGCTCCTTTGCCTGTAAAATCCCTGGCCGCAGCCAGGGGCTACAGGGTTTATTATACTGTTCCCGCCCGGGGTTTGCAAAGATCCAGGCGGTTTTTTACAAAACGTTCATCATTGTTTGGGGATCCGCCCCCGCATGGGGTAAAATAGCCTGCATATCCTCCGGCAGAGGGGCAGAAAACTCCAGCCAGCCCCCGGTCACGGGATGAGGAAACCTCACCCATCCGCAGTGGAGGGCCTGCCGGGGGATGATCGCCAAATCGCCGCCATACAGGTCATCCCCGGCCAGGGGGTGGCCGATGTGAGCCATGTGCACCCGGATCTGATGGGTGCGGCCGGTGGAGAGCCTCAGCCGGAGCAGGGAATACCCCTCCCCGCGGGAGAGGACTTCCCAGTCGGTTTTGGCATACTGCCCATCTGGGGAGACCATCCGCTTGGTGTAGACCTCGTTGATCCGCCGGATAGGGGCCTCCACCGTGCCCTGGTCTTCCTCCATCCGACCGCAGACCACGGCGAAATACGCCTTCTCCGCCGCGCCGTTCAGTTGGGAGGCAGCATGCTGGTTCTTGGCCACCAGCACAATGCCGGAGGTGTCCTTATCCAGCCGGTTCACCGGCCGGAAGCTAATGGCGAGGCCCATCTGCTGGCAGTGCCAGGCAAAGGCGTTGCCCAAGCTGTCGGTCTGGTTGCGCCGGGATTGGTGGGAGGCCATCCCCGCCGGCTTGTTGTAGACCAAAAGGTCCTCGTCCTCAAAGAGGATTGGCACCTCGATGGGGGTGGCCAGGTATTCCTTAGGGTGGTCGTCGATGGTGATGCATAGTTCATCCCCGGCGTGTACCCGGTCGATGACCCGCACATGAACCCCATTGCAGCGGATGCCGTAATCGGTTTTTTTCAAGTCCACCAGCAGGCGGTTGGAGATGCCCGCCACCCCCCGCAGGTAGGAACCCACCCGGCGGCCATCCTCCTGGGGCTCCACAATATATCGAATGGTTCTCATGGCAGATTGCTCCTCTTGCCCGGCGCGGCGGGCCTATTCTTCCATTGGATGGGTTTGAATCTAAGCTTTCCCTATTGTACCAAAAGCCGCATCAAAAGGAAAGAGGGAGGCTTTTACAACTCCCGCCGGGGAATTCTTCCCCTCTCCAGCAAATCTCCAGCTTCTGCACCGCTGCAAGCTATAAACAGAAAAAGGGCCCCGGATCTGCTCCGGAGCCCTTGTGTATCCTGCAAAATTAATAGGCGATTCCCTGGGCCAGCATGGCGTCGGCCACCTTGAGGAATCCGGCGATGTTGGCGCCCACCACCAGGTTGCCCTCGGCACCAAACTCCTTGGCAGCGTCGTAGGCGTTGTGGAAGATGCCCAGCATGATGCCGCGAAGCTTCTCATCCACCTCGTCAAAACTCCAGGAATACCGCAGGGAGTTCTGGCTCATCTCCAAGCCGCTGGTGGCTACGCCCCCTGCATTGGAGGCTTTGGCCGGGGCAAAGAGGATGCCACCCTTCTGGAACAGCTCCACTGCACCGGGGGTGGAGGGCATATTGGCCCCCTCGGCCACCGCAATGACCCCGTTCTGAATCAGCAGTTTGGCCGATTCCTCATCCAGCTCGTTTTGGGTGGCGCAGGGCAGGGCGATGTCGCAGGGGATGGACCAGATGCCCCGGCATCCCTCGGTGTAGGTGGATCCGGCAACCCGCTGGGCATAGAGCTTGATGCGGCCCCGCTCCACCTCCTTAATCTGTTTGACTACGGCGATGTCCACGCCCTTTTCATCGTAGATATAGCCGTTCGAGTCGGAGAGGGCGATCACCTTCGCCCCCAATTCGGTGGCTTTGACCGCGGCGTAGATGGCCACATTGCCGGAGCCGGAGATCACAACTCGTTTACCCCGAATCGAATCCCCCTTCATGCAGGAGAGCATCTCCTCGGTGAAGTAGAGGAGGCCGTAGCCGGTGGCCTGGGTGCGGGCCAGAGAACCGCCATAGGTGAGGCCCTTGCCGGTGAGCACACCGGTGAATTCATTCCGGATCCTCTTGTACTGGCCAAACAGGTAGCCGATCTCCCGGCCGCCCACCCCGATGTCGCCGGCGGGAACGTCGGTGTTGGGCCGGATGTGGCGGTACAGCTCGGTCATAAAGCTCTGGCAGAACCGCATGACCTCCCCATCGGATTTGCCCTTGGGGTCGAAGTCGGAACCGCCTTTGGCACCGCCCATAGGCAGGCCGGTCAAGCTGTTTTTAAAGGTCTGCTCGAACCCGAGGAATTTCATGATGGACAGGTTGACCGAAGGATGGAACCGAAGGCCCCCTTTATAAGGCCCGATGGCGGAGTTGTACTGCACCCGGTAGCCCCGGTTGACCTGCACCTTGCCGCTGTCATCCACCCAGGATACCCGGAAAGTGATGACCCGTTCCGGCTCTACCAAACGCTCTACAATCCCGGCTTTTTCCAGGGCGGGGCGGGCGGCAACCACCGGCTCCAAGGAAGCTAGCACCTCTTCTACTGCCTGCAAAAATTCCGGCTCATGGCCATCACGGGCGCAGACATCCCGATACACTTTTTTCAAGTACTCGCTCTTCCATTCCATTGTTTATTCCACCTTTCTATCTGCGGCCCGGTTTCCCATTAGCCGCGCTGCCTTCGCCATGTTTTCAATTTTTCCATGCAAAGGGTTAAAGCGACGATCGCTGTTTTTTATTATAGTGGGTTCTTCCCATTTTTGCAAGATTTATCTTTTCAGGATTCAAAAAATTGTATTGACGCGTTGGACAAAACTTTCTCCCCTTTCTTCCCGCCTGGCCATGAAACTTTAAGAATTCCTTTTGTTGAGTTTTGAACCTGCCCATGGTACAATGATCGCAGGGCGATCATTGGGGAAGAAATCCTTGTCGGGCTGAGAGCCCTCCTGCGGCAAGGCCGCATTAGGATTTTTCCAGCCTGTGGAGATTTTTGGTATACAGACCACAGCGGGGCTGTGGCATTCGAAGAATTGCTTGCAGGGCAAAGCCCTTTGCGGCAGGGGCCGCACCGCAATTCTTATCGTTTGTGCAGACTTTATGGTAGAATAACCGCAGGGCATCCTTGGGGGATATACCCCCGCACGCTGAAAATTCCGGTCCGGCCTGTTAGCCCCCTAGTCCCCCCTTTACACCCATTTTGACTGCTGAAAGAGTGTGTGAATTATGTTCTGTCGAAATTGTGGCGGCCACCTGGATGAAGGCGACCGTTTTTGTAAGAAATGCGGCGCCCCCTCCACTGCAGCGGGCCGCTGTTGCCCCAACTGCGGCCTTCCCCTCCCTCCGGGATGCACCATCTGTCCCCGGTGCAATTCCCAGGTGGGGGACGGCCAAGGCATGCCCTTCTTCCCCCCGCAGAAATCCCGGCTCATCGCCGGTTTGCTGGCCATCTTTGTAGGGAGCTTGGGCATCCACAACTTTTACCTGGGATATAACGACCGCGGCCTTCTGCAAATCCTGCTGACCACCGTGGGTTCTATCTTCACCTGCGGCTTATCCGCCGGCGCAGTGGCCATCTGGGCCCTGGTAGAAGGGATTATGCTCCTCACCGGAAACATCGCCGTGGATGCAAATGGCATCCCCTTAAAAGACTAGCATTGACATTTACCCCAGTACAAGGTACAATGTGGTATGCGAGTAAGCGATACAACAGCGGGCACAAAGCCGAAAGGCTGTGCGTGAGGAAAGTCCGGGCTTCACAGGGCAGGATAGCTGTTAACGGCAGCCGAAGGCGACTTTAGGGACAGTGCAACAGAAAGATACCGCCACGCAAGTGGTAAGGATGGAAAGGTGAGGTAAGAGCTCACCAGCGGGCAGGCGACTGCCCGGCTATGTAAACCCTATCCGAAGCAACACCGCATAGGAGGGCATGAAGCGGCGGCCCGTCGCGTCCTCGGGAAGGTGGCTGGAGCCGTGCGGCGACGCACGGCCTAGATAGATTGTTGTTTGATACAGAACTCGGCTTATCAGCTTAGTCGCATTTATATGGCCGGGGAGTGTCTAAAAGCGCTCCCCGGCCCTTTTCCATAAAAAAGAAAAGGGAGAAGGCTTCTGCCCCTCTCCCTTTGCCTATGCCGTTTTTTCCCTGCTGGGCAGCTAGCGCACCTCGATGGATTTTCCGCTGTAGGCTTTTACTTCACCTACCACCTTAGCACAGGGGGTTACCCCATCCAGCTGCTTGACCAGCTCCACTGCCTTATCCTCCGGCAGGGCGATGAGCAATCCACCGGCCGTCTGGGGGTCGCACAACAGATCGATCACCACTTCCGGGACATCTGCCCCAAAGGAGACCTTCTCCTCCAGATAATTGCGGTTTTCATAAGCCCCAGCGGGGATAATGCCCATTTTGGCATACTCCACCGCGCTGGGGATCAGCGGCAGGTCTTTGGCGTAAAGTTCCACTGTCATACCGCAGCCGCTGGCCATCTCATAGGTGTGGCCCAGCATGCCAAACCCGGTGACATCGGTGCAGGCGTGGGCTCCGCCTACCCGCAGCATCGCCTCTTGGCCGCCTTTGTTGAGGGTGGTCATCAGCCGGACCATCTCCTGATACTCCTCCGGGCTGGCCAGGTCGGCCTTGTTGGCGGTGGTCATCACTCCAAGGCCCAAGGGCTTAGTGAGCACCAACAGGTCCCCTTCCTTGGCCGTGCTGTTGGCTAAGACGTCTTTGGGATGGAGAAACCCGGTGACGCACAAGCCATATTTGGGCTCCGGGTCCTCGATGGTGTGGCCGCCTACGATGATAGCTCCAGCCTCCCGGACCTTGTCATAGCCGCCCTGCAATATCCCCTCCAGCACATCTAAGGGGAGGCAGTTGGGGAAGCAGATCAAATTCATGGCCAGGTTGGGCGAACCTCCCATGGCGTAGACGTCGCTGAGGGCATTGGTGGCCGCAATCTGGCCGTAAGTGTAGGGGTCGTCCACCACCGGGGGGAAGAAGTCCACCGTCTGGATGATGGCCAAATCCTCCCGCAATTGGTAAACGCAGGCGTCGTCGCTGGTGTCAAACCCCACCAATAGATTGGGGTCAGAAAACTTGGGCAGCCGCTCTAAAATGCTTGAAAGGACACCCGGTCCTATTTTGGATGCTCAGCCTGCGCTTTTTGTCATTTGTGTCAACCGCTGTACTTTTGCCAACACAATGCACCTCCTGTCCCGTTACTTCGGTCTTATTGTACACACTTTTAAGAGGAATTTCAACCTCTTCCCCGGGCTGCCCCTGGGACAAAACAAGACAGTCTTGCCCATTTTACCGACAATGCAACGGGACATTGTGACACGCTAAGCCAGGGACTTTGTTGAAAAAGGGTGACCAAACGGGAAACTTCTGGTATAATATTACTATCTGCGGAAAAATGGGAGAAACGCCCTATTTTTGCCGCCAGATAAAGCGCGGCATCCCAGCAACATCCATTTTGAGGAGGAATCCCATGGATTTTAAACAGCTAGAAGCCTTTGTATACGTCGTAAAACTCAAAAGCTTTTCCAAAACGGCGGAGAAGCTCTACCTGACCCAGCCCACCATCAGCGCCCACATCAGCTCTTTGGAGAAAGAACTGGGGGTTCAGCTCATTGTCCGTTCGGCCAAGGAAGCCCTCCCCTCTGAGGAGGGCAAAGTCCTCTATGAATACGCCCAGGACATGCTCACCTTGCGGGACAACGCCTTGTCCGCCTTCCAAAACATCAGCCGCAATGTCAGCGGCACCCTGTGCATCGCGGCATCTTCTATGCCCAGCCAATACGTGCTACCTCAGATGATGAGCGCTTTTCGCAGCAAGTACCCGGATGTCTCCTTCAATGTCATCAAATGCGACAGCGGCGAGGTGGTTCGCAGCATTGTCAACCGCAAGGCGGAAATCGGGATGACCGGTGCGGTGATCGAATCGGCCAAATGCGTCTTTGAGGAGTTTTTAGACGACCGGCTGGTGGTCATCACCCCCAACACCGAACGATACCGCAAAATTGGGGAGCACGGGTTCACTCTCCAGGATCTGGCCCGGGAGCCCTTCATTATTCGGGAACCCGATTCGGGCACCCGCCGGGAGACCGAGCGCTTTCTGCGAAGCATGCACCTGGACCCTGCCTCCCTCCATGTGGTAGCCCAAATGGATGACCCCGACGCCATCAAAAACTCGGTGAGCCAGGGCCTTGGCATCTCCATCATGTCTAAGACCGCTGCGGCGGACTTTCAGCGCTTCGGACTGATTCAAACCTTTGACTTTGACCATGTGGTCCTCAGCCGCAAGCTCTACTTGGTGCGCAACCAAAACCACACCCTCTCCCCAGCGGCAGCGGCGTTTCTGCGCTTTGCCAAAAAAGAGGCTGCCGGCTCCGCCCAATGACCCCTCTCCTGCAGGGGGGCCCTGTACCGTATCGACCACAAACCCCATCGGATGTCCGCTTAATGCCGCCCCGGGAAACCGAGGCGGTGTTTTTTTGCCCTTTTCGCAAACGAATCCACAGAATTTTATCCCAACAGCCATGGGATGCTTTCCCCAAAAAACGCAAAAAGCCCCGGGAATATCCCGGGGCCAATTCTACGAATTCTATTCTGCCTTCTCTTTACAATGGGCGGCATAAATCATCTGTAGGCCGGTGAGGGTCAAGGTTTTGTCCACCGCGAAGATCTCGCCGGTCTGGGCGGCGATCATCGTGGCCAGCCCACCGGTGGCGATGACCTTGGCGTCCTCCCCCAATTCCTGCTTCATCCGGCGGCAGATGTTCTCCACCGCACCTACATACCCGTATACCGCGCCCACCTGCATGCTTTGGACAGTGTTTTTCCCAATGAGCACCCCTGGGTCGTCGATAGCCACCTGGGGCAGCTTGGATGCCTTTTGCGCCAGGGCGTCCATCGAGAGCTTCACCCCCGGGTAGATGGCCCCGCCCTCATAGGCGCCTTCCCGGCTGACCGCATCAAATGTGGTGGCGGTGCCAAAGTCCACAACGATGAGGGGCGCGCCGTACTTTTTGACCGCCGGCAGCACGTTGACCAGCCGGTCTGCGCCCACCTGGGCCGGGTTGTCATAGTGATTGGTCACGTAATAGGGGACGCTCTCCCCGGCGACCAGGGGGACTTTATTGAGGTATTTGCGGATGGCGTTGTTCATGGAATACATGATCTGGGGCACCACCGAGGCGATGATGACATCCTCAACCTTCTGGTGGTCGATGCCGTGGAGCAGCAGAAACTGCCGGATAAAGATGCCGATTTCATCGCTTGTGGCGTCCCGGTTGGTGCCAAGGCGTGCCGAGCGCAGCAGGGTTTCCCCTTCAAACACACCGAATTCGATATTGGTGTTGCCGATGTCAATTGCTAGCAGCATGGGGGTCTTCTCCTTCGTCTTCCCGCACCAACGCGGAGCGGACCGCGTCCACCACCCGCTGGGCCTCCCCTTTTGTGAGATAGGGGTGCATGGGTAGGGAGAGAACCGTTTGGGCGGCCTGTTCGGCGTTGGGCAGATTTTGGGTCGAGCCGCCGCGGTAAACGGGGAGCTTGTGCAGCGGCGTAGGATAGTATACATGGGCGGGAATCCCCTGGGCGGCCAGCCTGGCCTGAAGGGCATCCCGCTTGTCTGCATCCACTGCTATTGTATACTGGGCGTAGCTGCTCGTCAACCCCTCCTTGACCCGGGGGGTTTTGACCAGCCCTGCAAGCCCCTGGTCATACCAGCTGGCCAGCTGCCGGCGGGCGGCAAGCTCCTCTTCTAAACTGGGTAGCTTGATCCGCAGCACTGCGGCCTGGAGGGCATCCAAACGGGCGTTGAGGCCAAAACGATGGTTGTCGTATTTGTCCCCGCCCTGTCCGTGAACCCGCAGGGACCGCAGCATATCCCAATCTTCTTTCGTATGGCAAAAGACCGCGCCCCCGTCCCCGTAGCATCCCAGCGGCTTGGAGGGGAAAAAGGAGGTGCAGCCGAACCGCCCAAAGGCGCCCGCCTTTTTGCCCCGCAGCTCCGCCCCCATGGATTGGGCCGCATCCTCGATGAGCAATAGGTCGTTCTCCTGGCAGATTTCTTCTATTTTATCGTATTCGGCGCACTGGCCGAACAAATCCACCGCGATGACTGCCTTGGGCACCCGGTTGGTGGTCTTGCGGATCCGTTTGATCAGGTGTTCCAGGCAGTAGGGATCCAAGTTGTAGGTGTCTGGGTTGATGTCGCAGAAGAGGACCTCGCCCCCCAGAAGCCCCACCACCTCGCTGGTGGCAAAAAAGCTGAAGGCGGTGGTCAGCACCAAATCGCCGGGGCCGATTCCCGCGGCCATCAGAGAGAGGAGCAGGGCATCGGTCCCGCTGGCCACCGCCACACAGTAGGGCGCTCCCACATAGGCGGCCAGCTCCTGCTCCAGCTGTTCCACCTCTGGGCCTAAAATGTAATTTCCCCCGCGCAGCACTGCGAGCACCGCCTCCTCCATCTGGGGCTGCAAGCGCTGGTACTGGGCTTTTAAATCCACAAACTCCATCAAAAAACCTCCTTGATTGCCATACGGGCGGTTTGCAGCAGGATTTTGCCGTCCTCCCACAGGGAGTAATCTTGCAGATAGCGGATGTTCTCCTCCATCTTGGCGGGGAGCACCCGTTGGCGGTAGACCTGTTCCCCATCTTCCCCCGCTAAAAGGGCGGCTTCGTCCTTAAACCGCAAGCTGGCCCGGCAGGTGATGCCCACCGGCAGAAGCAAGGTCGCCCGCATCCGGTCGGTGTACAACTGGGCGTAGCGAGGGACCTCCGGCCGGGGCCCCACCAGGGACATCTCCCCTTTCAACACGTTGAACAGTTGGGGCAGCTCATCCAGACGGGTGCGCCGGAGGATGCGCCCGGCCTTGGTGATGCGGGGGTCCTCCCCCCGGGTCAGCTCCCCGCCCAAGTAGGCCCGTTCGGTCATGGTGCGGAACTTATAGATCACAAAGGGCCTGCTGTACCGGCCGATGCGCACCTGCCGGTACAGGATGCTCCCCCCATCGGCTTTCACCAAAGCGGCGCAGAAGGCCATCACCGGGGAGAGAGCCAGGATGAGGATGAGGGACAAGGCGATGTCAATCCCCCGCTTCAGCGCCAGCTGGAACCGTTTGCGGGAGAGCTTGTCGTAGTACAGCCGTGTGGTGTCATTTTGCATCGAGCTGGGAAGCTTCCCGAACGCTCTCAATGACATATTGAACATCCTCCTCGCCCATGGATGGATACAGGGGCAGCGAGATAATGGTTTGGTAAAACGCCTCGGCATGGGGAAGCGGCACTGGATTCTGAGGCAGATGCTCCTCATAATAGGTCATGGTGTGTACCGGCTTAAAGTGGACACTGGTGCCGATCTTCTTCCCGGTGAGGAACCGGATCAGCCCCTCCCGATCCATGCCGAATTCCCGGGGGTCCACCTGGATCACAAACAGGTGCCAGGCATTTTCCCTCTCCGGCAGTTGGCGCAGGGTCTTGATCCCCGGGATGGAGGCAAACCCTTCCTCATACAGGGTGGCATACCTCCTGCGGGTAGCCTGCATCTGGTCCAGCCGTTCCAATTGGGCCAAGCCCAAGGCCGCGGCCAATTCCCCCATGTTGAATTTGTAGCCGGGGTAGACCACGTCGTACAGGTGGCTCCCCCCTTCCTGGTACCGGTTGTAGGCGTTTTTGTCCATTCCATGAAGGGAGAGCACCCGCGCTTTTTCCGCCACTTCTGGGTCGTTGGTGGTCAGCATGCCCCCCTCGCCGGTGGCCAGGTTTTTGGTGGCGTAAAAACTGAAGGCGGCTGCATCCCGGCAGTTTCCGATGGGTTCCCCATGATAGAAGGCCCCCGCCGCATGGGCTGCATCCTCGATGACCACAAGGCCATTTTTATCCGCTATGGCGTAGATTTCCTTTAAATCACAGGGCTGGCCACCGTAGTGAACTGGCAGGATGGCCCTGGTTTTATCGGTGATCAATGGCTCGATGCCCGCCGGGTCTATGAGGCCTGTCTGTGGGTCGATATCGCAGAAGATGGGCCTCGCCCCCAGGTGGAGTGCCACATTAGCAGTGGAGCAAAAGGTCATAGGGGTGGTGATGACCTCATCCCCTGGGCTGACTCCATAGGCACAAAGGGCAACCTCCAAGGCGGCGGTGCAGGAGTTCATTGAGACAGCGTACCTGGCCCCCACCTTTTGGGCGAACTCCTCTTCAAACCGCTGGCACTTCTCCCCCCTGCTCCACCAGAGGGAGCGCACCGCTTCCAGCACTTCTTCCAGTTCCCGGTGGGTCAAGCTTGGCTGGGCATAGGGCAAAAATTCTTCCCGGACGTTCATGGTTTGGCCTCCTTATTCTGTCGCAGGCTGTGGCGAAGACCGCCTACAGCCCTGTGAGATAGTCGATGTATTCCTTCGCCAGCCGGTCATATCGGTGGTGGTCTCGTACATAGTCTTTCCCCCTCTTCCCCAACTCTGCCCGTTCCTCAGGGGAGAGTGCCAAAAGGGCCTTTGCTCCCTCTACAATGGCCCGTGGATCCTCCGGCGGGAGGGTGAGGCCGCAGCCCGACCGCTCCACTAAATTTCCCGCCCCCGCCACGCCGTAAAGGATGGGACGGCCAGAGAGCAGGTAATCAAACAGCTTGTTCATCCCCACCCCGTATTGGTAGAGGGGGGAGCGCTTTGCCCCCAAATAGAGGGCGTCCGCCATGGGCAGAAGGGCGGTTGCCTCCCCTTTGGGCGCCGGGTCCAGGAAATAAAGGTTGTCTAGCCGCAGTTTTTTTGCCCGGCTTCGCAGCTCATTCTTGTAGGGGCCGTCCCCCATCAATACAAAGGCGATGCCGGGCGGGGCGAGGGCGGCAGCGAATACCAAATCCTCCAAGGCGTTGGCAGCGGAGAACCCCCCCAGGTACAAGAGGACAAAATGCCCACGGCTGTGGAGCAGTTCCAGCAGCTCCTGGTGCTTTTTTGGGGGCAGGTTCTCCGGCTCTTCCCGGAAGTCCACTCCGTTGGGGATGTGCTGGTAGTTTTTGGGCGACGCCCCGATGGAAGCCAGGTAGAGGTCGGCTTTCTCCAGGATGGAGACCACCCCATCGCTTTTGCGGGAGAGGCGGCGCACCTCCCGCCGGATCAGGTGGATGAGCGGGTGGCCCGCCTTGTAACCGTAGAGTTCCATGGGGCTTAAGGGCCACAGGTCGTGGACTTCATAGATCAGCTTGGCCTTGGCAATCCGGGCGATCCGAGCTGCCCCCCGCCCGTCAAAAGGGTGGGTGGAAGAGGCGATGACCACATCCGGCCGGTAGGTTTTGGCGAGGCGAGCCGCTCCGCTGTACAGTTTGCGGCAAAATGCGAAGACGTTTTTCACCCGCCCCAGGCCGTTGCCTGCGTAGGCGGGGGTTTTGAGGAAACAATAGCGGACCCCCTCCACCGTTTTTTCCTCAAAATCCCGAATGGCACGGGGGTTCTTCTGCCGCAGGTGGGAGAAATCCCCGGTGACGACCACCGGGTGATGCCCCATCTTCCCCCATTCCTGGGCCAGATAATAGGGGCGGAATTCCATCCCCAATTCTGGGGAGCCGGCGTACTGGTTGACGATGAGAATATTCATGCTTTCTCCCCTTCCAGCAGTTTACGGTATAGGGTTAAAAGCCGCTTTTCCTCGCTTTGCCAGCAGTATTTTTTCAGGGCCAGCTTCCGGCCCGCCTCCCCCATGGCCTTGGCCCGGTCTGGGTTTTCCAGCAGGAAGGTCATCGCCCCGGCGATCTCCTCCACCTTTTGCGGGTCGACGAAGAGGGCGCAGGACTTCCCGGTCAGCTCCCGCCACAGGGGGAAGTCGGAGGCGATCACCGGCAGGCCGCAGAGCATGTATTCAAACAGCTTGATTGGCAGGGATTCTTGGTAGCTCTGGGTGGGGAACAGCACCACCAGCCCCATCCGGGCTTCCCCCATGGCCTTCGCCACCCCATCCCGGGAGAGCTTCCCCCGCTCTTCCACCTGGTCAAACCCCGGCAGCAAAGTGATGTCATGGCGCAGGGCCGGGTTTTCAAACTCCCCGGCCAGAATCAGGGGCACCCCTGCCTGGCCGGCAGCTTTCACCATCTGATGTATGCCCCGCAACTGTGTGATAGAACCGGCATACACAGCCGCCCGCCGCCTTTTTTCATAGGGGGGCAGCCCCTGGGGGAAAAACTCCTGGGGATCGGGGAAATTCCGCACCGCCACACCTCCTGGAAACCGCCCCGCAATGATTTCGGTGGCGCCGATCACCCCATCCAGCCGGCGGGCGACTTTCTGTTCATACCGCTCAAACCGGCGGGCGAGGGGTTTTCGGCTCCATTCCGGGAGCCAGTCCTTCCCCAAAATCTGCCGGGGCACATCCTCATGGGCGTCGTAAATCACCCGTTTGCCCCGCTTTTTCAGCTTGAGGGCGGCAGGCAGAAGCTCCGGGTCATGGACGTGATAGAGGTCGTATTCCTCTGTGAGCGCGGCCTTCAAGGCGGTGGGGGACGCTTTCCACATCCGGCCGAACCGGCCTCCCGGCAGCTCCAGCTTGCAAAAACGGACCCCATATTCGTCTTTGCCCTCATAATCCGGGCAGCAGAGGGTCACCCGGTACCCGGCTTTGGCCAAAGAGAGGGCCTGCCGGTAGTAGATCCGCACGTCGTCGTGGCGGTGGACAGTGGTCAGGATGCAGATGGATTTCACAGGCTTCGCCCCCTTTCTCGGATGAGTGATAGTTCCCGCAGCAGCAGGAAGGAAAAGAAAAAGAACCACTTGTCATACAAAAAGCCGTACCGGCCGCTGACCGCGTTTTGCAGCACTGCCGTCCCCAGAATTACCCCGTAAGGCAGGACCCGCGCCGGGTCCTTTTGCAGGAGGGTCAAGCCGTCCACCAGTAGCGCAAGAAGCAGGGCCAGCCCGGCGGCGGCCTTCAGGTACCCGCCACTGAGCAGATCGGAGAGGAGGAAATTGTGGGCGCTCAGCGCCTCCCGCTGCTCTGCCTGGGGATAGGTGGCGCAAAGCTCCTGGTCCCCCGACTCCCGGTAGAGGACCACATCCCGCCCCAAGCCCTGGCCGGTCAGTTTCTCAAAGGGAGGGTAACCGGAATACTCCTCCCAGGCTATCCGCCACAAAATCCGCCGTTTGGAGAGGAAGGAGCCTTCCGCGATGGTTTCATACCGGTCTTGGAGCCCGGTCTCCCCACCTCCCCCCGGCAAGCCCGGGGCCTGTTCCGGCAGGTTTTGGAGCAGGGAGGAACCGGCGATGGTCAGCGCCGCAACCAAGCTAAAAGCCAAAACAGTCCCCCCGATGGCGCTCAGCAGCTTTCCCGCCTTCCAGCCCCGCACCAAAGCGGTTCCAGTGACCAAAAGGCCGATGGGCAGGAATAGGAGCACCGCCCGCCGGGACCCGGAAAGGAGGACCGGAGGGAGGCACACCCCAGCAATCAGCAATAGTATGCCCCGGTTTTTGGCGGAAACTCCCTGGCGGAGCAGCAAAAAAGCCCCGCCGCTCCACCCCAACAGGATGGTGACGGCAAACATGTTGTAATCCCTGCGCAGGGAAAGGCGCAGGTCGTACTCCGAGGGGAAGGGGCCGGCACCCATCCGGCCCAGCACGCTGAGGAGGGCTGCCGCCACCGCCGCCAAGGCCAAAGTGGCAAATACCCGGTCGATGGCTTCCCGGCTGTCCAGCAGCAGGGCGCCCAGCAGGGTCAGCACCGCCATCAATCCCACCACCCGGTATTTTTCATAAGAGAGGGCCCAGTCCGCTGGCGCCAACGCCCCCAAGGCATCCAAAAATAGGTAGAGGGAGAATCCCCAGAACAGCCAATAATCGGTCAGCGGCCGCAGGAGGCATTTTCGTTCCCACAGGTACTTGGCAGAAAGGGCCGCTGCCCCCAGAAGCAGGAGCAGGGAGAGTTCCATCAAGTGGAAAGACCTCCCCGCTGCCAGTTCAAAAAATGTGAAAAACAGCGCCAGGTGGAAGAGGGCAGGCAGGCGTTTTTCCATCGGTCACATCCCCTTTGCAGATCGTTGGTCCAGTCCGCGGCAGTAGCGGTAGAACCCCAGATATCCCACGCTAAGCAGCCCTGCGTGGTAAAACAAAAACATGGCTGGCCCAATCCCCGGTACCCCTAAGGGCACCGCCGCCAAGAGGAGCATCCCCCCCTGCCACAGGGCGGTGGCCTTCTGCCGGCCCCGGGCGATGGCTGCGGTGGAAGTGGGCACGGTGACAAACCGCACCAAATAAAGAGGCAGCAGAAGGCGCAGGTAGAGGATGGCTGGTTCCCACCCCGGCCCAAACAACAGACGGACCGCCGGGCCAGCCAGCAGGAACAGCGCCCCATATCCCAGCATACCCAAGGGAAGGAGCCCGCGGGTCACCTTGGCAAGGAGCCCCTTTTCCCCCGCCCGGGAGAGGTACGCCTGCCCCACTGGGGAGGACACCAAAGAAATAGGGGCCGAGAGGAGCCGCACCGCCAAGGAATAGCTCCCCAGGGCCCCGGCGGAAAAGAGGCGGGCAAAGCCATACCCCGCCAAACTGTAGGCGAGGTTTCCCAACAGGGAGCCGGGCAGCGTGTATAGGGGGAAGCTCCGGTTGTCCCGCAAAAGGGGGAGAAGGCACTGCCCCTCCCCCTTCTTTCTCAATAAGGAACACGCCCCTTGACACAAAGGGAAACAGGCGGCCCCATAGGCGAGGATATGCCCTAGGCAGAGGCCCTCTGCCCCCCAAGAGGAAAGGATGGGTTGTCCCAAGGCGAGAGCCACCCCCCGGGTGACATTGGCCCGGCAGATGGCGCCGGTGTTTTGCAGCTTTAGGTTCGCCCCCACAAAGGCGGCGTGAACCCCCACAGCAAAGGTCGCCGGGGCGATCAGCCATACCCATTTATAGGAAGACGCGGAAAAATAAGCGGCGATAGGCCGGGCAAACAAGCCCAGGGGCAGAAGCAGCAGCGACACTCCAGCGCACAGGGAGAGGGAGAGGCGCAAAAGGCCGGAGGCTTGTCCCTCCCCTGGGGCCACTATCAGCGCCAGGTCGTATTTTAAACAGGCCAGCTGCCCGGTCAAGTTGAGAGTGGAGACAAAAAGGGCATAGGCTCCCAATTCTCCTGGGGTGTACAGCCTCGCCAAAAGGGGCGACGCCAGCATGGGGAGCAGCTGGGCCAGGGCGGAACCGGTAGTCAAAGCGGCGGCAGCGCGGAAAAAACCGTCGCGGGGGATGGGCTTTCGAAACTTCATCGGTCAAACCGGCCCTTGTAAGCGCCGGACCACCCTTCTTTCAGCGGGAGGGATACCGGCCGGTGTTCCGCCGCCGACTGGTAAACAGCTAGAACCAGCTCCAGGGCCCGCAAGCCATCCTCCCCATTACAGAGGGGTTGCCGACCCGTTTGGATGCACTCCGCCACATCCCGGTAAAGAGCGGTGTGGCCAAATCCATAGATATTGCCAGGGACTTCCTCAAAGGCGGAAAGATCCTCCTCGCCGGATTCGGTGCGGAAGATCTCCAACCGGTTCACCGATTTCCCCCCGATCCGCACCGTCCCTTTTTCCCCATAGATCGAAAGGGTTTCCTCCAAGTTTTCGGGAAAGATATTGCTGGTGCCTTCCAGCAGACCATAAGACCCATTTGCGAACCGCACAACCGCTAGGCCCAGGTCTTCCCCCTCGATGTAAGGATGGTTCAGCCGGTCGGTGTAGGCGAACACCTCGGCAGCCTCCCCGCCCAGGTACCGCAGCAGGTCGATGTTGTGGATGCATTGGTTCATCAAAACCCCGCCGTCCGACTCCCACCGTCCCCTCCAATCCGCCTGGCGGTAATAGGACTCCCCACGGTTCCACAGCACCGAGGCGGACAGGTGGAAAATCCGGCCCAACTCCCCCCTGTCCACTGCCTGCTTCACCCGTTGTACCGCCCGGTTGAACCGGTTCTGATGGCAGACAGCCAGCACCAACCCCTTTTTGCTGGCCAAAGAAAGGAGGTTTTCCGCCTCCGCAATGGAGAGTGCGATCGGTTTTTCCACCAGCGTGGAACAGCCCGCCCAAAGGCAGGCCGCTGCAATGGTACCGTGGGAGCCGCTGTCGGTGGCGACCGCCACAAGATCCAGGTGTTCTTGTTCCAGCATCTTCTCATAATCCCGGTATACCACCGGGTGCAGGGAGAACTTCTCCGCCAAGTCCTCCCCTTTGGATGGTGCAAGATCGCACAGCGCCGCCACTTCTATCCCTTCACAGGCGCAGGCCGCTTTGAGATGGTTGGCGGCAATCCTGCCGCAGCCGACCAGTCCATACCGAATCCTCTTCAAATGGATTCCCCTCCTCCAAAGCCACTTTCCAAGCGGCGTATCTATCCAATAGTATGCGGTGGATTCGGATGGATATACCGTCCAAAGCTCTCTGCCCATCTGGCTGTATCCGGGGGAATTCAGGGAATCCTCCCCCTTCCTGCGGCGGCAGAATCCCCCGTTGTTTCGCCGGACTCCCATGTTTTTCAAAGATTTTTAAGCAAATGAGTTGACAGCCTGCCTCAAGACCGGTATACTAAATGAGCAATTATTGTTTCTCCATCCGCCGATGGGGGAGGGGTTTTTGCTGGTATGGCTCAGTTGGTAGAGCAGCGCATTCGTAATGCGCAGGCCGTCGGTTCGAGTCCGACTACCAGCTCCAGCTCGTCGCAAGCGACGTATCGCTTGCGACGGGCTTTTTCATTTTATTACAAAGCTATCGTGCGCTCACTCTGCCGCTCCTCGCTTCCAAACCGCAACCGCTTTGCCTCCTTACAGATGCGGCGTGCTCCCTGCGGGTGCTGGCGGTGGGTTGCGGTTTGGTTTTGGGCGCGAACCTGAAAGAAGATCGGTTCTGACCGGTTATTGCAAAAAGCGAAGGCATATGCCTTCGCCGCCTCATTTTATCGCTGCCAATATGGAAAAACCTCCGGATAAGCGTCATGCTTACCCGGAGGTTTTTTATTCCTACCCTTGCAGTGGGCCAGTTATCATCCCCTGGGGATTTCTTCCTTGCTTTTGCGCCGATATTCCAGCGGGCTATCGCCCATACTCTCTTTAAAGGCGGCGGCAAATTTGCTCTGGTTCTCGTACCCCACCATATGGGCCGCCTGTGCCACCGTCATTCCCTCCTTCTCCAACAGCAAGGCGGCCCGCCTCATCCGCCAGTCCTTCCGGTAGGCGGCGATGGGCATGCCGTATACCCCTTTGAAACAGCTTTTCAATGCGGTGGCGCTGATGTTAAACTCCTGTGCTAACTGTTCGATGGTGATGGGCTCCCGCAAATCCTGGGTGAGGCGCTGCTGTACCCGTTTGGCAATCTCCACCTGTTCCGGCGGGAAGGCCCTTTGCTTTTTGCCGCCTATCCCCTCCCAAAAGGACAGGTACAGGAGGAATTCCTGGGCCTTCAGCTGTAAATATGCCTGGCGGGCCAAGGGAGGGGCCGAAGACAAGCCGGAAAAAACCCGTTCCACTTCCTCCCCCCGGTGGATGAGGCAGCAGTCGTCCTCGGCGAAAAGCCGCTGGAACAGCTTGGGAAGGGATACCCCCGCTTCTTGGAGGGCAACCGGCAGATGGTCCATCAGCTCCTCCTCATCCACCAGGATAGAAAGCCCCCGGTAATGGCCCAGAGGAAAGTCCATCCGCTGGCTGTGGTTGCGCACCCGGCTGAGGAACACCTCCCCCTCCCCCATGTAAAGGCAGCAGCCGTCCTGCATGCGGCACTCCATCCGGCCCGAGGAACAGTAACTGATCTCCACCCAAGGGCAGTCCACAGGCTTCATGGAAGAACAGGAGTGGGTATCCATCTTGTAATCCAAAAAGAACACCCCCGGCAGAACTGAGAACAGCTCCATTTGGGCGGAACCTTCTTCACAACTCAATTGGCAAAGCATCCCCCCATCGGATTGAAGAACCGCATTTTCGATGGAAACAAATAAAGGCAAAACTTTTGCATATTCCCAATGCATTATTTCAACTCCTCTTCCCCATTCATTTCCCTATTTTAGGCTTCTTTCCCTCATCCTAGCAGATCACAAGAGGAAACGCAATGAAATTTCAGTAGTTTCGCTCCATTTGGACAGCATTTCAATCCCAGTGGACACATTTTTACAGAACCTATTGACGGTTCCCACCTCTCCGATTATAATAAACACATGATCAATCAAACATTTATTTAATAGTTGATCACAACACATCCGAAAGTATGGAAAGGAGCGTTCCTCATGAAAAAAATCGTAAAATTGATCGACCTAGATTGCGCCAACTGCGCTGCCAAAATCGAAAACGCCATTCAAAAGATAGACGGGGTGGAAAAAGCCTCGGTCAGCTTTATGACACAAAAGATGACCATTGAAGCCCCTGAAGGCCGGATGGACGCCATTTTGCAGGAAGCCAAAAAGCTTATTCACAAACTGGAACCGGATGTGACTGTACAGCTGTAACCCATCCGCAGCGACCCACCAGAAAGGAGCCCCTGTTATGACAAGGAAACAAAAAAAGCAACTGACCCGCATTTTTCTCGCAGCCGCCATCTACGCGGCAGCCCTCATCCTGCCTCTCACCGGGGCGGTCCAGGTGGCGCTTTTCCTGGTGGGGTATGTGGTCGCCGGCGGGGACATCGTCCTCAAAGCGGCCAAGAACATCTCCCACGGACAGGTATTCGATGAAAACTTCCTGATGACCGTCGCCACCATCGGCGCCCTGCTTCTGGGGGAGTACAGCGAAGGCATTGCCGTCATGCTGTTCTACCAGGTGGGCGAGTGGTTCCAATCCTACGCGGTGAGCAAATCCCGCCAGTCCATCTCCTCTTTGATGGACATCCGGCCGGATTATGCCAACGTAGAACGGGACGGCCAGCTGGTTCAGGTGGACCCGGAGGAAGTGGCCGTGGGGGATTCCATCGTGGTCAAACCCGGCGAGCGCATCCCCCTGGACGGGGTGGTTCTCACCGGCACCTCCACCATTGACACCTCTGCCCTCACCGGGGAATCGGTACCGCGGGAGGTTCTGGAGGGCGATGAGGTCATCAGCGGCTGCATCAACCAGTCTGGCATGCTGACCATCCGGGTCAGCAAGGAATTTGGGGAATCCACCGTGGCAAAAATCCTGGACTTGGTGGAAAATTCCAGCAGCAAAAAAAGCAAAAGCGAAAACTTTATCACCAAATTTGCCCGCTATTATACCCCGGCTGTGGTTGTAGCTGCTGCTGTGTTGGCAGTGGTGCCCCCTTTGATGATGGGCGGCTCCTTCCTCCCCTGGATTCAGCGGGCGCTGACCTTCCTGGTCATCTCCTGCCCCTGCGCCCTGGTCATCTCCATCCCCCTGAGCTTTTTTGGCGGCATCGGCGGTGCCTCTAAATGCGGCATCCTCATCAAGGGCAGCAACTACCTGGAGGCCCTAGCCCAGGTGACTACTGTGGTCTTTGACAAAACCGGCACCTTGACCCAGGGCAGCTTTGAGGTCACCGCCATCCACCCGGAGCACGCCACGGAACAGGAGCTCCTGGGCTTGGCTGCCCTAGTGGAGAGCTATTCCGACCACCCCATCTCCCTTTCCCTGAAAAAAGCCTGGGGCAAGGAACTGGATTCCAGCGCCCTCTCCCAAGTGGAGGAAATCGCCGGCCACGGGGTAGTGGCCACCGTTGGCGGCAAACGGGTGGCCGCAGGCAACTGCAAACTGATGGCAAAGCTGGGCGTCCAAGGCGCCAGAGATTGTGAGCTGGCTGGAACCGCCGTCCATGTGGCGGTGGATGGGGTGTACCAAGGCCATATCATCATCTCCGATGTTGTGAAGCCGGATGCCAAAGAGGCCATTACGGCCCTCAAGAGAAACGGTGTCCGCAAGACGGTTATGCTGACTGGCGACGCCGAAGCAGTGGGCAAATCCGTGGCCCAGAACTTGGGACTGGATGAGTACCATGCCGAACTGCTCCCCGGCGACAAAGTGGACGAACTGGAGAAGCTCCTCCGCCAGAAGGGCAAAGGGGAGAACCTGGCCTTTGTGGGAGACGGCATCAACGACGCACCGGTGCTGACCCGGGCCGATGTGGGCATCGCCATGGGCGGCCTCGGCTCCGACGCTGCCATTGAGGCGGCAGACATCGTCCTCATGGACGACAAGCCCTCCAAGATCGCCACTGCCATCCGCATCTCCCGCAAAACCCTGGGGATTGTCCGGCAGAACATCGTCTTCGCCCTGGGGGTCAAGGCCATTGTCCTCCTCTTGGGCGCACTGGGATACGCCAGCATGTGGGCGGCAGTCTTCGCCGATGTGGGGGTCTCGGTCATCGCCATCCTCAACGCCATCCGGGCGCTTTCGGTTAAAGAGTACAAATAAAATGCCATCGGCTAAAAAGGACCCCAGCAAAGATGCTGGGGTCCTTTTCCATTATAACGGGCAGTTCATCTCCAGATAATCCTCGATGAGCCGGTGGAGCAGTTTGGCCGGGCCGGTGTCCGCCAAGGTGTAGTGCATCTCCTTCCCTACTCGCCGGCTGGTGATCAGCCCATGCATCCGCAGGGATTTGAGATGGTGGGAAACCGCCGCCGAGGACATGCCCATGGCCGCGGCAATGTCTGAGACACACTCCTCACAGTGGCACAAAAACCAGAAGATGCGAAGGCGGGAGCCGTCGCTCACCTGCTGGAATACCGCAGCAGCTTGGGCAAAGCGGCCGGTATCCGGCATGTTTGCCAACACCGTTTCCACCGGCTGGTGGTGGTCGTGGGGCAGGGTTTTATCCACGGTGAGCACTTCCTTTTCTCATTTGTTTTATTCTTTCATCCATTGACTCTATCATAGCCCCTTTGGGGAAGTATGTCAATTGACCCAGCAAGCGGCTGAAATCCCCAGACGGATAGGTTCCGCCCCCTCCCCCGCCAGCCCAATTCAAACCGCGGGGTGGGCCCGCTCTGCCATTTTCCTGTTTTCTCCAAAAAACCAACGGCTTCCTGCCAAAATCGACAGAAAGCCGTTCGGAAATCTTAAGAATTACAAACCGTGCCAGGGGACATTTTAAGGATGGGGCGGAGAATTAAATTTTGCAATGGCAAAAAAACCTACAAAGCAACCGAACCGGACTGCTCATAGTCTTTCAGAGAATACCGGATCAACTGCTGGCCCGATATGGTGTAAAAGCTTTCGCCGATCCGCACGCCCCGCCGGATCCGATCCCCCAAGGCGGAGACACCGTTGCCTTCCCCTCCGTTGGGGAAATAGGCGGCGATGGAGAATCCATCCTCTTTGGAGAAGTCCAAAAGCAAGTAGCCACTGAAAGTGATCTCATTTTGACTGGATAAGGGATCGGCTTTATCTTTGTCCACCTGGGTGGCGATGGTCGCTGGGAAACCGATCTGGCCCCGCTGCCCATCATAGAAGAATGCCTTGTGGTTTTCCTTGCCCTCGCTGGAGCTGCCCTGGTTGCCCAGGTAGAACACCTGGCTCTCCTTGGGATGCAGTGGGTCACTGACATCGAAGAGGGAGAGTTTCATCCCATTTTCCATCACAGCCCCATTTTCAGCCACTGTGGTGTTGGTCCCAAACCCGATGAGGGTGCTGCTGTCCACTGGGTGGAGGTATTCGGAAAACCCAGGGGTTTTCAGCTGGCCCAGCACTTTTGGCTTGCTGGGTGTGGAAAGGTCAATGGCGAAGAGGGGATCCACCTCCCGGAAGGTGACCACATAGGCGGTATCCCCCAAGTAACGGACCGATTTGATGCTTTCGCCTGGGGCGAGGCCCTCTACGCTGCCCACCTGCTTCAACGATTGATCCAGTACATACAGGTTGTTCACTGTGCCGCTGTCGGAAAAGCTGGTGGATGCCACCCGGAAGTACCCGCCGCTCTCATCCATAGAGAACTGGCCCAGCACCTGCCCCGGCACTTTGCCGGTGGCGGCAAAGTGGATGTCAGAGCCTTCCACTGCCACCCGCACCAGATTGGTGGAAGAACCGTCAGAGGAGCCCGCCAAATACAAATTGTCCTTGCTCATGTAAATCTCATCGGCACTGCCCAGCACCGCTTTGGTGTTGGCTGGCTGTTGGCAGTCGCTGAGGTTCAACGCCGAGACCACTGTGTACACTGGGTCAATTTCCACGTCTGGGCAGTAGACAATGGACTGGGCTTCCAGCAGCTGACTCGCCTGGTTGAGGCTGTCGCCGGTGACCGGCACCAGTTCATCCAGAGGGGTATCCTCGTCGGAGGAGTCCCCCCACACGTATTTCTGGGAAACCAGGTACAGGGTCCCGTCGCTGACCCGGGAGGAGACATAGGAGCCATCCTGTTCAAACCGGCGGATTTCCTTGGGCTGCTCCCTGTCTGAAACATCAAACAGGGTAGCAGAAATCACAAATGCATCCCGATAAGACGTATTCGATTCTGCCATGCCGGAATGGGAAGGAGTCTCCCCTTGCGCGGCTTTCTGATAAGACTTATTATCGGAAGCCGTGGCTTCCGATATCCCCTTCTGGAAGGGGAGCGCGCTGGGAGCCTCGGTCTGCATGACCACCAGGGTTTCATCCCACAGGTAGAGTTCTGAGGCCCCATAGCTGGGCTCCAAGGTGATGGTGGACAGCTTTTCCATGGAAGAGGCATCCACGATCACAACCTCCGGGGTGGAACTTGCTGTATTGGTGTGAATAAAAAGGCTGTCGCCATCGGTTTTTACAATATCGGATTCCTCCACGCCGGCAACCTGCTGGTTGGCCGCGGTAAAACCGGCATCCCCTGTGACAAGGGCGTTGCCGGCCATAGGGGCCGGTGGAGCGGTACTCTTTTCACTGGCACTCCCTGTAGCTGCGTCGCCCTCTGATATAGCAGCACTTTCCTCCTCCATCTGGGGGGTAGGCTCACCCGCCGTCAGAGGGTTGGTAGGCACAGGGGCCTTCAGCATTCCTTCTTCCGGGGAGACACCGTCCATTGTGGCACCGGAGGCTGGCTCCCCCGTTTCCTCTTGGTAATACTCTACCCGCTCCGATTCCTTGGGCGCCAATAAGGTCCGCACCTGACTATAGTCGCTGGCATAGGAGATGCCTGCGGCTCCAGAGAATAAGGCGGTGTTTCCTGGAGCGGATTCGTCCGGTTTCCCAGAATCGGCAGAGGCCGACGCCGCACTTGAGCTGGCAGAAGTGATCAAGTTGCCGTTTGCAACCAGGCTCCCGCCAAATTGGTGGAAAGCTGTGGCAGCCACCAAGGCTATAGCCGCGGCTGCGGCCCAAGGCTTCCAGTTCCCCCACCGGGGGTGGACCACCTTGGCAGGTCCTTGAGGGGGCGGGCTCTCCTCCTCCGGCTCTACATCCTCTAGGAGGTGGAGAAGGGCTTGGGAGGTCAGGGAGGGAGGAAGCTCGATCCGTTCTGTCTCCGCCTGGAATTTTTCTTGCAGCCAGGCCATATTTTCCATCTTTTTGTCACTGTCGGTCATCGCGTTCACTCCTTTCCCCCTATTCTAAGATTTTACGCAGTTTGATGAGGGACCGGTGCAGCTTGGAGCTCACCGTCCCATGGGGGATGTTTAGCATTTCTGACACCTCGCGGGTGGTGTACCCCTGCATCACCGCAAGGGATATAATCAGCCTCTCCTGTTCCGATAGGCTGTCCAGCGCCTGGAGCACGGTGACCCGTTCCGAGGCGCTTCCGGCCAGATCCCCTTCCTCCGCTGGGGCATTGATGCATTCTTCAATGTCAATGTTGCCCTTCTCTTTGACATAGCCGCCGATGCGGCGCTTGCAGCGGATGGATAGGATCCGCATGATCCACGGTTTAAAGCTGGAGTCATCCCGCAAATTTTTGATTCCTTTATACGCTTCGATAAAGGTTTCGCTCACCACGTCTTCCGCGTCGTGGGCGTTGCCTAAGGTATACAGGGCGACTTTATATAAATCCATCGCCACCTGGTCGTACACCTGGGCAAAGCTCTCTTTATCTCCCAGCCTAGCGGAACGGACCAGTTCTGTTTCAATCTTCATCTTTACACCACCATCTCTAAAAGCGGCTCATCTATAAAGTGTGCCGGTCGTGGCCTTTTGTTGCAAACCCAGGCAGGGGATGGGAAAAAATTCCCCCAGCCGGGCTTCTCCTTGTTCTATGCAATCTTTCAATTGTCGGGAATTTATTTTTTTATTATAAACCATCCGGTGCAAAAACACAAATACCGGCAAAACAATTGTGTTTTCCCTTCAATCTGCTATACTGAAGATATTGGTATTCCCCCGGACTTTTCAACCTATAAAAAGGAGTGACGCTGTGAACACCAATTTGGAATACTTCAAAACTTTTTATTATGTGGCCAGGTGCGGCAGCATCTCAGCGGCGGCACAGCAGCTGTTTATCTCCCAGCCAGCGGTGAGCCAGATCATCAAGCACCTGGAAAACGACCTGGGCAGCAGCCTGTTTTTCCGCACCACCAAAGGGGTCCGCCTCACCCCGGAAGGGGAAGTCCTCTTCTCCTATGTGGCCAAGGGGTACGATTGCTTTGTCCAGGCGGAAGCGGTGTTCCAGCAGATGCTGGACTTGGAATCGGGGGAAATCCGCATCGGTGCCAGCGACATGACCCTGCAATTTTACCTCCTTCCTTATTTAGAAGAATTCCACCGCCGCTACCCCAAAATCAAAATCAAGGTGTCCAACGCCCCCACCCCGGAGACGATCGGCCTTTTGAAGGAAGGGGGAATCGATTTTGGGGTGGTCACTGCCCCCTTAGACCCAGACCCAGATTTCACCGTTCGGGAGGTGGCCCAGATTCAGGACTGCTTTGTGGCGGGGGAGGAGTTTTCCCAGCTGCGGGGCCGGGATGTCTCCCTCAAAGAGCTCTCCTCCTATCCGGTGGTCATGCTGGAGAAACGCCCCAGCCCCCGCCGCTTTGTAGACAGCTGCATGGAGAAAGCCGGCATTTCCCTGGACCCGGAATTCGAGCTGGCCACCAGCGAGCTGATTGTTCAATTTGCCCTGCGCTGTATGGGGATTGGCTGTGTGGTGCGCAACTTCGCCCAAGGGCAGCTGGAGGAAAACACCCTTTTCGAGCTCTCCATCCAGCCCCCCTTCCCGCCCCGGAAAATGTGCCTGATCACCCCGGCAAAAGCCCCCATTTCCCCGGCGGGCAAACGGCTGCTTCAATTTTTGGAAATCCCCCTTTAATTACCCCAGATGAAGGGAAACAGCCCTCTTCTGGCTGATATTTTTGGGTAACTTTGGTAACTGGATTTCAAAATCAGATATAATTTCACGCCGTTGTTGAGCAGAGAAGAAACGAGTTAGAATTTAAAAGTTTTAAGCGTTCCCTTAAACTTTCCCCGTTGAAAAATCCTGGGAAATTGAAGAGAGGGGGTGTGCGCTTGGTATAAAAAACAGATGCATTTGCTTGCCGGCGTTTTTGGAGGCGTTATCATTTCTTTTTATGTTGGCGCTATGTTTGGTTTTTTCCCTTTTGCGGCTGACGATTTAGCGATACGGGCAATCGGGTTTTGTACATTAATAATTTGTATGGTAGTTGCCGTCTGCACCTGCATAATCATAAACCAAAAATAAAAAGCAGCCCCTCTGCCTTTTGGCAGAGGGGCTGCTTTTAGATGAAACCCTTATTGTACTTTGGTATCAGCAGGAGAAGTTTCCTCTTTTTCCCTGCCCTGTTCCCGCATCATGTCATGCATATCCAGCAGTGTCTGGGCAGCCAAATCGAAATCCTTAACCTCCTGGTACTGTTCCGCCAATTCGCTGTACTCCAGGTCGCTGTAATCGGTCTTTTTATCCCGATACACCATTTTAAGCAGCACAGGGGTCACCACCGCTGTGAACACCACCATGATGATCACCGGCCCGAAAAAGTCGGGGTGCATCAGCCCAGTGGCAACGCCTTTGCTGGCAACCACCAGGCCGACCTCGCCTCGGGTGACCATACCTACGCCGATGCGCAGTGACTCCTCGTTGGTGTAATGGCACAGCTTGGCGCCGATGCCGCAGCCGATTACCTTGGACAACACTGCCACCACCACTAGCAGCACAGAGAAGATCACTATGGAGGCGGTCAGTTCCGGCAGTTCTACCTTGATGCCGATGTTTGCGAAGAAAATCGGCGAAAGGAGCATGTAGGAAATAATCTCAAACCGGGACGCCACATAAGTGACCCGGGTGGTGTTGGAGATAATCAGCCCGGCGATGAATGCCCCGGTGATGTCTGCCACCCCAAAGACCGTCTCTGCCACAAAGGAATAGATCAGGCAGAAGGCAAATGCAATGATGGCAAACCGCTTTTTATCCCGGTTGTAGCTGCTCATCCACTTTTCAAACCCTTTATGGAGCAATAAACCCAGGGCCAAACTCAAAACAAAGAAAGCAACCACTTTGAAGAGCACCGCCCCCACATTGACACTGGGGTCAGAAAGGCTGGTGATCAAGGTCAGGGCGATGATGCCCAGAATATCGTCGATCAGCGCAGCGCCTAAGATGGCATTGCCCGATCGGGTGGAGAGTTTGCCCATCTCCTTTAAGGTTTCCACCGTAATGCTGACCGATGTCGCCGTCAACACTACGCCCATAAATACATTCTGCAAAAAGGTATCTGGCTCCGGGCTGAAAAATGCCGCTAGGAAGTATCCTCCCAAGAGGGGAACCACAACGCCGAAGCAGGCGATGACAAAAGACGCTTTGCCGGACTTTTTCAGCTCCGCTATATCCGTTTCCAAACCGGCGGTAAACATCAACACGATGACGCCGATTTCCGCCATCTGGTCCAGGAAAACCGTCTCGTGCATAATGCCGAGCATCGTCGGCCCCAGCAATAGGCCAGCCACCAGAGCGCCCACCACCTGGGGCATGTCAATCTTTTTGGTGATAATCCCAAACACTTTTGTGGTCAGCAACACCAAAGCCACGTTAAACAAAAACTCATACGATTCCACAAAAATCCCTCACGTTTCTTTGTATATTTTGCAACCACTCTTTCAGGCCGGTCTCTAGTATAGTCCTCATTGGTTCGGATTTCAAGGTTAGCAATTATCGAAAACAAACAGTTTATATGCAATTATAATGTGCATTTTGACTACCCATTTTTTGGAACACCCAATCTGAGGGCTTGTTTTCCTCCTGATTATTTCCCTCAAAAACGGCTTTTTTCTTCCAGTAGAGCCGCCCAATCCGTTCCTCACACCAGAGAATACATCACAAAATGCATGAAAAGCAAAATGCCCCCGCTCAATTGAGCGGGGGCCGGTTCTAGCCTATGTACAAATGGTTAACCGAAAAATTTCACCACCATGGAAATCATCATGGGGAAAGTTGCAATGACCATCACCAAGCGGAAAATCTGCAGCACAGCCACCTTGGGGGCATCGCCGCCGATGTCTGAGGCAATTAGCGCCATGTCAGAGACGCCTGCTGGAGTGGTGGCAAACAAAGCCGTCGTCAAATCCAAATTGGAAACTTTTCGGATGAAGAATCCCAGGGTGATGTTGGAAATCAAATAGCCGACCACAATGATGATCATGGGGGCGATCATCGTCTGGAGGCGCAGCACGTCGTTCATGGTCATGGTGCAGCCGATCATGGCGCCGGAACAAGTCTGTGCCGCCAGCTTGACCTTCATGGGGATGTAAGCTTTGCTGGTAAAGACATTGAAGGTGGCCACCACCAGCATGGCAAAGGTCAGGGAGCCGGCGGGCATCCCAATTTTATAGCCGATGATGCCGCCGATGGCCGCGAAGCCGAGGGTGACGAGAATCATCTTCAGGGAACGGTCCTTCTCCACCTTTTCTTCCTGCTGTTCCTCCAACAGCTCCTCTTTTTCTTCCGCTGCGTTGGAGTGGTCCGCCTTGTCAAAATGAGCGGACATAAAGGTCATCATCGCGGGGAAAAAGGCGATGACAAAGATCAAACGCGCCGTTTGCAGGAGGGCTACAGTGGAGCTGGAGCCACCCATGTCCATACAGATAATGGACATATCTGTTACGCCGCCAGGGGTGCAGGACAAGAGTGCAGAAACCAGGTCAATGTCCGACACCATGGTGATGCCGAAACCAATCAGCAGGTTGGTGACGGCCAGGCCCACGATCATAATGACCGCCGGCACCGCCACTGAGCGGATTTCCTTCAAATCCTTGCGGTACACCGACATACCCAAAAATGCGCCGGTGACCGTCTGAATGGCCGACTTCACTGTGTTGGGGAAAAACGCCATGCCGGTGAACACGCTGAAGATGGCCACAGCAACCATTGAGCCGATCATGGCGCCCGCGGGGATTTTCAGCTTCAGGGCGATGATGGCGCCCAATGCGCCCACCGCCAGTGTGAGTAGGATATTGCCCATTTGCCACGCCTTCTTTTCCATCTAGATTTGGGGAACAGCGCCTCCCTCCCCGTCTGCCTCCCGGAGAGAAGGGTTGCCATGGAATGATCCGGGCCGCACAAGGGGAATACAAGGGTGCGGCTATCCCCTAACAGAGAGCCGCATACAACGCCTTTCCGTACATTTTATTTCCTTCAGTATACCATTGCTCCCTTTCTAAATACAATAATAGTTTAAAAAACTGTGAAGTTTTTATTGTTCCGGAAACAGTTTTTAGGCAACAAAAGGCCCCTCACCGTTGCTTTGGGCTTTCCGTGAGGGGCAGATTTTTTTCTTTGTGTTTATTTTGCATTCTCCACAGCTTTTTCGAGCGCCTTCAGGTAGGGGGTCAAATCCAAGTCTACCTGGGTGCTGAGGGTTTCATCCTGGGAAGGGTCGGTCATCGCCAAAACAGTAGCGGCGTCCTTCCCCACCGCCCACTCTTCAAAGGCGGCGATCTGCTCATCCCATTCCTTGCCCAGGGAGGAGGACTTTTTCAGCCCATAGTCTGCCCCCATCTCCCGTTTGGAGAGAACGTCCGCCTCCAGGTCGGAGAGGATTTCACCCTGGCCATCGAACTCCACCCGGGTCTGCACCGCATCGATGGTCAGCTTGACGATCTTCCCCTTGCTATCCAAGGTGACTGCCGCCACCGCGACATCGGCCACGGCCTTGCCGTCGCTCTCCTCCGAAGCGGAGGCAGACTTGGTCAAACTGGTGGAAATTCCCACCCCGATCTTGGCGTTTTGTCCGGAACAGCCTGTGAGCATCACAAGGCACGCAAGGGCTGCAAGCATTTTTTTCATCTGGGTTCCTCCTCATCAATTCCGCCAATAGCGGGGAAATCTTGGGCGCGTCCAACCCAATAGTGGCCAGCTGGGGGGATTTTATTGCGGGGGAACAACTTTCCCCCTTGTCATCTTTCCCTATTGTAGGAGATTTTGCCCTAAAAAGCAAGTTTTTTCCATCGCCCCAACCGAGGGAAGCGGTCAAAAATTTGAATTTTTTGGGAAGGTTTGGCCCCGCTATTTGACTTTCTCCACCCCGCTGTGCTACCATAAAAGCAACGGAACGGAGGGATTGTTTTGAAACGTTTTTTGACCATCGCATTGACGGTTTTATTGGCACTGCAGGTTTCGGCCTGCTCCTCCCAGCGGGAACTCCCCTCTCAAGATGGGACTACCCCTGTTTCCAGCGAAGCCATCGGGGAGGCTGCCACCCAATATTTGACCGCCATCGGGGCGGATGATTTGGAGGCCGCCAAAGCCATGCTGGCTGATGAGGTCGCCTTCGGACAGCTGGGCGGGGCGTCCCATACCCTGACCCGCCAGGAGATGGAGGAGGAGATTGACCGCCTCTCCACTTTGCAGCAAGAGTACAACCAGATTACAGTGGTGGAGACTGGGGAAAACTACGCTGTTCTTCAGTGCCTGATGCCCAACTATTTGACTTCTATGGTCTTTGGTATGGACCGGGACGCCTACCCTTGTCAAGTTCGCATTGAGATGGCCGACGGCAAAATCAGCGGCATGTTCACCGGGGAAAACCCAGATGCCGCCGCCGAGATCGCAGCCAAAACCGAGGCCGCAGTGGGAATCGTCTGCGAAAACCAGGAGGACGGCACCGTCCTTATTGGGTCGGTGGAACCGGGATCGCCTGCCGCCTTGGCTGGAATCCAGACCGGAGACGAACTCCTCGCCATTGACGGCCTCTCGGTGCAGCAGATGCGCCTTGCCGCCCACGAACCCCAATACCGCCTCCTAGGCCCCGAAGGTACACAGGTCACAGTGACCGTCTTACAGGCTGACCAGCAGGCTGATTACACCCTCACTTATGTAACCGATAATTAGAAGTTCCAAAAGAACCGCCCTCTCCTGCGACTGGAAGAGGGCGGTTTTTCTATGTTGTCCGCTACAAATGGAACCGTTTTTTCAGCTCCTCCCGGGTACCGGCGCCGGCAAACAACATCAGGCCGGTCAATGTGACAAGGGAGTGAAGCAGGGCGCAGAACGCCGTCCAGCGGACAGTGGCTAAGCCCATTACCCACAGGAGCATGCACAACCCTCCCATTACCAGGAGGGTGAATTGATAAAAGAAATAATCCCGGAACCAGACCGGCCGCAGCAGGATAATGGCAGTGATGGCCGCCCCACTGCCCATGACCAGCAGAGGGATCAAATAATTGGTGGACCAGCGGGAAAATCCGCTGAAATAATCCACGGAAAAGGAAAGGGCTGAGATCAGCAACACTTCTTTGAGGATGACCCCGCCGGGGTTGTTTTTTCGCCGGGCCGCCCAGAGGGCGCTCACCGCAGTATACGCCGAGCCAGCCAACAACACCAGATACCAATAAGAGGTGCTGCGGATAAACCCATCCACAAGGACGGTGATCCCCAAAAACACCTGGGTGAAAATCAAAAGCAGTTTTAACCGGCCAAACCGGCGGCGGGGCAGCTCCAGCTTGGGATAGGCGCTATACCCCTCCCCAGTGGATCGGGCCATGGTCTGGCCACAGAGCGGGCAGAACTCCCGGCTGGAGTTGACCTGTATACGGCAGTTGTTGCATGTTTTCATCGCGGCACCTCGTTGCAGGTGACCACGGCGGCTAGGCCCTCTGCTGTCAGCCTGCGGATAAAATACCGGGGGATGTCCTCCTCCCGGCAGGTGGAGTTGAAAACGACGGTCATCACATCCCCCAAAGAGGAAACCGCCACCTTCAGCGTGTTGTTGCGGGAAGCCCCCAGCATGGTGCCGATCCGCTTCACATGGGGGACAAATTCACGGGGCATTGGAACCCGGCCCATGTTGGTCAAGGTGCAGGTGTAGGTGTGCTCCCCCCGCCGGTAGGTGCGGCGCATGAAAAAGTCCTTGATCACCCGAGGAACCACCCGCAGGAAGGGGATCTCCTCCAAGCGGCGCTGCTGGCGGATGCGGGCCAAAAACTTCTCCCGGGTGATCTCCCCTTTCATCTGTTCCCCCACCTGGGCGAGGATGTTGTCAAAGCCAGGGTTCCCCTGAGAACCATCCACCCCAATCCGCACAAAGATGAAGAAATTCCGCAGGGTTTTGCTGGGGAAAAAGTTGCGCAGGTTGACTGGAAGGCTAATGACAATTTTCTCTTTGGGCGGAACTTCCCTGCACCTCTCCTCCAAAATTGCCTCGATGAGCAAGGCGGCAAAATACTGGGCCACTGTGGCACCGGAAGCTTTGGCCAAGCCGGCAATCTCTTTGGCGGAAAACACCGCCTCGGTGATCTGCTGGGCGCCGATGGGCAGCATCTCCCCGTCCAAGTGGTAAGCGCGGGGGGCAAAGATCATCGGCTGGCCAGCGGCACCCGCCGATTCTTCATCGCTCTTTGCGAAGCCATCTTCCCACATCTCCTGCTCGGAGACATCCTCCAGTTCCGCCGGCTTTTCCCAATGGGATGCCGCCGGGCAGACCTGTTTTAAATAATAAAAAAGGATGTGGTGGAGGAAATACAGCGCCCCATTCCCATCGGTCAGGGCATGGAATACCTCCAGATTCACCCGTCTCTGGTAATAAGTGATTCGGAACAAAAATCCCCGGTTGCGCCGCAGCTCTATGCGGAAGCAAGGGGGACAGAATTCCTCCCGGACCACGGGCTTGGCGGGATTCTGTTCAAAGTAATACCAAAACACCCCGCGGCGCATCTTTACTGCAAAGGCCGGAAGGTCCTTCAAAGCTTGTTCCACCGCTTCCTGAAGCGCCTTGGGGTGGATGTCTTCTTCCAGGTCCGCCCAAAGGCGGAACACATTTGCCGCATGTTCCCCACTGATGGCGGGAAACAGCTTGGCTGTGTTGTCCAGCCGGCTCCAGGAAATCTGCTTTTCCAAGCTCTGTCCCCCCTTTTTTAACAAATAGCCGCGCCAAACAGGCGCCTAGCGTATTTTCTATTATACCCACTTGCCGGAACTCCTGTCAATGTGGGAAAAAATCCTTCCCTTTTACCCTTTGGACTGATTCAGAAAATGAACAACCTCCCTTCATCATTTTGACGAAGGGAGGTATATTTACAGAAAACATCTGCTCGCTGAAACGAAATTTGTAAAAATACTTTATCCAAGCCAATGTTGATAATATGCCACGATTCCCAATAAACCGCCAATGCCAAGTCCTGCTAAAGTTGCAAACAAGATGTTTCGTTTCTGTTTAGAGGATAATTGCTTTTCATTCTGTTCCATACAACCAAACGCTCCTTATTTATCATTCAGTTCAATTTACTTTATCATATTTCTCTGTCCGCATCAATGCTTGGTGAACCTGCCGGAGTTGAAACCAATCAGTCCAAAAGTAAAAAGGGAGAAAAGCTCCCTTCTAAAAAGGGGAAGAGGATACTATCCTCTTCCCCCGCAAATCTTGTCAAAGATTTATCTCCACTCCACAAATTTGCGCTGGTAAATCAATGTCAGCGGAATGATGAACAACGTAAGGACCGCCGCCAATCTGTACATCCAGGGATAGTTCAGGTTGGCGACTACGATCCCCCACACCGAGCCGCCCACAATGGTCCCCAGGTCAAAGGACGCCGAGTAGGTGGCATTGGCTGCGCCGCGGTTTTCCGGGATGGCGTTGCGGATGGACATGGCATTGGTCACCGGATACAATACGCCGTAACCGAAGCCATAGACAATGGCGATGGCAATCAACACCGGCATGGTCTTGGCAAACGAAACCGCAAAGAAGCAGCAAGTGGTCACTAAAACAGCGGCCCACAGCACCTTTTTCTCCCCTAGGCGGTAGGTGACCTTACCTGCGAAAGCACGGGCACAGATGGTTCCAACTGATGTGAAGAGGAAGAAGCTGCTGACCCCCTCCAGGCCGATGGATCGGCCGTACAAGGCGAGGTAAGCGGTCAGGGAAGTCTGGGCCACAGTGGCGGTAAAGATCATGCTGGCAGGCAGCAGGGAGGTTTTCTCAAACAGGCTGATTTTGATCTTCTCTCCAGGTTTGCGGGTTTTCAGTTTTTCCTCATAGGAGATGAAGCGGCTGGCCACAATGCAAATGCTGGCCAACAGGAGGCCGCCGATAAAATCGCCCCGCATGGAGAACATGTTTTTCAGCTCCAAGCCCACTGCCGGGCCCACAGTCATAGAAATAGCCCCCGCCAACGCATAGTAGCCGATACCCTCGGTGATACGGGCCTTGGGGATGATGTCTGATGCCACAGTGCCAATTCCTGTATTAGTCAGGCAGAAACCGATGCCCTGCATAACGCGGACACAGAGAATCATATAAAAGTTGGTGGACATTAAGTACAAAAGGAAGGAGAACGCCACCAAAAGGGAACCGCATAACACCATTTTCCGGCGGCCGATGTAATCCACCAGCTGACCGGCGATGGGACGAAACAACAGCGAGCCAATGGAAAATGCTGTGAGCATGATGCCGGCCATCTGCTCCGGGAAGCCAATTTCAACCGTGTAAAGAGGCAGGGTTGGGTTTAGCATCTGACCTGCCAGGCCGATACACATGGAACACAAGATGGCTAGAACTAAATTCTTACTCCAGATGGGGATGGTAGTGGGATCCGGCTCAAAGTCGTCCACGGCAGCTTCTGCCGCAGCCGGTATCCCAACCTCCTTTTCCAAATCGTTGGATGACATGACTAACACTCCTATTCCGGTTTTTTGTTGGATTGGCAGTCCGATGGAAATCTGGCAAAACAGCCCATTGATTTCACACATTTTACCCTAGTATAACATAATCTTCTCCCCATCCAAATAGAATTTTTACAAAATTGTTAAAATGATGAAAACAATATTCGTTTTTTAGAAAATTCGCCGGTTTAAGTTGGATTCCTCCTGTTTTGGAGGAATCCTTTTTTGGGGGAATCCCCCTCATTTCCCTGTTTCAGCCAAGGGCTGGAAAAAGGCCGTATATGAAAAAATTGGCTTCCATTTTGAGAAAAGCCTTCCGTCCCCCAGTAGTAGGATATATGGGGGGACAGAAGGCAAAATGCTCCTTTTCTTTTGTGAGGGCGCTCTATCCCTGGGGAAAATTACTCATTTTCTACCAACATCTCCCCCGGCACATCGCCTTCCCATTCCTTGTGCTTAGATTTCACCAAGGCAAAGTTCTTCCACTTGCCTTGGCGGTAAGCGAATATCCCCAGCAGCACGGTGGTCAGCCAGCCCACCGGTAAACCCCACCAAATGGCGCTGGCCCCGATGGTAGGCGCCAAGGCGTAGGAGGTGACAATCCGCACCCCCAGGGAGGTAATGCTCATATAGAGCGCCATCCGGGTGTAGCCGGATCCCCGGAAAAAGCCGGAAAATGCATACATAGTGGCCATCAAGAAATAACAGGAGGCCATCACAGTCGGGTATTCTGCGCCCACAGCGATCACCACCTCATTTCCCTCGCCCATAAAGATGCTCAGCAGCTGGTGGGAAAATGCCACCATGATCACTGAAGCCATTACGCAGAAGGCGACGGACATCTTCAAGGTTCCCCGCAGGCCCTTTTGGGACCGTTCAAAGTCCCCTGCACCGACATCATTCCCAAGGATACTATGCTCTGCTGGATGGCGGTGGGGACACTGAAACTGACAATATGGCGGAACATTTCCTTATCAAAGGTGAGCTCCTTGATGATGATCACAAGCCCCACGGCGGTTATGACCGCCGACATCCCCACCAGGAAGATCATCGAGGTGGATACGGCCTTTTTCAATTGCTCCTGATCCCCCGCGCCGTACAGCTGCGAGATAATTACCGAGACGCCCATGGTCATGCCGGTGATCGCCGACATCATAAAGAACATCAGTGGGAAGGCCGCCGCGATGGAGGCAAGTGCATCCGGCCCCTCATACTTCCCCATAATCACCGCGTCCACCGTGTTGTAAAGCTGCTGGAACAAACTGCCGATCATCATCGGCATGGCAAAGTCGAAGATCAGCTTCATCGGCTTGCCTTGTGTCATGTCCCAAACCACTCACTCCTTTGCTGAAAAACGACAATCCCACTGGGGGATTGTCTCCCATTTACGCCTCATTCCCCAAGGGCGCACGGCGACCCGCAGACAAAAAAAGACAGGCAGCCTTATAACGGGCTGCCTATCTGTCATAGCATAGATTCAATTAGTATATAATAGAAACTAATTTATTTTAATTCCGCGATAGTGACGCCGGATTCCCCTTCCCCATACACCCCCAGGCGGAAGGTGCGAACCGCCTTGTGCTTGCGCAAGTGCTGGTGCACCGCAGCCCGCAGGGCGCCGGTCCCCTTGCCGTGGATGATGGTCACAGTGTTCAGCCCGGCGAGGACGGCGCCGTCCAAATACTGGTCCAACTCCAAAAGGGCTTCGTCGGTGGTCATACCCCGCAGATCCACCTCCGTTTTGGCGTCCCGGCCGGCGCTGGCTTTGACGTCCCGGTAGGAGACGCCACTTTTCCCGCCGCCGTTGTAGGTGATCTTCTTCTTCTCCTGATCCTCAATGAGCCGCAGGCCGCCCACTGGAACCCGGGTTTTTAGAATTCCGGCCTGGACCATGACGTTGCCGCTGGAATCCGGGTCGGAGAGGACCGTCCCCTCCTTGTTCAGCTCGTTGATGATCACCAGGTCGCCCCGTTTCAGCTGACGGGGCAGGCGGTAGCTGGACTCCCTTTTGCGCCCGGTGACCGGGTCGGCCATATCCTGCAATTTCTTCATCTGGCTGCGGTACTGGGCCTTGGCCTTGCTGGCCAGCTGGGCGATATCGGCGCTGTTTTTCTGCTTTTTCAGCTCCTCGATTTCCTCCATCACCAGCTCCGCCTGGAACTTGACCTGCTCCACAATAGAACGGGCCTGGGCACGTGCCTTTTCAATCTCCCGCTCCGCGTCCTTTTCCAGCTTCTGCCGGTACTCCTCCATCTCTTTGTGGGTGCGCTCGGCCTGGGCCCGCAGAATACTAGCCTGGCTGCGCTCCTTCTCCAGGCCCTGCCGGGCGGCCTCCAGCTCGGAGACTACATCCTCAAACCGGGTGTTGTCACTGGAGATCAGCTCCTTGGCCCTATCGATGACATCCCCGGTCAGGCCCAAGCGTTCACTGATGGCAAAGGCGTTGGAGCGGCCCGGCACCCCGATGAGCAGCCGGTAGGTGGGCCGCAGGGTTGCTACGTCAAACTCGCAGCTGGCGTTCTCCACTCCCTCAGTTTGGAGGGCGTACATCTTGATCTCCGCATAGTGGGTGGTAGAGACCACCTTGGCCCCCAGGGAGCGCAGCTTCTCGATGATGGAAACCGCCAGGGCGGCGCCTTCCACCGGGTCGGTGCCCGCCCCCAGCTCATCGATGAGGACCAGAGTGGAGGAATCCGCCTTGTCCAGGATGTCGATGATGTTGGTCATGTGGGCGGAGAAGGTGGAGAGGCTCTGCTCAATGCTCTGCTCGTCGCCGATGTCGGCCAGGACTTTGTCAAACACCGAAAGGGCGCTGCCCTCCGCCGCCGGAATCATCAGGCCGCACATGGCCATCAGGGTGAGGAGGCCCAGGGTTTTGAGGGCCACCGTCTTACCGCCGGTGTTGGGGCCGGTGACCACCAAGGTATCAAATTCCAGCCCCAAGTTCAGGTCGATGGGGACGATCTTATCCGGGTCGATGAGGGGATGGCGGGCTTTAATCAGGTTGACCCGTCCTTCGTTGTTGAGGGCGGGGACCGATGCTTTCATCCGGTCGGCCAGCCGGGATTTTGCAAAGAGGAGATCCAGCTCCACCGCCACATCGTAGCTGTGTTTGATGGCGGAAGCCGCCTGGCCCACCTCGGCGGAGAGCTTGGCGATCACCCGGTCGATCTCCTGCTTTTCCTTGCTTTGCAGCACCCGGATCTCGTTGTTGGCTTCCACCACCGCCATAGGCTCCACAAACACGGTGGCCCCGCTGGAGGAGGTGTCGTGGACCAAGCCCCGGATCTCCCCCCGGTGCTCCGATTTGACCGGCACCACAAACCGGCCGTCCCGCATGGTGACGATCTGCTCCTGCAAAAATTTGGCGTAGGTGGGGGATTTGATCATCTTGTCCAGCTGGGTGCGGACCCCCGTCTGGGTGCTGCGGATCTTCCGCCGGATCTGGGCCAGTTCCGGACTGGCGTTGTCGGCGATCTCCTCCTCCGAGAGGATGGCGCTTTCCAGCCGGTCCTCCAGCGGACGGTTGGGGAACAGGTTGGAAAAGAGGTAATCCAGGCTGGTCTCGCTCTCCTGAGACTGGCGTTTCCAGCTGGCCAGGTTGCGGATGGCTTTGAGCACATGGCAGACGTCCAGCAGCTCCCGCAGGGAGAGGGAGGAACCCATCTCCGCCCGGCGCAGGGGGCCGTCGCAGTTTTTCATATCCAGCACCGTAGGGGTGCCGTAGCGGTTGGTCAGGCTGTTGGCGTCGCCGACCATGGCCATCTCCCGCCGGACCTCCTCAAAATCGGTCATCGGCCGCAGGGCCAGGGCCTGTTTGCGGCTGTCCTCGCAGGTGGCGTGGCCGGCCAGCATAGCAAGCACCTTATCCAGTTCCAGTGCTCGGTAGTGTCGTTCCATTGTTTCCATGATTGTTGGTACCCCCTTTGGGTAAATCTGTCTTTAGCGGCCGCGGAACAGAGAGTTGTAAAAATCCAGCGTGGGCAGTCGAAGGTCCAGCTGGGCGATCAGATAACTCTCGCTGACGGCGGCCAGCTGCCGCAGCCCCCCTTCATCCAGGGAGAAGCGGAACAGCTTGTCAAATTCCGAATAAATGATGTGGCGCATGGCGGTCAGCACCCCTGGAGGCACCGGGATGGGAACCCCCTCCCCCGGCTCTGGGGCACACGCCCCACAGAGGAGCTCCCCGGTGCGGGGCAGGAACTTCATCTGGGGGTCCTCAAAGGTGCCGCACTCCCGACAGCCCAGCAGGTCAGGCATAAACCCAGCCAAGGTCAACAGTCGCAGCTCAAAAACCGGCTTTAAAAAAAGGGGGCTCCGCTTCCCGTTTTCCAGGAAGTGGAGGCTGTTAAGGAGGAGGCGCAGGTACTCTTCCGCCGGTTCCTCCCGTGGGATGGCCTGGATGCACAGCTCACAGAAATAGGAGGCCAGGGCCAGCTTTTCAATGTCCTGCCGCACCCCAAAAAAGATGGTGTCCGCCTCGGCGCTGTCCACTGAGTAACGGTCCTTGTTTTTGAACAGCACAAAGCGAGAGTAGCAAAGCTGCTCGGTGCTGGAAACCAATTTCCCCCGCAGCCGCTTGGCCCCTCTCGCATAGGCGAAGATCACGCCGTATTCCTTTGTCAGAATGGTCAGCAGGCGGTCATCCTCAATGGTTTTCTCCCGCAGGACCATTCCATAGGTTGTGATCTGCATTGCCGTCCCCTCCGGCCGGCTGGGCGGACTGCCATCCCCCCTGCTCGGTCTGCTTGTACTGCAGATAGTCCTCTATTTTTCCGGTGGCTTCAAAACGCCGCCATGCGGTATCCGGATTCATCCCTCTCACCTCGCACATTCCTCTTTAATAAGATTGTTTGCCTTTGGTGATAGAATATTACCGGTAGTTCTTGTCGGTTCCCCTGCCAAGGCTTGGCGCGGGGAATTGTAAATATTTGTAACTTTTTTGGGACGTTATTCTTCGGTGAAGCCGAACTGTTTGATCAGCCCCTCTTTGTTGCGCCAATCCTCTTTCACCTTGACCCAAAGCTTCAGGTTGACTTTGGCATCCAAAAACGCCTCGATTTCCTCCCGGGCTTGGGAGCCGATGGTTTTGAGCATCGAACCCTGTTTGCCGATGAGCATTCCCTTGTGGCTGTCCCGTTCGCAGTAGATAACGGCGTCGATGTCGATGATGTCCTTATCCTCCCGTTCCTTCATGGACTCCACCGAAACGGCGGTGCCATGGGGAATCTCCTCCCGCATGTTGTTGAGGATCTTTTCCCGGATGATCTCCCCGGCGATGACCCGCTCGGGCTGGTCGGTGAAATCGTCGTCGTCAAAGAAGTGGGGGCCTTCCTCCGCCAGCTGGGAGAGCTCGGCGAGGAGGATGTCCACCCCATCCCCTGTGAGGGCTGAGAGGGGCACCACCGCTTCAAACTCATATTCCGCAGAGAGGGCCTGCATCTTTTCCAGCATGTCCTCCCGCCGCTTCAAGGTGTCAATTTTGTTGATGACCAAAACAGCTGGAATTCCCATGGCCTTGATGTTGTCCAGCAGTTCCCGCTCGGCTTTGGTGACCTCCTTTTCCGGCTCGGTGACCAGAACCGCGGCGTCCACGTCGGCCACCGAACGGCGCACCTGGCGCACCATAAACTCGCTGAGCTTGGTACGTGGCTTGTGCATGCCGGGGGTGTCGATGAATACCAGCTGGGTCTCCCCTCTGGTCAGGATGCCCACAATCCGGTTGCGGGTGGTCTGGGGCTTGTCCGAGACAATGGCCACCTTCTCCCCCACCATGGCGTTGAGGAGGGAGGATTTGCCCACGTTGGGGCGGCCGACAATGGCAATAAAAGCAGAACGTGTTTCCACAGTTCAGCCTCCTTTCTCCGCGTGAAGCGGTCCGGCCTTAGGCCGGAGTTGATCATAATGTAGAAAGCCAAAACGCAGGGATGCTTCCCTGCGGGGCAAACAGCTTGGAAAACAAGGGACGTCCTTCCCCTTACGGGGACCTACCTCTTCTTCGCCCACCAGGGCGGGCAGAACACATAGAGGAGGCAGAGGGACAACAAAAGGGCGCTTCCCACTGCTCTTGCAGGGGAAGCCACCCACAAAGAGAAAAAGCCGAATAAAGACCCCAGGTCCCCGAAAAGGCAGAACCCCACCCCAACGGAACCCGCCGCCGCCAGAAGCACCGCCCCAGCGGCACAGTCTTTGGCCAGTTTGGCAAGGGGGTGCTCCCCAGGGGAGACAAGGTCCACAGCAGCTTCCACCGCGGTGTTGACCGCCTCACAGCAAAGCACCAAGGCGATGGCCAAAAGGAGCACCGCCCACTGGGTGCCGGAGAGCCGGTAGTAGGCCCCCATGGCAATTGCCATGGCGCCTGCCAGGGTGTGGATGCGGAAGTTCCGTTCCCCCAAGAGACAGGCTACCACCCCTTGGAAAGCGTACCCGAAGCTTCTCAGGAGCCCGATCATTGCATGGTATAGCTCTGGTCTCTGGCCAGGCCCAGCTTACTCATCACTGTCTCCTCTTTTTCCCGCATCCGCAGGGCTTCCAGGCCTCCGGCCTCATGGTCATACCCCAACAGGTGCAGCATGGAGTGGACGGTCAAAAAGCCCATCTCCCGCTGGAGGGAGTGGCCATATTGCTCCGCCTGCTCCATGGCTTTGGGCACCGAGATCACCACATCGCCCAACTGGTAGGCGCCGGTCTCCTCATTGATGTCATACACCCCGTTCTCCCCCAAGGGGAAGGAGAGGACATCGGTGGCGGCGTCCTTGTGGCGAAACTCGTTGTTCAGCTCTCGGATCTGCTCGTTGTTGACAAAGCTGACGCTGACTTCAGCGGGGCCTTCAAACCCTTCGGTCGCCAAAACCGCGTGGCAGCAGCGGCGGATCAGCAGCCGGATACCCGATGGGATTTTTACGTCTTTCTGCCGATTGGTGATTACCACTTTCACACTCTGGGCCATGTTACATCCTCCATTTATCCTAAGCCGGTGCTAATCCCGGCGGCGTCTTTCATCGTAGTATTTCTCATAAGCCTTAATAATGGCCTGTACCAAGCGGTGGCGCACCACGTCCTTCTCGGTGAAGTAGACGATGGAAATATCGTCTACATGTTTGAGCACCTTGGATGCCTCCACTAGGCCGGACCGCTTGGTGTCCGGCAGGTCGATCTGGGTGATGTCCCCGGTGATCACCGCCTTGGAGTTGAACCCCAGCCGGGTCAGGAACATCTTCATCTGTTCAGGGGTGGTGTTCTGGGCCTCATCCAGGATGATAAACGAATCGTCCAGGGTGCGGCCGCGCATATAGGCCAGGGGCGCGACTTCGATGTTCCCCTTCTCTTGGTAGCGCTGGAAATTCTCCGGCCCCAGCATGTCAAAGAGGGCATCGTACAAGGGGCGAAGATAGGGGTCCACCTTATTTTGCAGGTCTCCGGGCAGGAAGCCCAGCTTCTCCCCAGCCTCCACCGCCGGCCGGGTCAGGATGATCCGGTTGACCTCTTTCGCCCGGAAAGCGCGAACCGCCATGGCCACCGCCAAATAGGTCTTGCCGGTGCCAGCGGGTCCGATGCCGAAGGTGATGGTGTTGTTCTTCATAGCGTCCACATATTTTTTCTGGCCCAAGGTCTTAGCCTTCAGGGGCTTTCCCTTGGCGGTGATGCAGACCACGTCGCTGGCTAGGGATGAGAGCTGGTCGGAAGTCCCTTCCCGCACCAGGCCGATGACATAGTGGACCCGCTGGTCGGTGATGGCCTCCCCCTTGTCAATAAGGGTCAAAAGCCCCTCCACCGTTTTGGAGGCGAGGTAGACGTTCTCCGGATCGCCGGAGATCTTTACTTCGGTACCCCGGGCGACGATGGTCACTGAGAACGCATCTTCCACAATTTTTATATTCCCATCAAAGCTGCCGAACAGCGCGAGGGCATGTTCCATCCGTTCGATGTTTACGACCTGTTCGATGCTGGATTCCTCCTTCTAGCCAGCCCCAGGCTGGCTTTGGTTTTGGGGTGTATCGTCGAGCGTCCACCGGGAAAAACCCAGCAGATGGTAAAATGTAGTGTTCCATGGGGCAAATTTTGTAGAAAAGCAGACAAAATCCATGCTTTTATCGTTATTATAACACAGAGGTGTGACAAATTGCTATTCCTTTATCAAAATTTCCTGTAGTTTTTCGATATTTTTTTCGGCTATATATTGTGCATTTAATACAAAATGTTTTCCCTCCACCTGGCCACTCAAGGTGCGGTCAATGATTTTTCCCCCTTCGTATTCCTCCTTCTCCCATTCTTCCAACTGCGACAGGGCTTTTGCCTTGGCCTGCTCGGCGGTGAGGCGGACGTTTTCCTCGTAATAGGGGAAGTGCCGCCGGGTCTCGATGACGAGAGGAAGCTCTCTGCCCAACACAGTGAGCCGGCTGGACTCCACTTTGGTCTCATAGCCGGTTTTCGGCGGCCCGCCAAAGGAGATAGGCAGCTGAAAGGAGCCAAGAGACAAGAATTTCTGCTGTTTCTCCTCCCCGGTGGGCACCCGCAGGGTCTCCTCCAAGGGGATGCGGATCTCCTTCTCCCCCACCACCTGGGCCACCACCTTTGCCCTGGCGTGCTTCAGGGCAGAATTCCCATGTTTATCCTCGGTGATGCCGCTGACAATCAGATCTCCCTGCATCACCGTATCCCCCAAGGCCACCACTGCCTGGCCGTCGTAAACCTCCAGGTAGATGATCTGCCCATCCTCGGCGGCCACCACGTTGGTGGGCACATCGTCCTGGTCGATCAAATCCGGTGGCAAGGTCCGTTCTCGTACCTCCACCCGGGCAGTGGAGCCTTGGATATTGACCCCGATCCAGGAGAGGCCGCCCAGCTTGAGGATCATCCGCTGTTCCAGTTCCCGGGCGTCCACCCCATGTTTGCGGGTGCCCTCCCGGAAGCCCAGCTCGTCAAGGGCAGCTAGGATCTCCTGGGTGGAAATGGCCTCGTTGCCAGTGACTTCAATCTTCCAGACAAACCCGCTCATATAGCCAAGAAGCACCACTGCGGCCAGAAGGCCCGCCAGAAGGCCGGTGCGTTTGCGGTACCGGTGTAGGAGGAAGGGCACCCCCTCCTTTCTTTGGATGCGGATTTTCACCCCGGTCTTTTTGGCGTAAGGACGCATCCTTTTGTAGCCCTTGGCGGTGGTGTGTGCGGAAAAGCCCAGCGGATGGGCAGTAAAATCCCACAGGGGGATTCCCCCGCGGCCGCACAAGTTGATGAACCGCTCAGAAAATCCCCCGGTCAATTTAAATAAAACGGTGCCCCGCAAAAAGCGAAGCAGCTTGACAAAAAACATAGCCCCTCCCCCTTAGGTGAGAAATTCAATGGAGGTGATAAAGCCGGTAACCACTGCACTCTCCTGGGTCATGCAGCGGATTTGCAGGTCCCGGCCGGTGAAGCGGACCACCATCCCCTCGGTGCTGAGCCGAACGGTATCCTCCCCGTATTCCAAGATGCCCTGGCACCCCTCCACCACTGCCTCCCGATTGCCGGAGAGCTGGAGCGACGCCATCCCCGAAAGGGAGGTCGCCGGCATTTCCAGCATGCCGGCCAACCGGAGTTTGCCCGATTCCTTGGGGGACTCCTTGCGGGGGCGCTTGTTCTGCCGTTTCATGTCCATCCCTCCTTTCTAAGTCACTATATGCGGCAAAGCCCGTTTTTATGGCTGAGGGAGCAAACCGGCATTTTCCACAGCCTGGCCGCATACAAACAAGTACGAGGTGATTGTTGATGCAAGCCATGCCGAAGAAAAAACACCGTTTTCTCCTCCGCCGGGCCCCTTCCCTGCTGGGGGCGGGGATTCTCCTATTGCTGGCCGCAGCCCTCCTGGTCCTCTCCAAAGAAGTAGGGGATGGGGTGCGGGAAGGGCTTTCCATCTGCACCAATGTGGTGATTCCATCCCTGTTCCCCTTTATGATCCTCTCCAGCTTTTTGGCCCTCTCTCCCCTGTCGGAGCTGATCTCCCGGCCTCTTTCCCCCATCACCCGCCGCCTGTTCCACCTGCCGCCGGAGCTGGGGGCCACTGTACTGATGAGCTTTGTAGGCGGCTACCCGGTGGGGGCCAAGACCATCGCCTCCCTGGTGAGGGAAAAAAAGCTTTCCCAGGAGACCGCTGCCCGGATGCTCTGCTTCTCGGTCAACGCCGGTCCCTCCTTTTTGATCGGCACCGTGGGGGTGGCGCTGCTGGGCAGCCCCCGGCTGGGGTGGATTCTCCTTTTTGCCCAGATTGTGTCCGCCTTCCTCATTGGGGGGATCGTCTCCCGCCGGGCAAAAATCTCCCGGGGCGAGACCGGTGGGGTGGGTCTTCCCTTCTCCGCCGCCTTTGTGGAGGCGGTCAGCGGGGCCGCTTCCGGGATGTTCGGCCTGTGCGCCTTCATCACCGCCTTTTCTGGGATATTGGCCCTTTTGCGCTCCAGCGGGGTCTTGAGCGGAATCGCCTGCCTGCTGGCCAAAATCGCCCCCTCCTCCCTTGCGGACCCCAACCTTTTTGAAGCCCTGCTGGGCGGCCTGCTGGAAGTGACCAGCGGCTGTGTGGCCGCCGCCGGACTCAAGGGGGATCTCCCCTTTGTGGTGATCAGCCTGCTCATCTCCTTCTCCGGCGTGTCGGTCATCTTCCAGGTGGCCTCCTGCCTGCGGGGCAGCGGGGTTCGCCTTTCCCCCTTTGTCCTCTCCCGGTTTGCCCACGCCTTTTTGACTTCGGCCATCGCCTACCCCCTGTATCTGAAGTGGGGCCGGGAAGTGATGACCGCCTTGGGCACCGCGGCCCGTCTGTCGCTGGAAGTCTCCCCCACGTCAGTGCTGCGGGCGCTGTGTATTTTGGCCATGTGCGCCATTTTGTTGCTCACCGCTTCCACCGCCCCGTTGCAGGCCAAGAAGTGACCCTGTTTTTTAAAAGAGAGACCGCTGGGGCAGATCGCCTAAGCGGTCCTTCTTCTTTTGCGCCATTCAAAAGCCCTGTGGAATTTCCAAGGGGGACCATAGTAATTTCCGGGGCAATCTGGTACAATAAAAAAGTAATTTCTCTTCGATTTTCGCCGCCCCTTGGGGCTGAATGGAGGATTAGCAATGTTTCGCACCAAACTGTTTGGCAACCACATCGAACCCGCCTGCGGGTACTGCGAGCGGGGGACCGCCTCCAAAGACGGGAACATGGTGCTATGTGAATCCAAAGGGGTAGTGGCCCCATTTTACAGCTGCCGTAAATTTGTGTATGCGCCGCTGAAACGGGTGCCCAAACGGGCCAGGCCCCTCCCCAAATACGATCCATCGGAGTTTGAATTGTAAATCTTGGCCTGGGAGGTGTCCCCCTTGAAGCGATTCCTGACCGCGCTCACCCTGCTTCTTGTGCTGTTTTCTTCCCTGCTCCCCAGCCCGGTGGCCTTTGCCGCACCGGAGGAACCGGCGGATTCCATGCGCGGCATGCTGATCCGCACCCGCAACAACCGGGATTTCCCCACGGCGCCGGGCCAATCGCCCCGGGAATTGAAGCGGCAGCTCCAAACCATGGTGGAGTTTTCCGCTCAAAACCGGATCAACACCATCTTTTTTGAAGTGGTGCCCTCGGCGGATGGGCTGTTCCTCTCCAAAAGCTATCCCGCCAGCCGGAGTTGGGTCAAAGCCGGAGGCTCCACCCCCCGCTTCGATCCGTTGCAAACCCTGATCCGCCTCGCGGACAAGCGCTCCATCCGGGTGGTTGCGGTGATCAATCCCTACCTGGTGGGGGATGTGGCGGAACCTCTCCCCACATCGGGGCCCGCCGCCGACCCACAAAACCGGATTACCCTTGGCCGTACCGTCTATCTGGACCCCAACCGGGCAGAGGTGGAAAACGCCGTCTCCGACCTGGCGGCAGAGTTAGCTGCCCGCTACCCACTGGCGGGGATCGCCTACCACCGGGCCGATCACCAACCCCTCCTTTCCCTGACGGGATATGAGGGCCGGTTCACCGCCTTGCTCCAGTCCACCAAAGCCAAACTGCCGTCCACTCCTCTGGGGGTACTGGTAGCGGATGATTCCCCCCTCGCCCCTGCTCTTTTTCAACTGGCCCAGGAGGGGACGGTGGATTTTCTCCTTCCCCAGGTGACCCATGCCACCGGGGCAGACGGCCGGGCTGTGCGGGAATCCCTTCGCCCTTGGGCAGAAGCCGCCCAGGAGGGGGGAATTCCCTTTTACACCCAGACCGATGCGGTGCGCCTTTTCATCCCCTCGGATTCCAGCGGGGAATTCTCCTCCCCTGGGGAATTGGCCGCCCAGTGGGAGATCGGCTGGGAGCTGGGCAGCAGCGGCTTTCTGCTGGACAGTTACACCGCCCTTCGGGAACCCTACCAAAGCACAGCGGAGCTGCTTCTCGCCTACCAAGTAAAAATCCCTGACCTGAATCTCACCCCCATTTCCCAGGAGTTCCAGATCACCCGCCCTCAAGCCCCGCTGCGGACTTCCCTCTCCAACTATTACCTGATGGGGACATCCCGGCCCGGTGAGCCGGTTCTCCTGGATGGGGAAGAAATCCCATCCGACCCCCGCACCGGCCTGTTCGGGATCCTTCTCCCCCTCTCCCCAGGGGAAAACCGGTTCGCCCTGCGCCAAGGGGATGAAACCTGCACTGCGGTTATCACCCAGGCCGAGCCCGCTGCCACCATCGGGGGAATCCTCTCCCCTTACCCCCAGGATTCTGCTCTGGCCTGGTCTGGGGAGCGGCTTACCCTCTTCTGCACCGCCCCGTCCGGCGGTTCGGTCACTGCCTCTGTGGGCGGGACGGCGATCCCCCTTTCCCAGGTGGAACCCAAAGCCGATGGCCTGCCTACTAGGTTTGAGGGGAGTTTCCTCGCCCCAGCGGGTTTCCCCGGGGAAACCCAATCCATCGGGCCGGTGACCTACCAGCTCACCTACCAGGGGAAATCCTCCCGGGTGGACTCCTCCGGGGAGGTGTTCTTGGCCGGAGAGGGCGCCAAACCTTCCCTTCGTCTAACCGACTACCTCACCGCTGTCTACGGCGATCCTCCGGTGGAGGGGGACTTCCGCTTCACCGTCAAGGAAGGGATGACCGCCGAAATCTTGGACGAGACGGAATCCCACTATCAGATCGCCGGCGGAATGGTCAAAAAATCCGCCTGCCAGGTGCTGACCGGCCCGCCTCCCCAAACCCATGGGCGCTTGGGGGGCTACACCCACTATAAGGAGGGGCGCCGGGAGGAAATCTTGCTCTTCTCCACTGTTCCGGTGCCGGTGGAGACCCAGTTTGACGGGACATCCCTCACCCTGACTCTGTATGAGACCGAAGGCCTCCCCGGCCCCACTTTGCCGGAGGATTCCCTCTTTGCCACCGCCAAAGCGGAGCGGGAGGGAAGCGTTTGCCGCCTCATCTTCACCTTACAAGAGGGGCAGCAGCTGTGGGGATACCAGTTCTCTTACCAGGGGAATGACCTCCTTCTCACCTGCCGTAGCCGACCGGAGCCTTCCAGCATCTACGGCAAGCCCTTAACGGGGGTCAAGGTGGTTCTGGACCCAGGCCATGGCGGCCAAGACCCTGGCGCACTGGGTGTCCCAGGGGAAAACGGCCCCATGGAGGCGGAGCTCAATCTGGCGGTGGCCAAGGCCCTCTCCTTCCGGTTGGAACAGCTGGGGGCTTCGGTGATCCTCACCCGGCAAGAGGACGGCCATATCTCCCTAAACGACCGGATGCGTTTGGCGGAAAAGGCGGAGGCGGACTTCTTCCTCTCCCTGCACCACAACAGCACCGCTGAACAGGTGGATTCCGGCAAAGCGTCCGGCGTGGAGGTGTATTACCATGAGCCCCACCCCTCCCAAAAGTTAGCCGAAGAGATCGCACAGCGCCTCTCCGCCGCGGCAGGCCGGCCCATGGGCGGGGCCATGGAGAGCTATTACCGGGTCACCCGGATGACCTATGCCCCCTCGGTGCTGGTGGAATTGGGGTACCTGCCCAACCCGGGGGAATACTCCGATCTTGCCACTGCCTTTTCCATCGGCAAAGAGGCATCTGCCATCGCGGAAGCTCTGGTGGCATGCTTATAGCTATGTTTTAAAAAAGGAGATTTTTTGTATGCATTTTCCCAGCAAAATCGACCCGTCCAGCAACTTTTTTGCCATCCTGTTTTCCGCCTTTACCGCGGTGGTGATTGTGGTTGCGGTTGCCAAGCGCAGCCTGCCCCTCTATCTGCTCAGCGCAGTCATCGCCTTTGTCTGCATCTATTACTTCATCGGGCCCATCTTCGACACCTGTTACCGGCTGGAAAAAGAGGGGTTGCGGGTCAAGAGCGGCTTCTTCTTCAATAAGCTGTTTGACTACGGGGAAATTGTGGCGGTGGATGCCATCCAGAGCCGCAAGTTTGCCCCCGCCCTCTCCAAAGAGCGGCTGCGCATTGAGTTCCTCCGCCCTGACGGCCCCCAGATCCTCCAGATTTCCCCCATACGGGAGGAGGAGTTTTTGAAGGAGCTGAACCTGCACATCCAGTTTGCCAAAGACCACCCAGAGCTCTCCACCGCCAAACGCTAACCCACCTTTCCTTGATGCCGGGAGGCGATTTGATGAAAACCTGGAAGCGTGTTCTTCTGATGGCATTTGCCCTGCTCTGCTGTTCCGCAGTGGCCTTTGGGGACATGGGCCCCAAGGACCGCCTGACCATCCGCCTTACCAACCCGCCGGACGAGCCCTATTATCTAGACCTGCTCACCCAATCCCCAGGGGATTATGACAATCTGGGGGAAAAGAGGTACACCCTGGATCCGGACATCCTCTCCTGCCTCTTCCAGTATGAGGGGGAAGACTGGTTCCCGGCTTTGGCCGGCGGCACCCGCATCCCTCTGTTCGGGAAATTGACCGGGGAGCCCAATGGGGACGCCATGATTCACACCTTTTCCTACTTTGGGCTGCCCAGTACCTACCGGATCATTGTAGCTGCCCAAAACGGCCAAGTCGTTGTTTCAGAGCCGCGCACACGTCAGGTCCTTCAGGGGACGGTGACCTTTGACTACGCCACTGGGGAACTGACCAGCCCACCCCTGTGGATCGCTTATCTTGTCCAATTCCTTTCCACCTGTATCCCCACGCTGGCTGTTGAGGGGGTGATTCTCCTTCTGTTCGGTTTCTCCCTGAAGGAGAACGGGAAGGTCTTTTTCCTGGTCAACCTGGCAACCCAGCTGCTCCTCACCGCCACGTTGGGGGCGACCCTTCTAAAACAAGGTCCGTTGGCCGCCTACTTCACCCAATTCCCGGTGGAGATCGCCATTTTAGCAGCGGAGGCCCTTCTTTACCGCCGGTTCCTAAAAGGCCGCTCACCCGCCAGGCGCACCGCCTATGGGGCAGCGGCAAATCTGGCCAGCTGGGGGTTGGGATTCTTCCTTTTATCCCAGCAATACGGCTTTCTTCTGCACTTTTTATAATCGCAAGAAAAGCCTTTGACATTTTTCGGTTCCCATTGTACAATGGGAACCGATTTCTTTTGATGAAACGAGGCGAAAAACCCATGCGCATGCGCAAAAAGAAAAACCGGGACGCCCGGATGGAGCGGTGCCAGGCCGTTTGGGTGCGGGAGCCTGCCCTACTTCGGGGCCATTGGCGGGAGCGGTTCCGCCCCGGCTGTGAACTGCGGCTGGAAATCGGCTGTGGAAAGGGCGCTTTCACCGTCAAAACTGCCCAAAATGAACCGGATGTGTTTTTGGTGGGGCTGGAGCGGTCCCCCGATGCCGCCCTCATTGCCATGGAGCGGGCGATAGAGGCCGGGCTGACCAACGTCGCCTTTGTCTGCGGGGATGCGGCTTATCTCTCCGACCTGTTTGCCCCCGGCGAAGTGGACCGCATCTACCTCAACTTCAGCGACCCCTGGCCCAGCAAACGCCACGCCAAACGGCGGCTGACCCACAAAAACTTCCTGATGGGTTATCGCAAGGTGCTCAAAGAGGGCGGGCAAATCCACTTTAAAACCGACAACCGCCCCCTGTTCGATTTCTCTCTGGAGGAGTTCCCTGCCGCTGGCTTCACCTTGTCTGAGGTCACCAACGACCTCCACGCCCAAGGGATCTGCGGCATTATGACCGATTATGAGGCCAAATTCCACAGCGAGGGAGTCCCTATCAACCGCTGCGTTGCCACCATGGGCCCGCTTCCAGAGGCTATGCCTTCTACAGAGAAAATACCGGAATAAACACAAAAATGGCTCCCCCAATTGGGGGAGCCATTTTCCAATTCTGTGTTAGATTCTGGGTTTGGCATCTTTGCCAACGGGGCAGATGTACTTGCCGCCGGTGACTTTGACATACTCTTCGTGAGCTTTCTTCAGCATCTCGGGATCTTCCAAGGAATTGATGGTGGCCAGAGCAATAACTTTGGCTACGCACAAAATCGCCTTGTGGGTGATGGAAGAAGCGCTCTGTGCAGTGATCTGCCAGCTGTGGCCGGGAGTGCCGTTGGCATAGCAAGCAGCGTTCAACTGAGCGGTGGGGCAGGCGTAGCTGGCATCGCCAACGTCGGTGGAGCCGAAGCCGTAGGAATCGCTCTTCACGTAAGGAGCAACATCCTCAATCAGGGCAACACCGCGGTATTTGTCAGGATCGGGGTAGTTGGGAGCCAAACGTTTCAGGGCAGCTTCCTTCTCATTGTCGTTCAGGTCTTTATAGAAGCTCTCAGCCAAAGCGCGGTCCGCATCGTCAAACTCGGGGCCGCCCACTGCCAGGAAAGCATCGGACAGAACGCCGGACAGAACGTCGTTGGGGACATAATCGCACATGCCGGCCGGGAAGTCCATCTCGACGGTGGTTCCGGTGATCAGGGCTGCGCCGCGGGCGATGTCTTTGATTCTCTCAGCAATCTCAAGGACTTGTTTAATCTTGGGGGCGCGGATGAAATATTTGGTCTGGGCATGATCCTGCACCACGTTGGGAGCGGGGCCGCCCACATCCTGGTATGCGTAGTGGATTCTAGCCTCAGCAATTACATGCTCACGCAGGTAGTTGACGCCGACGTTCATGATCTCGCAGGCATCCAGGGCGCTTCTGCCCAGGTGAGGAGCAGCAGCGGCATGGGCGGTCTTGCCTTTGAAGGTGAAGTAGGCGCACATATTCGCCAAGCTGCTGGCGGACTGAACGGTATTGCAGTTGCCGGGATGCCAGGTATAGCAGGCGTCCAGATCATCATAGTAACCGTCTCTCGCCAGGAACATTTTGCCCCAACCAGCTTCTTCAGCAGGGCAGCCGTAATATCTTACTGTACCTTTAATGCCATGAGCCTGCATATAGTCTTTTGCCGCAATAGCAGCACCCAGAGCAGCAGCACCCAGTGCGCAGTGGCCGCAGCCATGGCCAGGTCCGCCCGCTTCAATGGGGCTATGTACATTTTTGCATGCTTCCTGGCTCAGGGAAGGCAGGGCATCAAACTCGCCCAAGATACCGATGATGGGATGGCCACTGCCATAAGTGCCGATGAACGCAGTGGAGATGCCGTCAACGTTTTCCTCTACCTCAAAACCCTGCTCTTTCAGAACACGGATCAGCGCCGCAGCGGATTTTTCCTCACGGAAGTACAGTTCAGGGGTAGCCCAAATCTCGTCGTTCAGGTTAACCAGAACGTCCTTTTTGCCTTCGACTATTTTTTTAATTTCTTCAACTCTAGTCATTTGTGCAATTTCCTCCCTTTCATTTAATTCAGATTTGCTTGTATCTTTAGTGTACGGCCTTTTTGTTGAAATGTCAATACAAAATATTTATCGCGTTAATCATTTTTATTTATTCTGTGATAATAGACGAACTTTAGCACTGTTGATTGTATGTCTTACCCGTAGAAAAAATGCCCCCGCATTCCATGCGGAGGCACTTGTTTTTTACAAAATTACAGCAGGGGCACCACGTCATCCGGCACAGGGCAGATGTATTTCCCACCTGCCAGTTTATTGAATTCCGCCCGGGCTGCCTGGAGGGTCTCGGGGTCTTCCATTACATTGACCGAGGCTAGGGCCATGGCCTTTGCCGCAGCCAAGAGGCCTTTGTGGGCGATAGAGGAGCCGCACTGGGCGGTTACCTGCCAAGAGTGGCCAGGGGTCCCATTGGCATAACAGGCCGCGTTGAGCTGGGCGGTAGGGCAGGCATAGCTGACATCTCCCACGTCGGTGGAACCGGGCTGCACATAGTCGGTTTTGACAAAGGGTGCTACCTCTTCCACGAGAGGTGCCGTGCGGTATGTGTCAATCTGCTCGGGGGTGTACTGGGGGCGAAGCCGCTTGAGGGAAGCTTCCACTTCGTCGTCGCTGTAGCCCTTGCGGAACTGGGCAGCCAAAGCCCTGTCGGCGTCGTCAAACTCCGGGGCCCCAGTGGCAAGAAAAGCGTCGGATAGGGCTTTGCTCAGCACCGTGTTGGGCTGGTAATCGCACAGGCCGTCCGAAATCTGGATCTCCAGCTCGGTGCCGGTGATGAGGGCTGCGCCGCGGGCGATGTCCTTCACCCGCTCACAGAGGGCCAGCACCTGGGAGACCCGGGGAGAGCGCATATAGTAGAACACACAGGCGTGGTCCTGCACCACATTGGGGGCGGGACCACCCACATCGGTGTAAGCATAGTGGACCCGCTCTTCAGGGAGCATATGCTCCCGCAGGTAGTTGGTGCCCACGCTCATGATCTCGCAGGCATCCAGGGCGCTGCGGCCCAGGTGGGGAGCTGCTGCCGCGTGGGCGGTCTTCCCTTTGAATTTAAAGAAGATGCACACATTGGCAAGGCTGCTGATGCCCCAAACCGAGTTGGCGTTGCCGGGGTGCCAAGTAAAGGCGGCATCCAAATGGTCAAAGCAACCCTCCCGCGCCATAAACATCTTGCCACTGCCGGTCTCCTCGCCGGGGCAGCCATAGTATTCAATAGTGCCTTTAAGGCCGTTTTTCTCCATGTATTCCTTGACGGCGATGACAGCCCCCAGGGAGCCCGCCCCCAAGGCGTTGTGCCCGCATCCGTGGCCATTGCCCCCGGCGACCAGCTCGTCGTGATGGGTGCATCCAGGCTTCTGGCTCAGGGAGGGCAGGGCGTCATATTCGCCCAGAATGCCCACCGCCGGGTGGCCGCTTCCAAATACCCCTTTAAAAGCAGTGGGGATACCGCCCAACCCGGTGGTCACCTCAAATCCCTCCGCCTTAAGAGCGGCGATGATGGCATCGGCGGATTTTGTCTCTTGGAAGCCCAGTTCCGCGGCCTCCCACACTTTCATGCTGGTGTCGATGATCAAGTCCTTTTTATCTTCGACAAATTGTTTGATCTGTGCGACTTTATCCAACTCTTGTTTCCTCCTATCCCAACCCTGGTTATTGTTGAATTACTATACATTTTAAACGCATAAACTTTCAAAGTCAATAGCTGAAACCCAGAAGTCCATAGGATTTTAGTTGCGGAATCTGTCAGAAACTGCTAGAATGGGAAACAGAAATGATAGCCTAGGCTCACATTTGGGAATATCTGGAGATTAGAAAGGGTGGTTCTGCGGCCTCCCCCTGCTCCTGCTAAGGTGGACACGCCCCCTTTTCTAGGGATTTTCCAGCCTTTTCCCAGGTGAGGCAACGGCGGATTCCATTGGCGGAGGAGATGTTATTCTGTGCTAGAGACCCTTTTGATATCCTGTGCGGCGGGGGTGATTGGAACCGGAACCGGCGGGGTGATCGGCCTCTTATTGGGGGAGAGCTCCAAGCGGTCGATGAGCTATCTGCTGTCCTTTGCTTCAGGTGTGATGGTCAGCATCGTGTGTTTTGACCTGATCCCCGAATCCCTGGAGCTGGCCAGCCTCTCTACTGTGGTGGTCAGCATCATCTTGGGCGCGGTGATCGTCCAGTTCCTCAACGCCCTCATCGACCGGCTCTCCCGCACCCCCGAAACTCATGTGGAATTGGAGGAGCTCCACCACCAGGAGGAGATCCTCAACCCCCAGCGGAAGCAGTCGATGCTGATGTCCGGCCTTGTGATGTTTGCCGCCATCTCGCTGCACAACCTGCCGGAGGGGATGGCCATTGGCTCTGGGGCCAGCCATGACGCCCAGATGGGGCTGACCCTGGCCGTGCTGATTGCGCTGCACAACATCCCTGAGGGGATGAGCATCGGCGTCCCACTGATCGCCGGCGGTATGGCCAAGTGGAAGGCAGTGCTGCTCACCGCCCTCTCCGGCGCGCCGACATTGGTAGGCGGGGCCTTGGGTGCCTACCTGGGCAGCGGTGGAGATGCATTGGTAGCCATCTCCCTAGCCCTGGCCGCTGGGGCGATGCTGTATGTCACCTACTGTGAAATCCTGCCTCAGGTCATCCTGCTCAACCAGGAGCGGGGACCGGCGGTGTTCACCATCATGGGAATCATCCTATGATTAGCTCCTATTAGGAAAACACACTGTCAAAGGGGTATGTAGCGGGGGTTAGCCCGCTACTGCGGGTTTTGTGGTGTTGATTTCAATGTATTCTGCTATGCGTCTAAATTCATCCGCAAACTTAAATCTCACACTAATGTTTCCATTCTCATAAACCTTGATATGGTCGATCAGCTCAACGAGAAGTTCCCGGGAAAGCTGGTCGATATTTTGATGTTTTGTAAAGGCCACCAATGCGGGATGCTCACTCTTTACACCGTTTGCCAGTTCCGCCCGTTCAGTGTTCAGCCGGGCCAACACATCCGTAAGAGCGATGGTCTGTCGCTCATAATCGGCTTTCATATCCCGGTAGTCCTGCTGGGTAATTTCCCCGTCTTTCCAGTCTTGATAAAGGGACTGCTTGTAGCGGCTGATTTTTGCCAGTTCCCGCTCTTTCGCAGCAATCAGTTCTTCCAAACGGATGGACTGGCTCTTTTTGACCGGGGCGGTGTTAATGCGGGCAATCATTTCCGAGTATGAAACAGCCAGATGGACTTGCTGTTGTACCGCAAAGAGGACAGCGGCCTCCAGACGGTTATGCTTGATTGAGTGCATTGTGCAGGCTGTCCGGGAGCGGTTCTTGTAGGTGGAGCAGGCATAGTACACATTATTGTTGTTGCCCACGTTCCGGGTAATTGCCCGCCCGCAGTCAGCACATTTCAGAAAACCGCTGAACAGGTGGACTTCCCGGCCTTTTGGAGAAGTACGGGTATCCCGCTGTAAAAGGGCCTGTACCTTATCAAAGGTTTCATAATCAATGATTGCCTCATGCGTACCAGCTACTTCCACCCATTCTTCACGGGGAACGCTTTCAACCTCGTGTACCTTATAGCTTTTTACCCGACTGCGGCCCTGTGCCAAATCCCCGGTATAGGTGGGGTTCGTCAGAATGGAGTGGATCATGCGGGCTCCCCACATAGGATCGTCATATCCTCTTGTTGAAACGGGTATGCCCTTTTGCAGTTTATAAGCCGAGGGGCTGGGTACGCCGTGTTCATTCAGATACAAAGCGATGGCCCGTTTCGATGTTCCTTTTAGGAACAAAGAGAAAATAAGTTTGACGATTTCAGCGGCATCGGGATCGATGATCAGCCGGTGCTTGTCCTTTGGGTGCTTCACATATCCATAAGGAGCAAATGCGCCGATATACTGACCGTTGCGCCGCTTGTAGTCAAATACCTGGCGAATTTTCTTTGAGGTCTGGTAGCAGTATTGATCGTTCATCACGTTTGTAATCGGGACGATAATACTGGAAACGCTGTCCGGGTTGAGATAGCTGTCCACATTTTCAGCAAGACTGATAAAACGGACACCCATCTGAACAAACAGGTTATCAATCAGACTTCCCGCATCGCTGTAATTTCTTGCAAAACGGGAAAGGTCTTTTACTACCACGCAGTTTATTTTCCCGCTCATTACATCGGAAAGGAGCCGCTGAAAATTCTCCCGGTTGGCGTCCGTTCCTGTGTGTCCATCGTCTACATATTCGGAAACACTTTCAAATTCTCCGATATGCTTCTGGTAAAAGTCATTGAGCAGATCACGCTGGTTGATGACGCTGTTGCTGTCGTCCTTTCCCTTTTTCAAGTCCTCCTTGGAAAGCCGGATATATTCGCCCAGCCGCCAGCGGCGGACGGTATAAGAGGGAGAGAAACTCTGTTGCAATCCTCTGTTTTTTGCTCGTGCCATTGTTCCTCCTTCCCTATCACATTACATCTATATTATACCTCTGCCCGGGCGGGACAACAAGGATGCCTCCGCCTCGGGACACTTTGTCTCGAAGTAGAAACGGGCCATAACCGAAGTTACAGCCCGCTTTTTTGCCGGAGCAGAAAGTCCGTCAGCGTGTCCTGCAAGGACGGCCCGCTTTCCGAAAATTCAATTTTCACACCGATCCCGCCGATGCAAAAGCAGTATGGATTTTCTACCGCCTGCAAAAACAGAGCGATCCGCTCCTCCCGGGGGAGAGAGGTGTCAAAGGCCATACCGCTCACATCCGGCAGGGACTCGGGAGCCACTGCGCCGATGTCAACGCTTTTCATTTGTTCCAGTTCCTTTGCCGTTAATCTCACGGTAAAACCTCCTTATCAAAAATAGGATACGCCTCCCGCATATCGTGGGGAAACGCAAGAGGGCAGCACCCAAACGATGCTGCCCTCTTGCCTCACTCCATGTAAGTATAAAATAGAGAACGCCGCTCCCATTTTCTTGCCCTGTCCAAAGACAACCATGCTCAGAGCGGCGTTCCCTCGCAGATAAGAGGGCGGCCCGGAGGGACAGGCGGCCAGCCTGTCCTATGCCGGATCGTGGCCGTGGGGTGGCCCGGCCCAGTTGCGGCGTTGGTGTTGTTCGCTCGTTCTTCCAAAGAAAAAGTCACAGCGCACCCGCCGCCCGGCTCCCCGGACTATGCCCGGGGCCGCCGCTGTTTATCTGCGGAAAGAAGAATATCTCCTTTCATAAACCGAGACATTTTTTCATCATTTCCAAGTGGGGGAAATGAAAAAATCAAAAAGTTTTTTTCATGCGCTCAAGGCCACGCTTAATCGACTGGCGGACAGACTCCTCATGTACGCCCTCGGCCTCGGCAATTTCCTTGATGCTCTTTCCAAGAATGATGTGGGCATCAATCCTGCGGCCCTGGATTTCCGGCAAAGAGTTGAGTGCGTTCCACAGACGGATGAACAGCTCCATGCGCTCCAGAAGCTCCTGGGGCGTTGGCTCATGCAGGCAGGCGGAATATTCGATCCCATCATCGCAGTCCAGAGAATACTGCGCCTTATGCCGGGAGAGCCGCCGCTGGTAGGCCATTTCGTGCCGGGCATCGGACGCAAACACTTCGGCTACCTCGTCAGAAACCTCGATAAACTGATCCTGTGTGTACCAATAATAAAAATCCTTCAGATTGATTGTAGTCATAAATAAACCTCCGTTTCGGTGTTGGGTGGATGAGTGACCGAAACGGGGCTCGGCGGAGAACGGCATCCTGGGGAGCCGCCCCGCACCTCGGGACAATTTGTCTCGAAGTACAAAAAAGCGCCTGGGCGACACAAAGCCGCACAGACGCATGAAGTTACATATTCATTTATGTACTGCTTAATTTCACTTTCATAACCAGATTGTCCCGGAGGGGGAGCTACGCTTTTTTTAGCTGGTGCAGATCATGGCTATTGTGAAAAAAGGCAAAAATGGACACGACGATACCTCCAAGATACCGCCGTATCCTTAAAAAAGGGCGACTTTAATACACCCTCCGTATTCTTATTTTTCAAAAGAAAACGGCGGTCTGAAATTTGTTATTTCAAAACCGCCGTAAGGCTACTGTATTTTGTTTTGGCGCACGAATATCCAGCCACCGAAACAACGGTTTTTTTTTATTTCCGCTGGGTGGCTATATTCTTATCGTAAAGTTTACAGAAAATCTTCTACGCGATGCTGCTCTATTACTTCTTTTCCAATAAGTGTAATCGCCCTTTGAGGACACTGGTTAATACACCGATAGCACATGGTACATTGATCATGAGCCTGAACTCTATTATCAATTATAGAAATGTTTTTCATCGGACAAAGCCCTGCACACTTTCCGCAACAGATACAAGCGTTAGGATCAATATGTAATTGATCTGTGTATGAGCGTGTTTTGTTGTAAAACCATAGTCTTTGTCCTAATAACCCCGCAATATGGTAAAACACATTTATTCCTTCCTGTGGGGGACGGTTCTCTTTTAATTGATGTGCCGCTTTTATTAACTTATTTGTGGCATCTTTTATAAGCTTTCGATTTTGGGGTATTGACCTTTTTAGCGTCTTAACATCACAAATACAATCCGGCATTTTAATGTGAAGCCCTCCTATGATATGAGCCCCATATTTTTTCATCAGTCTGGAACCAAGTCCAGCTCCATCCCCACTAAATAGTCCCATAGTCGCAATAAAAAAAATCCTTTTCCCATACCATATGGTATGGTTTTTCACAATAAAATCTCGGACAATTTTGGGGAGATTACTATAATAAATCGGATATGCAAAAATAATTTCTTGATGCTGGTTTATAGCCTCTAAAATCGAATTATCTTCTATCGAAATGATAGGAGAACCAGGAGCATATACTGATACAAATTTCTTTATACAATATTCCGTATTTCCTGTACCGCTAAAATATATTCCAATCATTTTAGTCCTCTGTTATTTTCAAAAATGAAAGAGCAAAAATATCCATATAATCAATTACTTTTTGTTTCCAGTTTCCATTATAAGAAACATTATTCATTGTTGCCAATGATGTCAGTCCATGTATGAAAGCCCACAATGCAATAATGACATCAATTTGTTTTTCTGCTGGATAGTTTACACGGTTCAACAGTTTAGAAACAACAGTTTTGTAAATGACAAACGGCCGAAAGTTTTCTGCATCTGAACCCAAAAAAGTTAGGTCTATTTTTGCATTGGATTGAGAATATATGAACGAAAAGTAATGTGGATTGTCTACGAAAAACGAAACATAAGCAACCCCCATATTTTTCAAAAGCTCTGGAGTGTTTTCATAATTGAGGATAACCTGATCCAGCATTTGCGAAAATTGATCCGTAATATGTTGTTGCATAGCATCCAATAATTCTTCTTTACTCTGAAAGTGGCTATATGGAGCGGCATGGCTTACACCACAGGCCGCAGCTACTTTACGGAGAGAAAAGGAATGTAATCCTTCGGAATTAACAATTTCAATTCCTTTTTCAATTAGGGCGTTTCTTAAATCCTTATGATGATATTGCTTTTTAGGCATAACTGTACCTCCAAAAATCTTTACACTGTCTACATTATATCTTTTTATCTTTACACTGTCAAGTTTATGGTGAAATATGTAATCGTTATTTTTATATGAAATTAAATAGTCAGTAGAATGAAATTTATAGTCGTTCAAATACTATAACATGAAATGTAAAATTACATTAGGTGATGTTATGAAGATAGAACGAGATGAACGACGATTTGATTTTCACGATATAGGGCTTGCTATCAAGCGGGCTCGGGAGGCCAGCGGGATGACACAGGAGCAACTTGCCTATATTGTTGACCGGGCTCCTCGTACCATTATGTATCACGAGAATGATGGCCAGCACCCGAGTTTTAATACTTTTTATCAGTTGGTTACAATGTTCGATATATCGGTAGATCAATACTTTTATCCGTCCAAAAACAAAGGGAGCGAGTGCAGAAAGCGGATTGATGCCATGCTGAACGCCTTGGACGAAAAAGAACTGAAAATCGTTGAAGCCACGATCCAAGCGATGAAAGCGGCTAAAGAAACGGAGGATGCGTAAGAAAAGCGTGACCTCCGTTTTTTTGCGCCATGTAGCGGAAGCGCACGAAATGGCAAGCAATTCGGGTGTGGCCACACTCCGAAATTTTTGCTGGCCGCAGGCCCGC
>NZ_CABRJC010000007.1:0-78659 GCF_902471145.1 uncultured Merdimmobilis sp.
TTTGTCAAGGTTTTTTCGCATAAAAACCCTTGCGGGGGTGGGGGGGTGCGCACCCCCACAAGCCAATTCCAAGATGGAATCTTGAATAGATGGCCTAGGGTCTAAGGGACAGGCATAGCCCCTTGTATCCGAGTATGGGCGTGTGCCCCACAAAAGAAAATAGGCATGACCGCAGGGCAACTTGAATAGGTATCCCTTAGGGGGGCGAGCCTATTGATTCCTACTATCCGCAAAAAATCGGTGTTCTACAATGCCATGCTGCTGACCATTTCGGCCTCGGTGCTGCAGCTGATGGGCTTTTTCTATCGCATCGCCTTGGTGCGGCTGGCCGGGGCCAAAGCGATGGGCATCCATCAGCTGGTGATGGGGGCCTATTCAGTACTGTCGGCGCTGGCACTATCGGGGATTTCCATGGCGGTGACCAAGACGGTCTCGGAGTTCTCCGCCCTGGGCCGACGGGATTTGACCCCATCGGTGGTATCCAGCGCCCAGACCTTATTTTTCATGCTGTTCTGCCTGGCGGGCGTGCCGTTTTTGTTTGGTTCCTATGCCATAGCCGAGGGGATTTTAGGGGATTTGGACACCCGCAAAGCCCTGCTGCTATTGCTGCCCTGTTTGTTTTTGACCGGGTTTGAGAACATTTACAAGTCCTGTTTTCACGGGTCGAAGAATGTGTATCCTCCCATTGTGTCGGAGATCTCCGAGCAAGCCTGCCGGATCTTTTTTGTATTATCCCTCCTCTTGTTGATGCGGCCGGCCGACCCGGCGGATGGAGCGGCACTGATCGTCCTAGGGATGGTGTTCAGCGAGATTGTCAGCGTCACCCTGCTGACCATTTTTTACCGGAGGCTGATCCTGCGCAGGAGCCCGGTTCCCGCCATGGTCCAGAGCCCTCTCCTCTTCCGGATCGCCGGGGAGGCTCTGCCCATCGCGGTTGCCGGGGTGGCAGGCAACTTGATCGGCTCGGCAACCACCGTGCTGATCCCCCGGCAGCTGATCCGGTTCGGGATGGACAGCACTGCCGCCATGGAGGCGTTCGGCGCCGTCTTTGGGATGACCATGCCTTTGCTCACCCTCCCGTCAGCCCTGCTGTTTCCATTGACCACCGTGCTGGTCCCCCGCATCTCCCAAGGGGCGGCCGCAGGCAACCAAGGGGATGTGCGGCGCAAGGCGGGGAAGGCCATCCAGGTGACCGGCTTGGTGGTCTGCCCGGCCACGGCCTTGATGCTGGCGGTGGGCAAGCCCATCTGCACCCTTTTGTATGACCACCCTATGGCCGGGGACCAGATGCTGTTTTTAGCCGTCTCCACCCTATTTGCCTTTTACCACTCTATTTTCTGTTGTGTGCTCAGCGGCATCGGCCTGCAAAAGCGGGCGGCGCTGAGCAATGTGATGGTGGGTGTCAGCCAGCTGGGGGTGGTCTTTTGGCTGCTGCCCCGGTACGGCTTGGCTGGGTTTGCTTTTGGCACTGCTGTCTGCGACATTGTGGGTGCGTTGCTCACCGGGATGTGGGTCAAAGACCGCATCCAGCTTTCCCCCCAATGGAAAAACTGGATGGCCACGCCCTTCCTCTCCGCCGCGTTGGCGGGTATCCTCTGCCGGATGGGGTACCTTAAGGCGATAGCTATGGGGTTCTCTCCGGCGGTGGCGGTGCTGGCGGCTACCGCGATTTGTGGGGTCAGCTATCTGTTGGGATTGCGGTTCCAGGGGATCCGTTTTTCCCGGTATTTGAAGAAGCTTTTGGAGCGGGCATAAGGGAAACCGCCTCCACTCCCATGGGAGTGGAGGCGGTTTTTTACCGGGTAAAAAGCTGGGCAAAACGCGCCACATTTTCCGCAGTGGCGGCTAGATCTTCTTTGGCCCGCAGCCGGGCCTCTTCAAAGGGAACGGCTATCTGGTTGGTGCTGAACACCGCTGAGACCCCCAGGTCGTAGACGGCGCCGATGCCGTCACCCACGTCCCCGACAATGGCGATGACCGGAACCCCGCTGTCTTTGGCCCGGCGGGAGACCCCTACCACCACTTTGCCTCGGATGCTCTGGGTGTCCAGTTTGCCCTCGCCGGTGAAGATCAAATCTGCATCGGCGATCAGCTCTTCAAACTTGACCGCATCCAGCACCACGTCGATCCCCTTCTCCAAAGAGCCGCCCAGAAAGGCCACCACGCCGGCTCCTGCAGCTCCTGCGGCACCCGCCCCCGGAAGCTGGGCGACATCTACCCCCAAATCCCGGATGAGCACCTGGGAAAGGTGGCGAAGGCCCTGGTCCAGTTCCTCCACCATAGCCCCATCCGCCCCCTTTTGAGGTCCGAAGACATAGGCCGCTCCGGTGGCGCCGTACATGGGGTTGTCAATGTCGCACATGGCTACAATCTCCACCCCCGAAAGTTCCTTGGCTAAGCCGGACCGGTCAATCCGCCAGATGTCCCGGAGGGTGCCTCCTGTGGGGATAAACAGCTCCCCGGCCTCGTTGTAGAAGGCCACACCTAAGGCCGCTGCCATGCCGCAGGCGCAGTCATTGGTGCAGCTGCCCCCTAAGGCCGCCACAATCCGAGTGGCCCCCCGGCGGGCCGCATCCAAAATCAACTGGCCAAACCCGTAGGTGGTAGTCATCTTGGGGTTTTTGCGTCCATCCACCATGGGGAGCCCGGCACAGGAGGCAATCTCCACCACAGCGGTCTTACCCCCATCCAACAGGGCGTAGTCGGCGGTGATATCCTCAAAATAAGGGCCCTTCACCTGAGCGCTCACCCGCTCCCCAGGCTGGGAAAGAAGAAAACAATCCACTGTGCCCTCGCCGCCATCTGCCACTGGGATGGAGATGACCTCCGCTTCTGGATGGAACCGGAGAACCTGCCGGGCCACAATCTCGCAGACCTCCTGGGAGGAGATGGTGCCCTTGAAGGAATCGGGGATCAACACTACTTTTTTCATGGCAATGGCCTCCAAACTTGCTGTGTTCTGTGGCTATTATACCACAAAATTTATAGAAGGGAAGAATTTGCCACTCTAGGCTATGGCCAAATAATAACCATAGTTTTTTCGCCATCTTTCCTCTTTTATGCTTTTCATTCCCTAGTAAGATTTTCTTTTACATTCGTCTTCGCAGGCACTCCGCCCTGTGCCTCAGGTTCTAGGGGCCCTCGTGCCGACACCAAACCCGCCGGGGAGACCCCAGTCCCCCTATCGGTGCGCCACAATGGGTGCGCTCGGAAAATCCTTCTTAGAGGCTTCAAACGCCTCGAGCGAAGGATTTTTCCGCTGCTGCGGATGCCCTCGCGAGACTGCAAAGAGTCTATTTTTCTGAGTATTCCCATCCAGGAGCAGGGGGTTTTTAAGGGGGGCCGGACTTCACCTATGTCGCGAGTGGTTCGGCCCTCCTTAAATGCGCTTTTGTTCAAGGCTTTTTCGCACAAAAAGCCTTGCGCGGGGTGCAGGGGTGCGTAACGCCCTGCATAATTGAGGGAAATAGGGGCCTCACCCCTATAATGGGGCGGGGCCTGGAGGCCACAGGAGGAAGAAGGAGAGCAGAAAAACCACAAAAAAGCAAAAAATTTCCGTTAATCCCGTGAATTTGCCTGTTTACTTGCCCCCGGCACAATGCTATACTTTTAAAGAATGTGTAACTCAAGTTTGAGGATTGTGGGAAAGCAAAGGGGCAGCAGTCTCTTTGCTTTCAAACTGTGGGGAAAGGAATGATGGGATGAAGCGCGGATTTGACTCGGAACGGTATTTGACCGAACAATCAAAATTTATCTTGGAGCGGGTGAACAGCTGCAAGAAGCTGTATCTGGAGTTTGGCGGCAAGCTGATGAACGACCTGCATGCCAAGCGGGTGCTGCCCGGCTATGATGAAAACGCCAAGATCAAGCTGCTGCAAAAGCTGAAAGACCAGGCGGAAATTGTCATCTGTGTGTACGCAGGGGATATTGAGCGGAATAAAATCCGGGATGATTACGGCATCACCTATGATTTGGAGGTGTACCGCCTCATCGACAACCTGCGGGATTATGGGCTGGATATCAACAGCGTGGTGGTCACCCGGTATGAGGGGCAGCCCGCCACCCGGGTGTTTATGAACAAGCTCAACCGCCGGGGCATCCGCACCTATACCCATACCGCTACCAAAGGGTACCCCACCGATGTGGAGACCATTGTCAGCGACGAGGGCTACGGGGCCAACCCCTATATTGAGACCACCAAGCCCATTGTGGTGGTCACTGCCCCCGGACCGGGCAGCGGTAAATTGGCCACCTGCCTGGGCCAGCTGTACCATGAGCAGAAGCGGGGGATAGAGGCTTGGTATTCCAAGTTTGAGACCTTCCCCGTGTGGAATGTGCCGCTGAAACACCCCCTTAACATCGCCTATGAAGCTGCCACAGCGGATTTGAAGGATGTCAACATGATCGACTCCTTCCACTTTGAAGCCTATGGGGAGATGGCCGTCAACTACAACCGGGATATGGAGATGTTCCCGGTAATCAAGAGGATCATCGAGAAGATCACCGGCCGGGAATCCCCCTATCGCTCCCCCACCGACATGGGGGTTAACCGGATCGGATTTGGCATAGTGGACGATGAGGTTGTGCGGGAGGCCTCCTGCCAGGAGATCATCCGCCGGTATTTCAAAACCGCTTGCGAATACAAAAAAGGCTATGTAGACAAGGAGACTTTTGAGAGGGTCAGCCTGTTGATGGATGAGCTGGGCCTCAAGGTCAGCGACCGCAAGACGGTGCTCCCCGCCCGCAAAAAGGCAGAGGCCTTGATAGACGCTGGGGCGGAAAGCGCCCATGTGGTGGCCCTGGAACTGGGCGACGGCACCATCATCACCGGCAAGAGGTCGGAACTGATGACCGCCTCCGCCGCCTGCATCCTCAACGCGGTGAAATACCTCTCCAAAATCTCCGATGATATCCACCTGATTTCCCCAGTGGTCATCGAGCCCATCATCACCCTAAAAACCCAAGTGCTGGAGGGCAAAAACGGCACCCTCACCGCGGAGGAGATCCTCAATGCCCTCTGTGTCTGCTGTGCAACCAATCCCATCGCTAAACTGGCGGTGGACAACCTCCACGGCCTGCGGGACTGTCAGGCCCATTCCACTGCCATGCTCTCCCAAGTGGAGGAGCAGCTCTTCCGCAAGCTGGGGGTGGATATCACCAGCGACGCCGAGTACCAGTCCTCCCACCTTTACTATGTATAACCCATAAAAAAACGAGCTCCGGCCGGTTGGCTGGGGCTCGTTTTGCATGCCGTCTATGGGAGGGAGGCATAGGCCGTCTGGGCGTCCAAGATGTGGTAAGGCGGGGTTTGATGATCTCCCGGGGCGCCGGCGGTAATTAGAAGATAGGTTGTGCCATCCTTTTCTGCCAGGCTGGCCAGGCAAAGACGGGCTTTTTGGGTGTAGCCGGTCTTTCCCCCTAAAATTTCCCCGCCGGGGAAGGTGGGATCTTCCAGTTTCTTGAACAGGGTGCTTTGGAAGGCAAACCCCTCTGGGTGCAGATCCGTGGGGGGGACCAGATAGCTGGAGCTGGTGAAAGCCTTATAAAAAGTCTCATTTTTTAAGGCGGCACGCAGTAGGAGGGTGAGGTCTTGGGCGGTGGTTGTCTGCTTGGGGTCATCCAGCCCGCAGACGTTGGCAAAATGGGTGTGGTCCATCCCCAGCGCCTGGGCTTTTTGATTCATGAGGGAAACAAACCCCTCCTCCGACCCGCTGACGTGGATGGCCAAGGCCAGGGATGCCTCCCCGCCCGAGGGGAGCAGTGCCCCATAGATGAGGTCAACGGCCCGCGGATGCTCACCTGGCAGGAAGCCTGCTAGGGAGGCGTCCTGCTCGTAGAGGCCGGGAAAAATCTTTGGAGGGACTTCCACTTGTTCCTCCAGGTTCGGGATGTTTTCTAAGGCAACCAAGACGGTCATCATTTTGGTCAGGGAAGCCGGTGCAAAGGGGGAATCGCTCTTCTTGGCGAGGAGGACTTCCCCGTCCTCCACCCGGGTGAGCAGAAGGTAAGGGCTGTAGTACCCCTTGTGGACTACAGCTGCCTGCTGGGGGAGGAATTCCAGGGCCGACCGGTGTTCCCAGCAGAAAAGTGCGGCCTTGCCAACCACCCCGGCAGTGAGCAGGAGGCATACCAGAGCCAAAAGGGGGAAGCACCCCCACCTTCTGCGCCGCCGATGATGCATTCTCCTCGCCATCCAACTTCCCCCTCTTGCTCCAAAAGCCGCTTCTGCAAGTATTGTACCACCAAAGACGGAAGGATTTTTTTCAGCCGCCTTACAGGGAAGTTACAATTTTCTTAGGATTCATATAAAAATCTTAAACTTCTAAACAGTCATGTCATAAAGGTAAAATTCCAGTTCGCCTTTTTGCCCCTTCATATCGACAAGATGTTTATGCTGCTGTTGACGTATCATGCCCTGGTGTTCATAAAATCCGAAATTACAGCTCGTGTCAGTATAAAGGTAGAAATCGCTAATGCTCTGGCTTTTCATATAGGCTAATAGAGAATGGAACAGCATTTTTCCAATTCCAAGCCCTCTGTATTCGGGGGAAAGGGCAAATAGAGCAACCTCCCCCTTATAGTCCTTGTTGCACTGTTTCAAGAGCTGGTTGTCTATATCGTCTACATTCTTATAGAAATTCAATATGCCTCGTCCCTCTTTGGAAATCAGCAATCCGCATACGGCGAATATTTGATGTAGGCGGTATTTTAACGGACAGTGGTGCTTTTCTATATCCTTTCCCAAAATCAGCCCCGCGGGAACACCATTGACTTCTGCAATCCGCGTATAAGTTTGGTTTGTCAGGCAGGTCGCAAGATAGACCTTTGCCAGCTTACGGGCTGTCTTGGGTGTTGCGAATTTGTCATAGTTCCAAGTTCTTCTTATCACATCTTCCAATGCTGGCAAATCCCGTTTCTTTAACTCTCTTAATTTCACGCTGTTTTCCATATTCTGTAAAACTCCTTTTCTTTTGCCTTCTTCTGGTATATACTAATCGTAAACTATTCAGTAGGTGTAATGTCAAGGAGGTATTTTATGAATCAAGAAACCATGCGGCTTACGACCGCACAGTTTGCAAAATTACACAATGTCAATAAACGGACGCTCCACTACTATGATTATATCGGTCTGTTTTTCCCATGTCATAAGGGGGAAAACGGATATAGATATTACGACTATTCCCAGAGCATAGATTTTGAATATATCCGTATGCTGAAAGAAATCAATCTAAGCATTGAGGAAATCAAAGATTTTATCCATTCTTTCGATGAACAGAAATTCCTTGAAACTGTTTCGCGCAAGCAAAAGGAAATTGACACGGAAATTCGAAAGTTGAAAGCAGTCAAATCAGTTCTGAACCAAAAAAGGGAACATCTTCTGCTCTGTCAGCAAATCAGTGATATGCATATAGAAATAGCCGACTTAAAAGAAGAATACCTGTTGACCGTCCCTTATGAATTTGAGGAAGATAGCCCTATAAAAGTCTTTAAATATATACAGAGTGTCTGGTCGCCAGAGCAATATCGAGCAGGTGTAGGGAGTTACCTTTCCCTTGATAAAATACAGGCAGGAGAGTTTAATAAATATGACGGCCTATACACCGTGATAACAGAGCATAGGAAGAAAAACGGTTTTATGACAAAGCCAAAAGGAGCGTACCTGTGCGGTTATCTGAAAGGTGGGTGGGGCAGGCTTCCAGAGCTATATAGAAAAATGTTAAGCTATGCCGACGAGCATAAACTTAGGCTTATAGGATATTCCTTTGAACGTGATCTTACCGACTATACAATTGCCAGTGAAAAGGAATATATCACACAGATAATGATTAAAATTGGTAACAACATTTAGGAAATGATATACACCTTATTTTGCTCAAATTAGAAAAAAGAAGGGGAAACAATTGTCCTTTGAGGGCCGGCGCGCTATAATAAACCATAGAAAAAACGGCAGGGCCAATCCCTGCCCATCCCTTGAGAGGAGGCTCCTTATGGATATTCACTACCGGCCTGGGCTGCGGGCGGTCAAAAGCGCACTGGCGGTATTTCTCTGTTTGCTGGTCTCCATCCCGCTGCATCGGGAGAGCCCTTTTTTCTCCTGCATTGCATCCATTGTCTGCATGCAGCCCACTTGGGAGAAGAGCCTGCGCACCGGATTCCACCGGTTTTATGGCACCGTCCTCGGGGGGACGGCCGGGTACCTTTCTCTGGTTCTCTTCGATCTGCTGCCCCACTACCGGGAGGGGCTGTATGTAGTCATCCTCCCTTTGGGGGTACTGGCCCTCATTACCCTTTGCAATGTGCTGGGGATTAAGGAGTCCTCCTCCATCTGCTGCATCGTGTTTCTGGCAAACACCGCTAACTTCAAACCCATTCCCGAGGCCTTACCCTATGTCTGCAACCGGGTGATTGAGACCACCATCGGCATTGTAATCGCTGTTCTGGCCAACCGGTATGTCCGGCTTCCGCAAGGGGAGGCTCAACAAAGCCACCAATCATAAGAAAGCGGCCTGCCCATCGCCGGGCGGGCCGCTTTTTTCTAAGAGAGGGGGAGAACGGTGCAGGAGAGGTATTGGAAGGATCCCCCTTCCACCTTAACGGTGAGGGTATAGGCCCGGATGGGCAAGGAATCCCCGGTGGGCTCCTCTCCATAAGCGGAGAAGGTGAGGCGCAGGACGCCGCCATCCAAAGGTTCCACCTGGTCCAGGGAGAAGGCCGCTTCCCCAGAAAAATCCAGGGCGGGCAGCAGGTAAACCTCCTCTTCCTCCCGGTAGAGGGGGGACCCCCGCAGGAGGCCCTCCGGCAGGTCGAAATACCGGCCCATCATCCCCTCCAGGTAGGCGGCAGGGACTTGGTAATTCTGCCCCTCGTTGTCCCAGAAGAGGGTGTAGTCGGCCTCCTCATCCAAGGAGGGGAGTCCGGCGGCAAAGCGAAGGAGGCCGTCCAGGGGCAGATCCCCGGGGCGTGACCAGCTCTCCCCAGTCAATAGGCCGGAAAAGGCTAAGGGATGGATATAGCGGGCCAGGTACCAGGCATCGCTCCCCTCCTCATACTGAGTGTATAGGGGCCCATCCGGTGGCGGTGGGTTGAGGGAAAGGAGGTAGTCCAGTTCCTCGGCATAATCGTAGGCAGTGGGTTCTTCCCCTTCCCTTGGGGTGTCAAAGAACACCGCTTGGGCGAGGGGGGCCTTTTTGCCTTTGAACACACATAGGTAAGCCCCCTTGTACAGGGTGGCGGAGGCAAACTCCCCGCCCTCCAGCCGCAGGTCGATGCGGGAGACCTCTATGGGGAGAAAAGCCTTTTCCCGGGAGCTGGTGTGCCCCCAGTTGATTTCCCCGTAGACCACTGTGTTGTTGCCCAGGATTTCATAGTTGGCCGAAATGGCCATCTCCGGCTGGCTGTCAAAATAATAAGGAGAGAGGACAGTAAAGGCATTTTCCCCTTTTACGAGGTGGTAGAACCGCTTGGAAACCGCCCCGGCATCGTCGGTCAGCTGGACCAGGGCGTAATACTCCGGCGGCTGTGGGGCGGGCTCCAAGGCAAGGATTTCCACCGTATCCGCATCGGAATGCTCCTTGATGGCTTTGGCGGCGTTTTGCAGCACCAGCTGGGGTTTCTCCTCCTTCTGCTCCCCCTGGGAACAGCCGGCCAGCAAAAGGGTAAAGGCAAGGGCGAGGGCAAGAATTCGTTTGATCAAAGGGAACCCCTCCTTTCGGGGGATGGGAGATTACCCGCCTTTTAGCAACGCGGCAGCGGCGGGATAGGTGGGCATCAGCTGCCTGACCAGGTCGTAAAACCGGGCAGAGTGGTTGGGCACCGCCAGGTGGGCGTACTCGTGGATGACCACCCCTTGGATGGCCAGTAAGGGCAGGTGGATGAGCCGGGTGCTGAGGGTAATCCGCCGCTTTTGAGGGGAACAGCTGCCCCAGCGGGAGGTCATCCGGCGGAAGGAGACCACCGGCGGAGTTGGGGCAAGAAAGGTAGGGGAGAGGGCCTCCACCTCCCGGCACAAGGGCAGTATCACCGCCCGGCACTGGGCGGCCAAAAAATCATCCAGGGCTTTGCGTGGGTTCTCCGAAGGCAGAAAAAGGCTGTCTCCCCGCAGGGCAGCAGCCCCATCCCACAGATGGAGGGCCACAGATTCTCCTAGAAAGAGGATGACGTCCCCTTCGGCGGGGCAGTTGGGAAGGAAAAACCGGCTCTCCCGGCTTTGCTGGCGGGCCAGGGAGGATTGGATCCACCCTGCCCGTTCGGCCACCATCTGGTCACAGTGGGCGAGAGGAACCCGCGGCCCGGCGGAGAGGCGCACCTCACCGCCAGTGATCCGCAGGTTGAGGTTTTTCACCTTTTTCCGGGTCAGGGTATAGGAAATTTCCCCAAGGGGGGTGCAGACCCGCCGCAGCTGGGGCATCAATCCAGCACCCCGTCGGCCAGCAGGATGTCCTCCAGCAGGTCGGCGGTGGTTTTCAGCAGTTCTTGGCAGTGGTGGGGGCAATCGGCATAGCGGGTTTTCAAGTCGGCACAGTCGCAGGAGCCGAATGCACGCTGGAACCCCTCCACCAGCTGGACCGTCCGGGGTTTCAGCTCCGGGGTCTCTTTGCCATATTGGCCGTTGGGGACCGACACCAATCCCAGGACGGCGTTGGCCCCGCAGAGGGCGCCGCAGGTCCTGCCAGTGGAAAGGCCGCCCCCAAAGCCGCCCAACAGCTTGACCGCCTGGGCGGGCAGGTCAATCCCATGGGTTTTGCAGAAGGCTAGAAGCATGGCTTCGGCGCAGTTGTTGCGGCAGCCTTGGCCGTAAAACTCCGGCACGGCGTCCCGTGTTCTGGCTGGGGCTTCCACCCCTAAGAGGGGGTACAGCTCCTCCAGGGAGTGGATCTCATAGGTGGGGGAATAGTCCCCGGAGCGGGGCTTGGAGTGGGGGTTGAACCAACAGCAGTCGATGCCGTACTGCACCGAGCCCCGGATGTCGGCGGTGAGGGAATCCCCGATGAGCAAAAGGCCGGAGGGGTCCTGGAAGCCGCAGGTTTCCATCATGTAGTCAAAGTACCGGCGGGAGGGCTTTTCCGCCCCTGCGTCCTCCGAGACAATGACCTGGTCGAAGTAGGGGGCCAGGCGGGAGGCCTCCATCCGCCGGTGTTGGGCCCGGGAGACCCCGTTGGTCACCAGCACCAGCTTGTACTGCTTAAAGAGGGTTTTCACCACCTGTAGGGCCCCGTCAATCCGGGCGGCGCAGAGGGCTAGGTTGTCCAGATAGGCGGTGTTGAAAGCGGCGGGATCGGCCTTCAGCCCATATTGGGCAAACAGGTCCTGGAAGCGCTTGACCACCAATTGGGGCTTTTGAATTTTCCCCTCTTCCAGCTGTTCCCACAGGGCGCTGTTGATGGCATGGTAGGTTTTCTTCATCTCCGGGGTGAGATCCAGGCCGAATTCCCTGCCGGTGTAGAAGAAGGAGTACTCCTCCGCCTTCTCAAAGTCCAAAAGGGTGCCGTCGGCGTCGAACAATAAGGCAGTGTATGGTTTCATGGAAAAAGCCTCCAATCAAAAAGTCGGTGGGTGTATCTTTCATTATAACAAAAAGGGCCCCCCACCGGGAGCCCTTTTTGGAAAATACCTATTTGGCGTAGTTGTCAAAATACCCCTGCACCAGGACGATGGGGGTGCCCTTGTCGCCGCTGCCGCTGGTCAGGTCGCACAGAGAGCCGATCAGGTCGGTGATCCGGCGGGGGGTGGTGCCCTGGGACTCCATAGAACCCTTCAGGTCGCTGGCCTTGCCCCGGATGTACTCGGTGATGGCGGCCTGAAGCTCCGCGCCGCTCAGGTGGGCGAAGTTGTTGTCGGCCAGGTATTTCAGCTTCAGTTCGCTGGGCACACCGGTGAGGCCGTCGGTGTAGGCGGGGGAGACCACCGGGTCAGCCAATTCCCAGATCTTGCCCACCGGGTCTTTAAAGGCGCCGTCGCCGTACACCATGACCTCCACGTGTTTGCCGGTGCGGGTGAAGAGGGAAGCCTGCACCTGCTCCACAAAGTCCTGGCAGTCCCGGGGGAAGAGCTTGACCGTCTCCTCAGTGGCTTTGTTGGAGCCCAAAAGGCCGTATTTTTCATTGCAGCCGCTGCTGCCCACTGGGGCGTTTAGAATCTCATCCAAGCCCAGGGTCAGCTCTGCGCCGGCTGCCTGGAGCAGGCGTTTGGTGCGGGCGCGGGAGTGGATGTCGCAATGGATCACTTTTTTGGCGTAGGGGAGGATGGCCCGGCAGTCGTTGGCGAAGAGGATCTGCACCTCACAGCCCATCTCCTCCACCAGGGATTTGTAATAAGCCACATAATCTACGCCGGTGAAGGGGTGGAGGTTTTCGCCGAACAGGCGGCGGTAGTCCCCTTCGGTGAGGACGTCGTTCCAGGGGTTGATGCCTTTTTCATCCAGCTGGTCCAGGCTGACCAGGTGGTTGCCCACCTCATCGGAGGGGTAACTGAACATCAGGACCATCTTTTTCAGGCCCTTGGCAATGCCCTTGAGGCAGATGGCGAACCGGTTGCGGCTGAGGATGGGGAAGATAACCCCCACTGTGTCATCCCCGCATTTCTGGTGGACGTCGGCGGCGATGTCGTCGATGTGGGCGTAGTTGCCCTGGCTCCGGGCGACCACAGCTTCGGTGACGGCGACAACGTCTTTGTCCCGCAGGGAGAAGCCCTCCGATTCGGCTGCGCCGATCACCGAATCGGTCACGATTTTGACAAGGTCATCCCCTTGGCGGATAATGGGTGCGCGCACGCCCCGGACAACGGTACCAACCATTCTTTCCATAGCGAATGCTCCTTTTTATGGGTCATTTGATCCTAGTTTTTGTCGGAAAAAGGGGACGGGGTGACGTCCCGACACCCAGTATAATACGAAATTGAACATAAATAAAGTATATATTATTGATATTGCGCATAAGTTTACCTTATGATTGAAAAATGGCCCCGTTTTTTCGGTGGGAACTGCTAAAAGCTAGGGGAGTAAATTTGTACAACCCTCTGAAAGAAGAAAATTTTAACGGAAAAATTCTCTGTTTTTGCAAAAGACATGCAAAATTGGCGCACTCTTTAGATGAAATGGAAACCAAAGGATGTGGCATACCGCCCATAGAACCTTTTTTAGTAAAGCGTAAAGATAGGAGGTTTTATCATGAATCGACTGGTCGCTTCTTTTGCGGCGCTGCTGTTGGCGGCGTCGGTGTTCGGAGGCTGCACCCCGAAAGAGACCCCGCCCCAAGGGGAGCCCTCCGGAAGCAGTTCCCAGGTGGAGGAGAACAACAGCTCCCAGGAGGATTCTTCCAGCAGACGTTTGACAGTGGCGGATGCCGCTCTCTACCGCGGGGAGGTCCGGGGCCTGGACGAAAACGGGTTCTACCTGGTGCAGGTGCCCGGCCGGGATTACGGCGATGGGATTGTGCGGTTCTCCATCGGGGAAGGCACCAAGTTCAGCTTTGACCGGGAAACGTTGGAGGAAGGGCAGTACCTGGAGGTCTACTACAGCGATGTCCAGGAGACCTACCCGCCCCAGACCGAGGCCATTGCAGTCAACCGGCTCCCCGATGCGGCGATGTCGGTCTTCAACGGCGAGGTGGTGGAGGTGACCGAAAAAGAGGATGGCACCACCGACCTTTTGATGAAGCGGATCGGCGGGGAAGGCACGGACGAAATCCTCTTCCACATCGGGGAGTCCACCCAGGTGTATACCAATGAGATTCAAGTGGGAAGCCAGCTGAGCATCCTGTTCAATGGCGCGGTGACCCTCAGCCTCCCCGGGCAGGCATCCGCCTGGGAAGTTGCCCCTTACACCGTAGAGAAGTCCGAGGACTACACCCAGTGGATTGGGAGCAAATAATCTATACCGTACAACATTCCATTAAAGCTGCCGGCTGGGGCTGTTCCCGGCTGGCAGTTTTTTCGTTGGCGACAGCCCTCCGCTGGGGAAAATGGCCATTTTCAGAGGAAACTCCATTTCCCTGGCAAATTCCGCCCAAAGGGACAAGAATTTTCCCCCCCGGCGATTGCGGACAAGCCAAAAACTGTGTATGATAGAAGAAGCCTTAGGAAGGGAAGGAGAACACAATGGAAGGAACAAACCTCAATTACATAGAGCGCACTTGGGCGGAGATCAACCTGGACAACATGATTGAATCCGCCCGCATCGTCCGGGAAGAGCTGCTTCCGGATTGCAAGTGGATGGTGGTGTTAAAATCCAATGGCTACGGCCACGGGGCCGCCACGATGGCACCCATCCTGGAGCGGGAATGCGGCGCCGATTGGTTTGCTGTGGCCTGTTTGGCCGAGGCCATTGAGCTGCGCCAGGCCGGGGTGGAAAAACCCATCCTGATCCTGGGCCTGACCCAGCCGGAATACGCCGGGCTGCTGCTCAAATACGATCTGACCCAGACCATAGGAGACCTGGATTATGCCAAGGCCCTGTCTGCCCAAGCGGTGAAGGCCGGGGGGACGGTCAACTGCCACATCAAAATCAACACCGGTATGAACCGGCTGGGGTTCAACAGCACCGACGACCCCGAGGAGACCCTGGCAGAGCTGGAAAAAATTGTAGAAGCACTGGGCTTGCCCAATCTGACCTGTGATGCCCTCTATTCCCACCTGTACAACTCCACCGTTTATGACGATGCCGGCCGGGAGGAGTGCTATGGACAGTACAACCGATTCATCAAGATGCGCTACCTCTTGAAGCAGCGGGGATACACCTTCCCCAACTGCCACATCTGCAACAGCGGCGGGGTGATCAACTACCCAGAGATGAAACTGGACATGTGCCGCACTGGAAGCCTGGTCTGCGGGGTGCAGCCAGGGGAAATGCAGCTGCGGTACCCCGCCTTCCGCCATGTGCTGGAATTGAAAACCCGGGTCGCCCTCCTGCGGGAGGTCAAGAAAGGGGAGTGCGTGGGCTATTCCTCCAACTTTATCGCCGGGGTGGATATGAAAGTCGCCGTGGTCTCCTGCGGCTACACCGATGGGTATATGCGCTGCAATTCCAACCGGGGGATGGTTCTCATCCGGGGGCGGCGCTGCCGGGTCATCGGCAACATCTGTATGGATATGATGATGGTGGACGTCTCTGACATCCCAGATGTGGAGGTAGGGGACATCGTCACCGTCTACGGCAGGGATGGGGAGGAGTACATCCCCTGCGCCGAAGCCGCTGAAATCGCCGGCACCATCGAGCCGGAGATCACCACCGTCATCGGCCGCCGCGTCCCCCGGGTCTACCTGCGGGGCGGCAAGGTGGTCAAGGTGGATGATTATCTGCTGGGCGGCAGATTTTAAGGGGTACGGATCCCCAACAAGGAAGATAGAGGTGTTTTGAGATGAAGGTTTCACAGCTTCGCACGCCGGCATTTCTGCTGGATTTGGATCAGTTGGACAAGAACATCCAAGAGGTGGGCGCCCTTGCCAAGGCGGGGGGCAAACAGCTTTGGCCCATGGTGAAAACCCACAAGAGCACCTACCTGGCCCAAAAACAGGCCCAGGCAGGGGCCAGCGGATTTTTAGTGGGCACAGTGGATGAGGCGGAAAGCCTGGTCGCCGCCGGCCTTTGCAACATCATGCTGGCCTACCCCTATTTTGGGGAAGAAAACATCGCCCGCATTGCCGCTTTGGCCGCCAAGGGGAACCTGTACTGCTCGGTGGATTCCCTGGAATGTGCCCAGCAGTATGACCGCATCTTTGGAGAGGAAGGCCTCACCTGCCAGTTCCTGCTGATTGTGGACTGCGGCCTTCACCGGCTGGGGGTCCCCCCGGAGGGGGCGGCGGACTTGGCGGCAAAGATTGCCCGGCTCCCCAACAGCAGGCTCTGCGGCATCGGCACCCATCCCGGCCATGTATATGCCTGCGCCAGCGGCGAGGGAATCCGGCCGGTGTATGAGGAGGAGGAAGCCGCCCTGCGCACTGCCTACGATGGGATCACCTCCGCTGGCATCCCCCTGGAGATCGTAGCCACCGGCAGCACCCCCACCATGGCGCTGGAATCCAGGTCAAGCCTGGTAACTGCTATGCGCCCCGGCAATTATGTGTTCTATGACGCCATCCAGATGGCCTTGGGGGTCGCCACAGAGGAAATGTGCGCCCTCACCGTTCTATGCACTGTCATCGCTAAGCGGGAGGATGGCCACATCATTGTGGACTGCGGCAGCAAATGCCTGGGCCTGGACAAGGGCGCCCACGGCAACGCCAGCATTGTGGGGTATGGCAAGGTGATCGGCCACCCCAGCCTGGTGGTGGAGTCCCTCTCGGAAGAGGTAGGCAAAATTTCTTTGAATGGGGACCAATCCGTTGCCATTGGCGACCGGCTGCGGATCATCCCCAACCACTCCTGTTCCAGCGCCAATATGACCGGCTATCTCACCGGCGTGCGGGGCGATGAGGTGGTGGAGCTGATCCCGGTGGACATCCGGGGCAACTCCAGGAAGCCCGGCTGTTAAATCGAATAAAAAAGGGGAGGGGAGCGTCCGTGCTCTCCTCCCCTTTTTGCAGGTGCCGCTTGGGAAGTTTCTTCCTTTTTCTTCCCAAAAGCGGTATAATAAGGGCAAATCCACTTGGGAAAGGATGAACCAATGTGCAGACCATCGACCGCGGGTCGTTTATTTTGGGGATGACCACCGCCTTTTGCGAGTGCGTGGCCGGCGAGTGCAAGCGGGCTGCCTTTACGCCCCCCTGCACTCCCCAGGATGCTGCCCTTGTCAAAGACGAGGTGGAGCGGATCATCACCGAGCAGGGGTGCTTGTACCACTTTGAAGAAAACCCGGAGCTGCCGGAGAAGAGCCGGGTGTGCTGGTGGGTCATCGCCAAATTTGAAGATGTCCTGGCTGGGTACCGGGCCCTGCGGGGCCGGGGCCTCAACGTCTGCTGGGAGTTTGGCGCCTTTGCCCCCTACCTGGGGTATAACCTGGCCTTTGGGGAGGGGGCGGACAAGGTGAAGCCCCGCCGCCGGGAAGAGAAGCGCGGTGTGGACACGGTGGGCCGGGTCCTCTTTCCCAATGGGGGCTGGCCGCCGCCCAAACCGGAGGGGATGTAGATGGAACCGGTGATCACCGATTGCACCCTCTGCCCCAGGCAGTGCCACGCCGACCGCACCCGGGGCCAGGGCTTCTGCGGGGGCGGGGGGAAGGTCAAGCTGGCCCGGGCCGCCCTCCACTTCTGGGAGGAGCCCTGCATTAGTGGGAAAAAAGGCTCAGGGACGGTGTTTTTCTCCGGATGCCCTTTACAATGCTGTTTCTGCCAGAATTACCCCATCAGCTGTGAAAACTATGGGGCCGAGATCCCGGTGGAGCGGCTGGCGGAGATCTTCCTGGAGCTCCAGGGGCAGGGGGCCCACAACATCAACTTAGTCAGCGCCGGGCATTACGCCCCTTGGGTGGCAGAGGCCCTGCGCCTGTGCGGGGATAAGCTCTCCATCCCGGTGGTGTACAACAGCGGCGGGTATGAATCGGTGAATACCCTGCGCCTTTTGGAGGGGAAGGTGGACGTCTACCTCCCCGACCTGAAATACGCAGACCAGGAGCGGGCCCTTCGCTACAGCGGCGCGGCGGATTATTTCCCCGTGGCCGCCGCCGCCATCCGGGAGATGGTCCGCCAGGTGGGCCTGCCGGTTTTTGACAAAGAGGGCATGCTCCAAAAAGGGGTGGTCATCCGCCATCTGGTCCTCCCCGGTGGGATGAAGGATTCCATGTCTGTCCTGGATTGGGTGGCGAGGTCCTTCCGGCCGGGGGAGGTGCTTATCAGCCTGATGAGCCAATACACCCCCTTTTACCGCAGCCGGGAGTTCCAGGAGCTGGGCCGGCGGGTCAGCACCTATGAATACAACAAAGTCGCCGGGTATATGATGGATCTGGGCCTCACCCAAGGGTTTATGCAGGAGCGCAGTTCCGCCAAAGAGGAGTACACCCCAGAGTTTGCCCTGCAAGGGGTATTTGCCCCGGCATCGGAAGAAAAGAGGGACCATTGTTGAAACACACAGTAGTAGAAAAACAGAAAAGCAGCCACAGCTGTTTTGTCTGCGGCATCGACAACGGGAGCGGCCTTCACGCTGAGTTTTTCCAGCTGGACAACAACGAGCTGATGGCGGTATTCACCCCCCGGGAGGAGCACCAGAGCTACCCCGGCCGCACCCACGGCGGGGTAAGTGCCGCCATGCTGGATGAGACCATCGGCCGGGCGATCACCGCCTTTGAGCCGGAGGTCTGGGGGGTGACGGTGGAGCTGAAGCTGCGCTATAAAAAGCCGGTTCCCCTTGGGGTGGAATTGAAGGCCATCGGCCGGGTGACCTCCAACAACCGCCGCATTTTTGAGGGCAGCGGGGAGATCCTCCTGCCCGACGGCACAGTTGCGGTCACTGCAGAGGGCCGGTATATGAAGCTGCCCATCGACAAGATTGCCCAAGGGGATTTTGAGATGGAGGAGGAGATGTTCCTCATCCCCCGGGAAACCGATCCCACCGAGGTGGATTTTTAGGCGAGGATCCCCGCTCTGGGCCTGCCGGAAAAGGTGGGGATCTCCCCGGTGAAAGAGATTATTTGCGCGGCGAGAAAAGTCCACAAAGAATTCCCCAAAAGATTGTCTTTTCCTCAGCTTGTAATGTGCGCCTGCATTCGGTATCATAAAAAGTAACAACAACTAGGAGGAATTGTCCGATGAAAGATATCACCGAACGCTTTTTGACCTATGTGGCCATCGACACCCAGTCCAAGGCCAACCAGACCCAGTTCCCCTCCACCGAAAAACAGAAAGACCTGCTGCGGCTGCTGGCCGAAGAGATGAAAGCCATGGGCATCAGCGATGTCTCCATCGACGAGTACGGCTATGTCTACGGTTCCATCCCCTCCAACATGGACAAAAAGGTCCCCGCTATCGGCTTTATCGCCCACGCGGACACGGTGGAAGACATGCCCGGCAATGACATTAAATACCGCATTGTGAAAAATTACGACGGCAAGGACATTGTCCTCAACGAGGAAAAGGGCATTGTCATGCACACCGCCGAGTTCCCCCATATGCTGAACTATGTGGGCCAGGACCTGATTGTCACCGACGGCACCACCCTGCTGGGTGCTGACGACAAGGCCGGCATTACCGAAATCCTTTACGCGGCAGAATACATGCTGGAACACCCTGAGTTTAAACACGGCGACATCAAAATCGCCTTTACCCCCGACGAGGAAGTGGGCCGCGGCGTGGACTTCTTTGATGTAAAGAAGTTTGGCGCAGACTTCGGCTACACCATGGACGGCGGCGGCCTGGGGGAGCTGAGCTTTGAGAATTTCAACGCCTGCAGCGGCTTTGTCACCATCCACGGCACCAACAGTCACCCCGGTTCCGCCAAAAATGTCATGGTCAACTCCATTTTGGTTGCCATGGAGTTCAGCGCCATGCTGCCGGTTCACGAGCGCCCCGAATCCACCGAGGTTTATGAGGGATTCAGCCATTTGAACAACTTAAACGGCAATGTGGAAGAGACCAAGATGATCTATATGATCCGCGACCACGACCGCCAGAAATTGGAGGAGAAAAAGGCCCGCTTTGTCAAGGCGGCCGAATACCTTAACTTCAAATACGGCGAGGGCACCGTGGAGGTGGTCCTCAAGGACTCCTACTCCAACATGAGGGAGAAGATCGAGCCCTGCATGGAGCTGATCGACAACGCCAAGGCAGCCATGGAATCCCTGGGCATCACCCCCATCGTCAAGCCCATCCGCGGCGGCACCGACGGCGCCCGGCTCTCCTATATGGGTCTGCCCTGCCCCAACCTGTTCACCGGTGGGCACAACTCCCATGGCCGGTATGAGTACATCCCGGTGCAGTCGATGGAAAAAGGCGCCCAGGTCATCCTGAAGATCGTGGAGCTTTACGCGGGCAAATAGTCCTGTGTGAAAGCCCCCGAGTAATAAAATTTAACAGGAGGAGTTGTCATGAGGTACGACAAGGAGTTGTATGCCAAACATCTGCAAGGGATGGTCCGGTTCCCCACCGTTTCCAACGCCGACCCGGAAAAGGTCGACTGGGAGACTTTCCTGGGGCTCCACAAGTATTTGGAGGAGACCTACCCCCTGGTACACAAGACCCTGACCAAAGAGGTCTTTGGCAAAGTGGGCCTGCTCTATCACTGGAAAGGCACCGGCAAGTCCGGCAAACTGCCTTTGATGCTGACCGCCCACCAGGATGTCGTGCCAGAAGGCGACCACTCCATGTGGAAATACCCGCCCTATGAAGGGGTCATCGCCGAAGGCTGCGTGTGGGGCCGCGGGTCCTCTGACTGCAAGAGCAATATCCTGGCCTATATGGAAGCTTTGGAAGGGATGATCGCCGACGGCTTTGTGCCGGATTATGACATTTACCTGGGCTTTGGCTACAACGAGGAGATCATGGGCGGCCCCGGCGCTGCGGGGACTATCCTGGTGGATCTGCTCAAGAGCCGCGGCGTTGAGATCGGCCTGGAGCTGGATGAGGGCGGCGGCATTGACCAGCAGGGCGGCCAGTATGTCGCCCAGATTTATCCGGCGGAAAAAGGCTATGCCGACTTTGAGTTTTCAATGAAAGACCCCGGCGGCCACTCTTCTCAGCCCGGCGAGCACAGCTCTTTGGGCATCATCGGCAAGACCGCCTGCATCCTGGAGGAGAACGTTCTTCCTCAGCGGCTGACCAAACCGGCCATTGACCAGATGAAAGCCATGGCGCCCTTTATGGAAGGGGAGCTGGCCCAGCTGTTCAAAGACCCCGAGGCAAACTGGGAAGCTTTGAAGTCCATCCTGGCCCAAAACCGCACCTACAACGCCATGACCCGCACCACCACCGCCGTCACCATGATGAAGGGCAGCGACCAAGCCAACATCCTGCCGGAGCGCTCCTGGCTGGTGATCAACAACCGGCTGCTCACCGGCGACACCATCGAGAGCCTGCAGGCATTCTATGAGAGCATCGTCCCCGAAGGGGTAGAGGTCAAGCTGCTCAAGGGCCACAACATGCCGGAGGTCTCCTCCATCGAAAGTGAGGAGTATAAGCTGCTCCACTCCATCGTGGAGAAAAAATACCCCGGCATCACCATGATGCCCTCCCTGCTGCTGGGCGGCACCGATGCCCGCTATTTCAGCGATATCTGCCCCACCCACAGCGTGTACCGCTTCACTGGCATGCGGCGCTTTAACAGCAAATCGGGAGGCGCCCATCAAGTCAATGAGCGGACAGACATCGACGTTCTCGAAGATGATGTGGAGTTCTATGTGGAGCTGTTTAAAGCATATGGCTCTGCACAATAAGGCCTGATTTTCCAATACGGTTCTAAAGTTGGCCGGCGCGTATACTTTATCTGTAACGCGCCGGTCTTCTTGATAACGATCCAAGTTTAAAAGGAGGAAAAAATCATGGCAAATGCAGAGCGTATGGAAGCGCAGCTGAAGGCCCTATCCCTGATTTCGGAACAAGGGGAGGAGGGCACCACCCGCCTCAGCTACACCCCTGAGTACCGCAAAGGCGCGGACTACATCAAAAAGCTGATGGAGGAGGCCGGACTCACCGTCCGGGAGGACGCAGCGGGTTTGGTGTGGGGCCTGCTGCCCGGCACCGACCCGGACGCCCCCAAGCTGATCTCCGGCTCCCACCTGGACACCGTCCGCTGCTCCGGCTTCTACGACGGCCAGGCGGGTATCATCTGTGCCCTGGAAGCGGCGCGGATGATCAAAGAGAGCGGCAAACCCCTCAAAGGGGACTTTGAAGTGGTGGCCATCCCCATGGAGGAAGGCGCCCGGTTCCCCAACCTGACTGGAAGCAAACTGGCCGCTGGCGTCCTCAAAGAGGCCGACCTGGATCTGGTCAAAGACACCGAAGGCACCACCCTGCGGGAGGCGATGCTCTCCTATGGCCTGACCGGCAAGCTGGACGGGGTGGACCGCAGCAAAGAGAAGGTCAAAGCCTTTATTGAGCTCCACATGGAGCAGGGCACCCTGCTGGAGGACGAGGGCATCGACCTGGGCGTGGTGGACGGGATCTTCGGCTGCTACTGGAAGACCATCACCGTCCGCGGCGAGGTCTCCCATCCCTCCACCCCCATGGCCAAGCGGAAAGACGCCGGCCTGGCTGCCTGCCGCATCGTCTCCGACCTGTCAGAGCATGTGGCCAAGAATTATGTGGGCAAAGCGACAGTCACCTGCGGCAAGATGGATTTCCACCCCGGCGAGATCAACGCTATCCCCTCTCGGGCGGTGTTCTCGGTGGACTTCCGCAGTGGCGACAAGAAGAACTTCGATGAGCTGGACGCCTATTTGGCGGAAAAGATCGCCCAGGTGGAGAAGGATTACCGGGTCAAGGTGGAACAGGAGGTCTTCTCCAACACCCCGCCGACCCCCAACACGCCTGCCATCATGAATGCATTGACCACCGGCGCCAAAAACCTGGGACTTAAGAGCGTAGTCCTGCCCTCCGGTGCAGGCCACGACACCATGATCTTTGCCAAGATCTGGCCCACTGGCATGATCTTCATCCCCAGCCACGAGGGCTACACCCACAGCCCCCGGGAGTACACCGACCCCAAGAATCTGGCCAACGGCGCCGACTTGATCGCCGAAGCCATCCGGATTTTGGATGCCCAGTAAAAACAAAGTCAAAAAGGCTTCCCCATGTGGGGAAGCCTTTTTTGGTTGCTAAAATAGGGAAGGAAACACGGAGGAAACAGGATAAACCGGGGGACAGCACATGGCTACCTGCCGCCGTGAAACTCCTTCATATGCTGGGTGGCGGCGGCTTCGATCTGTTCCAGAGTGGTGGAGCTGACCACATGCTCCATCCGGCAGGCATCCTCCTCGGCGATCTCCTCCGGCACCAGTAGAATGTGGATCAGGTAGTATTTCAGCAGGTCGTGGCGGCGACGAACCTTTATGGCCTCCCGGCGGCCCAAGTCGGTGAGGGTGATCCCCCCATAGGGCTGCTGGAGAAGGAAACCGTCCGCCCGGAGGAGGCCGATTGCCCGGCTGACGCTGGCCCGGGAAAAGCCCAGGGCGTTGGCCACGTCGATGGAGCGCACCGGTGCACCCTGGACCGAAAGGTCGAGGATCGCCTCCAGATAATCCTGTTTGGATGGGGTGAGTTTGCTCATAAACAGCCTCCTCTTGGTTGGAAGGATAGGGCATCCCAGAACCAAGAGGCCCCATGCCCTTTGCCCCGGCGGCAGGCCGGAGATACTCTACATTTTAAGTATACTACAATTTGAGCCGTTTGCAAAGTGCAGGTGGCTTCTTTAGGCATATCGCCCGGAAAAAGGGGGCTATCGTGCCAGGCGGGGCCTTGAGAAAAGCTTTTGCCGCTGTGGAAATTCTTTGGAAAATAAAGTGTCGATTTCTATTGACAAGTTCCCATTGGAAGCATAGAATGTAAGCATAAGCTAACTTATAGGCTCCCTTTTGGGAATGAAATAGGGGAGGCCCTGCAGTGTTTTATCCTGGGGCGGGGGCAAAAAAGGGACAAAGGTTTTTGTTCTCAAAATGTTAGCGATAGGAAATATTTTGAAAAGGAGTGAAGCGTATGACGACGTTGGATCGCGTAAGACCTGGCCACGGCGGCGTAATCGCATCAATTGGAGGAGAAGGGGCCCTGCGGCGGCGTCTTCTGGATATGGGGCTAACCCCCAAGACCCGGGTGGAAGTCCGCAAGGTGGCCCCCATGGGCGACCCCATTGAACTGTACCTGCGGGGTTATGTTTTGACCCTACGGGGGGAGGATGCGGCCAAGATCACCCTCATCTCCGACACCGAGACCCAGAAACCCCAACACGGCCACTGCCATGGTTCCTACCACCATCATGAGGGCTGCGGCTGTCCCTCCGCCCAGAAACAAGGGGAGGAACAGAAAGCATGAAATCGACATTAGCCCTTGCAGGCAACCAGAACTGCGGCAAGACCACCCTGTTTAATGCCTTGACCGGCAGCAACCAGCACGTGGGCAACTTCCCCGGCGTAACGGTGGAGAAAAAAGAGGGGCAGATCCTCCACCACAAGGACATCTCCCTGGTGGACCTGCCCGGCATTTACTCCCTTTCGCCCTATACATCGGAGGAGATTGTCACCCGGGATTTTGTCCTGAAGGAGCATCCCCAGGGAATTATCAACATTGTGGATGCCACCAATATTGAGCGGAACTTGTATCTTTCCCTCCAGCTGATGGAACTGGGAATCCCCATGGTCATTGCCCTCAACATGATGGATGAGGTGCGGGCCAGCGGCAACCACATTGATGTAAAATGCCTCTCCCAGCACCTGGGGGTTCCGGTTGTGCCCATCTCAGCCAGCAAGGGCGAGGGCATCAGCGAACTGCTCAAACAGGTGGTGGAGATGGTGGAAAAGCAGGAAAAGCCTCAAAAGCTGGACTTTTGCACCGGGCCAGTGCATCGGGCCATCCACTCCATCGCCCACATTGTGGAAGACCACGCCGAGCGGGCTGGGTATCCGGTGCGGTTTGCCGCCACCAAATTGGTGGAAGGGGACCAGCCCATGATCGACGCTTTGCAGATTTCGGAAAATGAGGTCCATATCATTGACCACATTGTCCAGGAGATGGAGAGCGAGCTGGAAACCGACCGGGAGGCCGCCCTTGCCGACATGCGCTACACCTACATTGAAGGGGTGTGCGCCGAATGTGTCTTTAAGCACCAGGAGACCCTGGAACAGGTTCGGTCGGAGAAGATCGACCGGATTTTGACCCACAAATACTTTGGCATCCCCATCTTTTTGGGGATTATGCTGGTGGTGTTCTACCTGACCTTCAGCGTGTTGGGCGCGCCGATGCAGGACTTTCTGGGCGCCGCCATCGACTCCGGCGTGGCCGCCCTCTCCACCTTCTTGACGGATGTGGGGGTCAGCCCCTGGCTCCACTCCCTCTTGATCGACGGCGTCTGCGCCGGGGTGGGCAGCGTCCTCTCCTTCCTGCCCATCATCGTCCTCCTGTTCTTCTTCCTCTCCCTTTTGGAGGACAGCGGCTATATGGCACGGGTGGCCTTTGTCATGGATAAGCTGCTGCGGAAGATCGGCCTCTCCGGCCGCTCCTTTGTGCCCATGCTCATCGGCTTCGGGTGCAGCGTGCCGGCCATCATGGCCACCCGGACCCTTTCCAGCGACCGAGACCGGAAGATGACCATCGTCCTCACCCCGTTTATGTCCTGCAGCGCCAAGTTGCCCATCTACGGGATGATCACCGCCGCTTTCTTCCCCCACCATGCGGCGCTGGTGATGATCTCCCTGTATGTCACCGGCATTGTGGTGGCCATCCTCTCCGGCCTGCTTTTGAAGAACACCATCTTCCAGGGCGATCCGGTACCCTTTGTCATGGAGCTGCCAGCCTACCGGATGCCCTCGGCCCAAAGTGTGTTCCTCCACATGTGGGAGAAAGCCAAGGACTTCCTGCGCAAAGCGTTTACCATCATCTTTATGGCTTCGCTGGCCATCTGGTTCCTCCAGAGTTTTGATTGGTCCTTTAACATGGTGGCGGACAGCGCCGATAGCATCCTGGCCTCCATCGGCTCGCTGATCGCGCCGCTTTTCGCCCCCCTGGGCTTCAACGACTGGCGGGCTTCCACCGCTCTCATCACCGGCTTTACCGCCAAGGAATCGGTGGTCAGCACCTTGACCATCCTCACCGGCGCGGCCAACGACGCCCAGCTGAGCGCCATCCTCCAAACGATCTTTACCCCTTTAAGCGCCATCTCCTTCCTGGCCTTTACCATCCTATACATGCCTTGTGTGGCCGCTTTTGCCGCCACCCGCCGGGAGATCGGCTCGATGAAAGGGGCGGTGCTCACCGCGGCCTACCAGACCGGCGCGGCCTACCTGGTGGCCATGGCCATCTATCAAATCGGCCGCCTCATCGTGTAAGAAAGGAGACTTGGTATGACCCAGGCAGATCTTATCACCTTAGTTGTTCTGGCTTTGGTGGTTGCGGGAATCCTCCTTTACCTGCGCAAGCAGAAGAAAAACGGGGGGTGCTGCGGCGGGTGCAGCGGCTGCCCCCACGCAGGGGCCTGCCATCCAGAAAACAAAGAATAGCAAACCGGGAAGGGAGGGCATTGGCCCTCCCTTTTTTGGGGCCGGGCCCAGGTAAAATACAGGTAAAGTTGGGAAAATCCCCAGGAAGTTGGTTGTCAACACACTTGCAACGTGATATAGTTAAGGCAAGGAAGCAACGTTCCAAAACCCTGTGAGACGAATGGAGGATGAACAATGCGTAGGATTCTATCGATGGTATTGGCAGCGGCGTTGGCGCTGTCTATGCTATCCACGGCGGCCTTTGCACAGACCGGCGAAACCACGACCATCAAAGTGTTCCACACCAACGACAGCCACTCCCGCGCCAAGGAAGTGGTGGACTCCAAAACCGGCGAATTGACGAATATCGGCTTCGCCCGGTTTAAGACCTTTATCGACAGCCAGGAAGCGGACGGAAAACTGATCCTGGACGCTGGCGACACCTTCCATGGAATGCCCTTTGCCACCATTGAGAACGGCAACAGCATCGCCAAAATTCTCAAGGCAGTGGGATATGACGCCATCAGCCCCGGCAACCATGATTTCAACTACGGCTATGAGCGGCTGGATGTCCTCTCCTACCGAGCCGGGGTCAAACCCCTCGCCGCCAACGTGACCATCGGCGGCAAGAACGCCTTTGACAAATATCTGATCAAGAACATCGACGGGGTCAAGGTTGGTGTGTTCGGCCTGGCAACCCCTGAGACTGCCTACAAAACCAACCCCAAAAATGTGGCAGGCCTGGACTTCGGCGACAAGGAATCGCTGATTGCCACCGCCCAGCAGATGGTGGATGAATTGCAGGAGAGAGACTGCGACGTCATCATCGCCCTGTGCCACCTGGGGGTTGACCCCACCAGCGACATCAAATCCACCGACATTGCAAACGCGGTGGAGGGCATCGACTTGATCATCGATGGCCACAGCCACACCGAGCTTGACAACTACAAGGTGGGGGATACCTACATCGCCAGCACCGGCAACTACCTGGAGAATGTGGGTATGGTCACCATCAAGGTCAAGGATGGGGAAGTCCTCTCGGTGGAGCCCAAACTGTACTCTGCCAAAGAGCTGAAAAACTTCCCCGAGGACAGCAAGGTCAAAGCCATTGTGGATCGGATTGACGAAAACCAGAAGAGCATCCTCGATGTGGTTATCGGAAAGACCCCCATCACCCTGGACGGCGAGCGGGAGACCAACCGAGGCGGCCACACCAACCTGGGCCGCCTCATCACCTCCGCTATGCTGGAGGAGACCGGGGCAGACATCGCCCTGACCAACGGCGGCGGCATCCGCGCCACCATTGAAAAAGGCGACATCACCAAGGGCGATGTCATCAATGTACTGCCCTTTGGCAACTACATCGTCACCAAGCAGGTCAAAGGCCAGGATATCATCGACGCCCTCAACTTCGGCATGGACTTCGGCGCAGGCGGGTTCCCCCACTTTGCCGGCATGACCGTTGAGGCCAAAAAGGTGGAGACCACCGCTGAAGACGGCACCACCAAGACCAAAGGTCAGGTCCTTTCCATCCTGGTGGATGGCAAGCCCATCGACCCCAACGCCACTTACACTCTGGCCACCAACGACTTTATGGCCAGCGGCGGCGACGGGTACACCATGCTGGGCAATTATCCCATTGAGAATGAGTTCTCCGCCTTGGATGAAGCCCTGATCCGCTACCTCTCCAAGGTCGGCGATGAGGGAATCAAAGCCATCGATGCGGAGGAGCGGCTGATCCTCACCGATGTGGCGAAGAACCCGGCTCTCGGTTCCGGCACGGCAGCCACCGCCCCTTCCACCCCCTTTGTACCGGATGACAGCGACAAAAACAACCCCTCCACCGGCAGATGGGCGGCATAAAAACAACGACAGCATCAAAAAAGGACGGCTTTAAGCCGTCCTTTTCTTTTTTGGGGATTTGTGTTGTTCCCCAGGTGGAGGGGGAGCATTATTCCGGTTTTTTGGCCGAGACCAGCAGCATCATGGGGCGGCGCAGTTCATCCTTCATGCCGGGCAATTCCAGCATGGTGGGGTCGGGCTCCGGCTCCACCACGGCGGTGAGAGAAAACCCGGTTTTGAGCAGGCTGCTCAGGTAGGTGGTCGAGGTCTTGTGGTACTTAACCACATCCTGGCCTAGGAACACCGCATGGCGCAGGCCCTCAGTGAAGTAGCCGTCCACCGGCCAGTGGAGGATGTTCCCCGCCCCATCCCGGTACCAATCCTGGGTGCCATAGGCGGTGAAGATGGGGTGCTCCACCGAGAAGACAAACTCCCCGCCGGGGGCCAGGGTGTCGTAGACCTTGCGGCAGATATCCGCAAAATCGGAGACATAGTGGAGGGCCAGGGAGCTGACCACCACATCGAACGCTTCTTTGGGGTAGGGGTAGTCCTCTATGGAGGTCTGGATGAACTGGACCTTGGGGGAACGGACCATCCCCTTGGCCCGGGACAGCATCTTGTGGGAGAGGTCCACCCCCACCACCGACTGCGCACCATGCTCCAGAGCGTAGGCGCAGTGCCAGCCGAAGCCGCAGCCCAGGTCCAACACCCGTTTGCCGGAAAAGTCGGGCATCAGCTTGCGGAATGCGTGCCATTCCCCGGCGCCGGCAAGTCCGTCCACCGAGCGGCTCATCTTGGAGTATTCCGCAAAAAACGCATCGTCGTCGTATTTATTTTCTTTCATCGTTGGTTCCATCCTTTCTATAGGGGCATGGCGGCGGGTATCTTTAAAAACTGGGGATGGCGAAAGCCATCCCCAGGGGTGTTATTTGGACTCTTCACCCTTGGGGCGGATGGGGCAGTGGATGTAGGTTTGGTCGATCTGCGGGGCTTTCAGCTCCGGCAGCAGGGGCGCTAGGAAGGCCGCCACCAACCCAGTGGAAAACCCGTTGTTGTACAGGTTGAGGGAGCTGTACAAAGTCCCCACATTGAGCACCACCGACGAGTGGATAAACCCGGAGAGCATCCCGTAGAACAGGCCGTATTTGCCAGCCAAAGGGGCAAGGCCGGTGCAGAGCAGCACACTGAGCTGCACAGCGGGGTCGGTCAGGTTCCACACCTTGACAAAGGAACCGAAGATGACCCCTAAAACGATAAACAAGGTGTTGCGCAGGTTGACGCCGGCGGCTCCGAATCCGGCGATGGAAAGGATGCACCCGGCGGTGGGCCCGTTGATCGCCCCGCCGATGGCCAAGAGGTAAAAGGTGAAAAACAGGCCGATGAGTCCCATGTTGATCATGGTGCCTGGGAACCCCAGGGTTCCGATATAATCGGCTCCCTGGCCGCTGTGGCGGGTGATGTACTTCAGGTCCTTAATGGCGCAGCGGTCCAGCCAGAACCCGACCACAATCAAAATCACAAATAGGGCGATCAGATAGGCGGCCAGCAAATTGGTGTACTCGGTGCTCCAATAGAACATCTTGATGGGGGTGTAACCGAAGGAGCGCATGATAGAGACGAAAACCGTGGCGATCAGCCCGGTGGCAAAGCCGGCGTTGAACAGGTTATACCCCTTGTGAAATTTGTAGGTATGGGTGGAGACTGGGGGCAGGATAAACCCGCAGGCGGTCCCCACCACCGCAGCGGCCAAAATCCGGATAATGGGGTGGTAATCGGAGAAGATCATGGCGACTTCCGAGACCAGGGGCCCCAGAGCAGTGCCGAAAAAGGCCAGGTGCAAATGTTTGCCAAAGGGTTCCCCCTTGTAGCGGGAATAGAGGAATACCCCCAGATAGATGGGCCAGATGTTGAGGATGTTTTTCCCGAATAGGGCAAACCCGCCGGACATGAAGATGCTGGCGATGAGCATGCCGGTGTAGGGCGCTTTGAAGTAGGTGGCCATCAGCATGGCGGTGATGGTGACAAGGCCCGCGTTTAGGAAGGCGGCCCCGATGCCCGCCAAGGCGATGTAGTCGGTGATCAGGCCGCAGGGGGAGACCATGATGGTGATAAAGCCGTGGTAGATGTTCTCTGGGGTATCCATGCAAAATCCAAAAAGGATTAGGGACAGGCCAAACAGCAGCACCACCCGGGCGGTGAACTGCTCCCGGTTCTGCTTCATGTAGGAGTGTACGCGGTCGTTGAGTTTGCTCAAGGTTGTTTCCGCCTTTCCGATTGGAATTAAAGTGAAGCGTTGGGGCTGTCATGCAAATCTCCGTGGGAAAGCGCTGAACCCAGCAGTGCGAAGGAAAGCACAGAGATAGCCCCTTCTCCGCCGGTGTGCCGATTTGCAGGGCTACCGGAGAAAGACGCTAGTATTATTGTATATGAAAACTGCATGGCACACAATATAAACATGCATAATTTTGAAGGTTTTGTGGAGGGAAAAAAAGGATATCCCATCCTCCTGCCACCTGGGAAGGGCGAAAAAAGCCGGCTGCACCGCAGCCGGCTTTTTTAAAAGGAGATCCTATTTCAGTGCTGCGGTGACCACAATTTCCACTGCCAGGCTCTCGGATGCCAGAGATGCCTCTACGCAGGCGCGGGCGGGTTCAAAGCCGTCCTCAATCCATCCATCCCAAACTTCGTTCATAGCGGCGAAGTCTTTCATATCCTTCAAGTAGATGGTGGCGGTCAGCAGATGGCGCTTGTCGGAACCATATGCACCCAACAGGGCCTCGATTTTTTCCAGCACAATGCGGGTCTGGTCTTTGACATCGCCCCCCTCCCGGGCGGTTTGGCCACAGAGATACAGGGTGTCTCCATGGACGACGGCTTTGCTCATCCGGCCGTTGCCTTCGTAGCGTTTGATTTCCATAACACGGTTCTCCTTTTCTTTTAAAATGCGGTTTATTTATTTCTATTGTACTAAAAATGGGGGAGGTTGGCAAGGGGAGAGGGGCCTGAGCCGCCAAGGGGAAAATCCCGCATTGACAGCCTGGAGAATTGCCGATAGAATGAAAGAAACAGGCGGAGCCAGTTCCCCCTCCGCCGCCAGAAAGGATGATTGTTTCCATGAAGATTCAAAATGTTTTGGTCGCAATCCCCGCGGATGAAGCCCACCGCGCCAAATTGGAAGCTGCCGCCCCTGGAGCATCCTTCCAGTACATCCCCGCCAAAGAGGTCACCAAAGAAGATGCTCAGAAGGCGGAGGTGGTCATCGGCAATGTCGCCCCCGCCCTGCTGACCGGTTCCCCCAATCTAAAATGGGTCCAGCTCAACAGCGCTGGCACCGACGGATACACCACCGGCGCCCTGCCGGAGGGCACCATCCTGACCAATGCCACCGGGGCCTACGGCCTGACCATCTCGGAGCACATGCTGGCCTTGACCCTGAGCTTGATGAAGCATCTGCCCACCTACCGGGACCACCAAGCCGGGAAGCTGTGGAAAGATGCCGGCCCGGTGAAATCGGTGTACGGCTCCACCGTGCTGATCCTCGGTCTGGGGGATATCGGGGGGGAGTATGCCCGCAAGGTAAAGGCCCTGGGTGCCTACACCATTGGGGTGCGCCGCACCAAGGCCCAGAAGCCGGATTACCTGGATGAGCTCTACCAGATGGACAGCTTGGAAGAACTGCTGCCCCGGGCAGATGTGGTGGCCATGGTCCTCCCTGGAACGGACGCCACCTGCCATGTGATGAACAAAGAACGGCTGCTGCTGATGAAGAAGGACGCTATCCTGGTCAATGTGGGTCGGGGCAACGCCATCGACCCGGCAGCACTGTATGAGGTGATGCAGGGCGGCCACCTGTGGGGAGTTGGGCTGGATGTCACCGAGCCGGAACCTCTGCCCGCGGAAAGCCCCCTGTGGGAGCTGCCCAACCTGGAGATCACCCCCCACTCCTCCGGCGGGTTCCATTTGCAGGAGACCTACGAACGGATTGTGAATATCGCCTTGCGCAATCTCTCCCATTACCAGAAAGAAGAGGCTATGGAGAACATTGTGGATTTCTCTACCGGCTACAGGGTGGTCAAATAATTAAGGCACATCGAAACGCGGATGGCATTGCCAGCCGCGTTTCTGCGTTTCTGCGAAGCTTCGACTTTCCCCCGACGGGGATGAGATAAACCTGATTATGGCCATCAGCCTGGCAGCAGTCGCTGCCAAAATTTAGGTTGTGCTCCGACGGGCGCACAACCTTGGAGAAGGGGCCCATGTGATCCACCGGGGGATATCGAGGGGCTTTCCCCTGTTTTGTGGACAAAGGCAGCCGGCTGGCGCTGGGAATCCATCCAATTGGGCGGAGAACTTCCCGGCGGTTGGCAGAAGTTTTTTGGATTAAATATACAAAACAAGTATATATTGGAGGAATATGCCTTGCACTGTCCCCCTGGGTATGGTATTGTTAACATAGAATACAATCAATTGGTTCGGGCGGGGGAAAGACACGCCCAAAAGGAGGGTATCCGGTTTGGAACAACAAAAGGGGACGCGGGAGCTTTGGGGGTTGCTCTCCCGTTTTTCGAGGGGGTCCCGGGGCTATTTTGCACTGGCCCTGTTCTGCTCCACCATGGCTACGGTTCTCAGCTCTCTCACCCCCCAGGTGATTAAAATCACCGTGGACTCGGTGTTGGGGGACCTGCCCTTCGGCCTACCGGCGGCCTTTTTGCCGGCATTGGAACGGCTAGGCGGCCGGGAGATGCTGCGAGGCCACCTGTACCTGTTGGGCCTTCTTTTAGTGGGAATTGCGGTGTTTTCCGCCCTTTTCAACTACGGGAGCCGGGTGGGGATCGCCTTGGGGTCGGAGGGCTTTGTCCGCCGCCTGCGCAACACCTTATATGAACACATTCAGAAGCTGCCCTTCTCCTGGCATGTGAGCCACCAGACCGGCGACATCATCCAGCGGTGCACCTCCGACGTGGAATCGGTGAGCCGGTTCCTTTCGAACCAGGTGCTGGAGGTGTTCCGCACCAGCTTTTTGATCGTCTTTGCCCTCTGCATCATGTTCTCGATGAACGTCAAGCTCTCCCTGGTTGCGCTGGCCTTCATCCCCATCACCATGGCCTACACCGGGATCTATTACTCCAAAATCGCCAAGAAGTTTCGGGTCACCGACGCGGCGGAGGGGGAGCTGGCCACTGTGGTTCAGGAGAACCTGACCGGCGTGCGGGTGGTGCGGGCCTTTGGCCGGGAGCGGCATGAACTTGCCCGGTTCGATGAGAAGAACAAGAAGTTTTCCGGCCTGTGGATCAGCATGGGCTACACCATGGGCACCTACTGGGGTTTCGGCGACCTGTTCACCGGGCTGCAAATCGCCTGCATTGTCATTTTGGGGGCGATGGAGACAGTCCACGGCGCCATCACTTTGGGGGAATTTTTGGCCTTTGTCTCCTACAACGCCACCCTCACCTGGCCCATCCGCAGCTTGGGCCGCATCTTTTCCGAGATGAGCAAGGCCGGCGTATCGGTGGAGCGGCTGAACTACATCTTAAACGCCAAAGAGGAGGAGGACGCCCCCGGCGCCGGGGAGCCCCCCATGGACCGGGACATCACCTTTGACCATGTGACCTTTGGCTATGAAGGGCTCCAGCCAGTGCTCAATGACGTCAGCTTCACCATCCCGGCGGGGACAACATTTGCCATCCTGGGGGGGACCGGGTCGGGCAAATCCACCTTGATGCACCTTTTGAACCGGTTGTATGACCTGCCCCAGGGCTGCGGCTCCATCCGGGTGGGGGACACCGATCTGCGGAATATCCGGCGCAGCTGGGTGCGCAAAAATGTGGGGATGGTTCTCCAGGAGCCGTTCCTTTTCTCCCGCACCATTGAGGAAAATATTGCGGCGGTGAAACCGGACGCCTCGCTGGAGGAGATCCGGGCCGCCGCCGCCATCGCCTGTGTGGATGAGGCGATCACCGAATTCCCCTTAGAGTATGACACCATCGTGGGGGAGCGGGGGGTGACCCTCTCCGGCGGGCAGAAGCAGCGGGTGGCCATCGCCCGGATGCTGATGCAGAACGCCCCTATCATGGTGTTTGACGACTCCCTTTCGGCGGTGGATTCGGAGACCGACTCCAAAATCCGGGCCGCCCTCAAAGAGAGGGTAGGGGGCGCCACCACCATTTTGATTTCCCACCGGATCACCACTTTGATGCAGGCCGACTGTATTTTGGTCCTCAAGGATGGGGCCATTGCCGAGATGGGTTCCCACCAGGAGCTTTTGCGGCGGGACGGCATCTATAAATCCATTTACGACATCCAGATGAACCAGGATGACCGCATCCTGACCGAAGGAGGTGAGGACGTTGGCAGCCTATGAGGAACAGGAATTTCACCAAAAGCTGAATCTCTTTGCCTGGAAGCGGATGTTCCAGTTCGTGAGGCCCTACCGCAAAAATTTCATGCTGGTCATCAGGCTGATCCTCTTCTCCGCTCTGATCGACATCGTCCTCCCCCTCTTCCAGCGGTATGCGGTCAACACTTTTATCCAGCAGAACACCTTGGAGGGGCTGGGCGGCTTCGCCCTGGCATATCTGGGGGTCATCGCGGCCCAAACCATTGGGGTCATCTTCTTTTCCTATCAGTCCATGTATGTGGAGATGAACGTCAACAAGGACCTGAAGCGGGCGGTGTTCACCCATCTGCAAACCTTGTCCTTCTCCTACTACAACGTCACTCCGGTGGGCTACCTCCTCTCCCGGGTGATGAGCGATACCAACCGCATTTCCGGCATGATCGCCTGGGGGATGATCGACATCCTGTGGGCGCTGGCCTATGTGGTGGGGGTGCTGGGGGCGATGTTCGCCCTGGACGCCAAGCTGGCCCTGGTGGTCAGCACGGTGGTGCCCTTTATCGCCCTCTTGACCTGGTATTTCCAAAGCCGGATGCTCTCCTATAACCGGAAGATCCGGCAGATCAACAGCCACATCACCGGTGCCTTTAACGAGGGGATTGTGGGGGCAAAAACCTCTAAGACCCTGGTGATTGAGGACCAGAACTTTGATGGGTTCTCCCGCATCACCGATGAGATGTACGGTTTCACCATCAAAAACGCCCGGCTCTCCGGTGTGTACATCTCCACCATCGTGTTTTTCAGCGCCGTGGTCACCGCCCTGGTGCTGGTCAAGGGCGGGTACTTGGTCATGGAGGATGCCATGGCCCTTGGCACCCTCTCCGCCTTTACCACCTATGCGGTGGGCATCTTTGAGCCCATCCAGCAGCTGGCCCGCAACTTTGCCGACGTGATCTCCCTCCAGGCCAACATCGAGCGGGTCACCGACCTGCTGGACCGGGAGCCGGACATCGTCGACTCCCCGGAAGTGGTGGAGAAGTACGGTGACTTCATGGAGCCCAAACAGGAGAATTGGGAGGAGATCCGTGGGGATATCGAGTTCCGGGATGTCTCCTTCCGCTATCCCGACGGCCAGGAGAATGTGCTGGAGCACTTCAACCTGAAAATCCCTGCGGGCACCAATGTGGCCATTGTGGGGGAGACAGGCGCGGGCAAATCCACCTTGGTCAACCTGGCCTGCCGGTTCTTTGAACCCACTGAGGGCCAGATCCTCATCGACGGGCGGGATTACCGGGAGCGCAGCCAGCTTTGGCTCCACTCCAACATCGGCTATGTGCTCCAAAGCCCCCACCTCTTTTCCGGCAGCGTCATGGAAAACATCCGCTATGGCCGGTTGGAGGCCACCGACGAGGAGGTCATCTCCGCCGCGAAAAGCGTCTCCGCTGACCTGGTGGTTGATAAGCTGGAACAGGGCTATGACAGCGACGTGGGGGAGAGCGGCGACCGCCTCTCCACCGGGGAAAAGCAGCTGATCTCCTTTGCCCGGGCGGTGCTGGCCGACCCCCGCATCTTTGTGCTGGACGAGGCCACCAGCTCCATCGACACCCAGACCGAGCAACTCATCCAAAACGCCATCGCCCACCTGCTCCAAGGGCGGACATCCTTTGTCATCGCCCACCGGCTCTCCACCATCCGGCAGGCGGATTTGATCTTGGTGGTAAAAGATGGTAAAATAATAGAACAGGGCACCCATGCCCAATTGATGGGCCAGCGGGGGTATTACTTCACCCTTTACAGCAAACAGTTCGAGGAAGAAGCCGCCATGCGCACCTTGGACAACCGCCCTTAACCAGGAAAGAAGGAATGCAAGATGGAACAGGAAGTCATCCTTTCCTTAGAAAATATCCACAAGAGCTTCGACGGGCAGAAGGCGCTATGCGGCATCGACCTCACCATCTACAAAGGGGAGTTTTTGACCCTTTTGGGGCCCTCCGGCTGCGGCAAGACCACCACATTGCGGATCATTGCGGGGCTGGAATCCCCCGATGAGGGGCGGGTCATCCTAGGCGGGACCGACGTCACCGACTGGGAGCCCAACAAGCGGGGGGTCAACACCGTCTTCCAGAGTTATGCCCTCTTCCCCCATATGAATGTGGAAAACAACATCGCCTACGGCCTCAAGCTGCGCAAGGTGCCCAAAGAGGAGATCAAAAAGCAGGTGGAGGAGATGCTGGAGCTGGTCCAGCTCCCCGGGTTTGGGGAAAGGATGCCCAGCCAGCTCTCCGGCGGGCAGCGCCAGAGGGTGGCTATCGCCCGGGCAATTGTCAACAAGCCTTCGGTCCTTCTGCTGGACGAGCCCCTTGGCGCCTTGGATCTCCAGCTCCGGCGGCAGATGCAGGTGGAGCTCAAACGCCTCCAGCAAAAGCTGGGCATCACCTTTGTGTACATCACCCACGACCAGGAGGAAGCCCTCAACATGAGCGACCGGATCGGCATCATGAACCAGGGTAAAATCCTCCAGCTGGGCACCCCTGAGGAGATTTATGAGCATCCAAAGAGCCGGTTTGCCGCCCAGTTTATCGGCCAGAGCAACATCTTGAAGGCCACGGTCACCGGCCGGGATGCCGCCGGGAACCTGACCCTCTCCTTTGGGGGCGGGACCATTCTGGCCTCTGGGCAAGGGGAGCCGGGGGAGAAGGTCACCCTCTCCCTGCGGACCGAGCGGGTCCGTTACGGAAGGGAGCCCCGGCAAGGGTTCACCCTCTCGGGCCAGGTGAAAAACAACCACTACAGCGGCGGCATGATGCGCACGGTGCTCACCCTCCCCACGGGGGAGGAACTGCTGGTCAGCGGCATGGGGGATGGCATAGAGGGGCGCCTGCCTGCCGGCACCCAAGTGCACATCGGCTGGGACCCCGCTTGTGCCGTCATCGTGGAAAGGGGATGGCCCGATGAAGCGGAATAAAAACCGGCCCCCCATCACCCTCTTGCCCATGGCCTTGTGGACCACTGTTTTTGTGGCGGTTCCACTTGTCTATGTGCTGGGCCTGAGCTTTATGAAAAAGGCGGCCACCTGGGGGGTGGTGGCAGAGTTCTCCTTAGACAGCTACAAAAACCTCCTCAACCCGGTGTACCTCAAGGTCTTCGCCCAGAGCTTCTGGGTGGCGATCCTCACCACCGTGTTTGCCCTGCTAATCGGCTATCCCTTTGCCTATTTCACCGCCAAACTGCCCAAGAAGCACCGTTCCCTGGTGCTGATGCTGATGCTGGTCCCCTTCTGGACCAACTCCCTGGTGCGGATCTACGGCTGGATGATCCTCCTGCGCAGCCAAGGGGTGATCAACGGCCTGCTGATGCAGTTCGGGGTGATCGACAAGCCCCTCAAGCTCCTGTACACCTTTGGCGCGGTGCTGGTGGGGATGGTCTACGCCCTGCTGCCCTTTATGGTGCTGGCGATTTACAATTCGGTCTGCAAGGTGGACTGGTCGCTGGTGGAGGCATCCCGGGACCTAGGTGCCGGGCGGGCTAAGGCCTTTTTCACCGTCACCCTCCCGTTGACTATGCCCGGGGTGATGGCCGGCTGTGTCCTGGTTTTCATCCCCTCGGTGGGTCTCTTCTTCATCTCTGACCTGCTGGGCGGGGCCAAGACCATGCTGCTGGGCAACCTGATCAAAAATGAGCTTCTCAGCGCCAAAAACTGGCCCATGGGCGCGGCCCTTTCCATCGCCATGATGGCGGTCACCCTCTTGGTGATCCGGCTGTACCAGCACTTTAGCCGGGATCAGAATTTGGAGGGATTGCTATGAGAAAGAAACGGACCTTTCTGCCCGAAACCTATGTGGTGCTGATGCTGCTGCTCATGTACCTGCCCATTTTCGTGGTGGTAGCTTACTCCTTCAATGACACCAAGCTATTCCACTGGGCGGGGTTCACCTTTAGCTGGTACCAGAAGCTATTCCACAACCAAACCATCATCAACGCCTTTTTTAACAGCTTGAAACTGGCTGTGCTGTCTAGCGGCCTGGCCGCCATTTTGGGGACCATGGGCGCCGTGGGGATGGCCGGCCGGACATTCTTCGGCAAGGGGGCGCTGGAGGGGCTCTCCACCGTGCCCATCATGATCCCGGAGATCATCCTGGGCATGGCGTACCTGTCCTTCTTTTCCCTGCTCCAGGTCCCCTTTGGGATGCTGACCCTGGTGGCAGCCCACACCACCTTCTGTGTGCCTTATATCTTTATCAATGTCAAGGCCAGCCTCCAAAGCCTAGACCCTGCCTTGGGGGAGGCGGCTCTTGACCTGGGGGCCAGCCGGAGGCGGGTATTCTTTGACATCACCGCCCCACTGATCTTCCCTTCTATCCTGTCTGGCTCCCTTCTGGCTTTTGCCATGAGCATGGACGACGTGGTCATCAGCTTCTTTGTTACTGGCCCTGAGACTGCCACCCTGCCCTTGCAGGTCTATTCCATGCTGAAAATGGGGGTCACTCCGGAGATCAACGCCCTGTGCACCGTAATGCTGGGAACGGTGTTCCTCCTGGTGGCCGGGGCTAGGCTGTTCCAGTCAGCCCGGAAGGCCAAAAAAGGACGGTAGTAACACGAACACACCGCCACAACAGGCGTGTGTTTGCAGATAAAACCCATAAAAAGGAGTGTGCAACGGTATGAAAAACAGCAAAAAACGGCTCGCTCGTCTCCTGTGTGCGGCCATGGCTGCGGCCATGGTGCTGGCAGGCTGCAACAGCAGCGGCGGAAACAGCAGCTCTTCCAGTGCTGGCCAAGGCGGGGAGGAGCAGGTGCTGAACATCTACACCTGGGCGGATTATTTCCCCGCCGATATTGTGGAGGAGTTCACCAGCACCACTGGCATCAAGGTCAACTACTCCACCTTTGAGAGCAACGAAGAGATGCTCATGAAGCTGGAGGCTGCCAAAGGCGGGCAGTACGACCTGATCCTCGCCAGCGATTACATCATCGAGACAGCCATCCAGAAGGAATTGGTGGGCAAGCTGGACACCCAGCAGATCCCCAATTTCCAGAATATCAACCCCGCGTTCCAGAGCAAATACTACGACCCCACCAACGAGTACACCGTCCCCTATGCCGCTGGCATCCCGCTGATCATCTACAACCCCGAACTGGTGGATTTTGAGATCAAGGGCTTTGAGGACCTGTGGAATCCCCAGCTGGCCGACTCCATCGTGGTGATGGACGACGCCCGCAACGTCATCGGCCTCACTTTAAAATCCATGGGATACAGCCTCAACGAGACTGACGAGGCTGTCCTCGGCCAGGCCAAGGAGAAGCTGATGGCCTTGAAGCCCAACATCCGGGCCTTGGACTACAGCACCCCTTACAACCTGATGATTTCCGGGGAGACTGCGGTGGGCTACATGTTCACCTCCCAGATCATCACCGCCCTCAATGAGAACCCCGACCTGAAGGTGGTTTATCCAGAGGAGGGCCTGGGCTTCGGCATCGACAGCTGCTTCGTCCCCTCGGATGCCCCCCACAAGGAGAACGCCTATAAATTCCTCGACTTCATCCTGGATGGTGAGCGCTCCGCCCACATCTCGGAAGAGACTATGTACATCAACTGCAACTCCGCCGCCACCCCCTTTATCAAAGAGCAGGCCCTGGTCATCCCCGATGAGATGATTGAAGGCGCTGAGTTCATGATGAACGTAGGCGAGGCCGATGAGCTGTACCAGCAGATCTGGACCGAATTTAAAATGAGTTAACCCAACCCGGCAAAAGCGCCCCCATCCGCAACTGGATGGGGGCGCTTTTTTATTCCAGCAGGTTTTATAGGATTGCCCGGGCTAAACTTCTTGGGAATGAAGTAAGGCCCATGCTTCAAATTCAGGGATGGGCAATGGCGTGGAAAACACATATCCTTGAATCATATCGCAGTGAATCCGACGCAGAAAATCCACTTGGTCTTGGGATTCAATCCCTTCGGCCACAGTGTGGATCGCCAGATTGTCCGCAAGTTCCACAAAGCTGGCGACGACATTCTGCGCTTTGACGCTGTCCAAATCCTCAAAGAAACGGCGGTCCAGTTTAATGGTATCCACGTCCAAATCCTTGAGAAGCGCCAGGGAAGAGTACCCCACCCCAAAGTCGTCCAAGGAACACAAAAAGCCAAGCTGGTGCATTTCCCGGATGAAATTGTTCACCCATCCCCGCTGCTGGTCATCAAAGATGATGGACTCAGTCAGCTCAATTTCCAGGATGCCGTCAGGAATCCCATACTTCTCTTTCAGCGAAGAGAAGGGCTGTAGGAAGTTGGGGACTCGGAAATGGGCTCGGGATAGGTTGACCGAGATGGGGAGGAGCTGTTTCCCATCCTCCATCCAGCCGTGGAGCAGCCGGCAGACCTCCTCAAAGACATAGAGATCCAACCGGCAGATGCGGTCACTTTTTTCAAAGAGAGGGATAAATTCGGAAGGGTAAATCATCCCCCGCTCGGGGTGGAACCAGCGGACCAGGGCCTCTGCACCGCCGAGCTTCCCATCGCAGAGCCGGACCTTGGGCTGGAGATAGACCTGGAAATCCCGGTTTTCCAGGGAGGTTTCAAAGAGGGCAATAAGCTCCTGTTCCCTATTCATCCGCTGCATAATCTCCCCGTTATAAAACGAACAGATGTCTGGTTGTGTTTGATGGTTGCAGGCAGCCCGGGCGCGGGCCTGTAAGATGACGATATTCAGCTCTGGGTCGTCAATCAGACAGGCCCCCTCCTGCAGGGTCAGATAATGGTGGATATTGGTGTATAAAGAGAAGGTGTTGATGGCCTTAGTCATTGCATCCAGCCGAGCCTGAACCCCTTCCAGCGTATGCTCCCGCAGACAAAGGAAAAACTGGTCAGTGTTGGCCCGTGTCGCCAATTCATAAGGGCGGATGTTGGACATCAATGCGTGGTAGATGTGCTTTAGAATATTGTCGCCCTCTTGGACCCCGAAGTTTTCATTGATCAGCTTAAAACCTTTGACATTCAGGTACACCAAGGTGTGGGTATTGGGATCCATCTGGGACGCGAGATCTTGGTACTGGAGCTGGAAGGAGGCCAAATTGCTGCCCCCAGTCAGCGGGTCGGTGAAGGCAATTTGTTCTAGCTGCCTCTGGTTGGACCGATAGATCTGGGCCATCCCATATAGAAACAAAAAGGAGACGCAAATAATGCCGCCCACGATTAAAAAAGAATAAAAAATGTAGGTATTTGCCTCCCCGGAGATCATATCCGCTGGGATGAGAGAGAGCAGGAACCAGTCGTTTACCCCCAACATTTGGTAGGAGAGAATCAGCTGTCTGTTGTCCACTGCAGTGAACTGAAATGTCCCAGCCCGCTGGTTTTCCAGGTTTTCTTTCATAGAAACAAGGGCGCTTTTGGTTTTGGAATCGGTTTGGGACTGGAAGATGCCGTCCAGCTGGAGGAAGGGTTTCGAATCGGTGGGCGAGATCACCACTGTGCTTCTGCTGTCAATGATGCAGGTCAGTCCATGGCCGCCAAAATTTTTGGGCCGGATCACTTCCTGTACATTCTCCTTATGGTGAAGCCCTACCAGGGCCCAATCCTGGGCGTTGTAAGTCCCCACAGGTGCTGAAAACAACAGGCATTGATCCTCGTCGTAGGTCACCGAATGCTCCCCCTGAAAGGAAGACTGCACCCCGGGTATCTTTTCAAAATCCCAGTAGGCGTATTCCGATGGGATGGTCACTCCTTCAGAGGAGACCAATGCCAGGGCGTCAAACCCCAAAATTTCGGCTTGTTCTTGCAGATAGGAGGGGACGTCTTCTATCTTCGAATTCTGAGAGAAAGAATTGCTCAACAGATGAAGAGACCGCTGGTAGGATTTAAATCGGGAGGAGATATCACTGGCCAGCTGATAGGACATATCACGGGCATAGTCCTCAGTGCTGTGAACCAGGGCTCTCCTCAAAGCGGAAGTGTTCCAAACCATCAAGACGAGTACCAAGAAGAAGACAATGGACACCACACCGGTTTTGAGCACCCAATTTTTTGTGGGTTTTTGTAAAAGCGGATAGGATTTGCTTCGGCTCATCGTTTTTCACCCCAGCTTCTTGCGTGAATTATAATACAATCTTAACATATTTTAGAGGGGATCGACAATTGAAAATCTATAAACATATGCATATAATTGCCGCTTAATGGCGGCTATTGTACCATAAAATCTGCACAAACTGTAAGAATTCCTTGCAGGGCGAAGCCCTTTGCGGAGGAAGGGCGTTCCGCCCGATAGGGATTTCTTCCCCAAAGGGCCATTCCAGATGGGGCAAAGGGAAGGAATGGGGGCGATCGTGTTTGCCGCACGGCTGGGCCCATCAGTTTTTTGCGCCAATATATTGAAGAATCCCAATCTCGGCGATATAATAAAATTAGAGCCTGCGCGTCCCATCGCTGCGGGCCCGCTGGATTCTATTTTGCTCTGTCAAAGTCCTAGGAGGGATTATTTTATGGAATATGAGGGACAAATTTGTCGGGGCCCCATGGAGCGGGCCTCCTATATGCTGCCGGTTTCGGTGGGCTGTTCCTACAACCAGTGCCGTTTTTGCATGCTCTTCAAGCATCTGACCTACCGGGAACTCCCCTTGGACCAGATTGAGGCGGAGCTGCAGCGCGTCTTCCAGGCGGGAGGCAACCCCAAAACGGTGTTTTTGGGGGACGGCAATGCTTTCCAGCTGGATACGGAACGCCTTCTGGAGATTTTGGGGCGGATTCACCGGTATTTCCCCGCCTGTGAGACGGTCAATATGGACGCCACGGTTCAGAATGTCCTCCGAAAGGGGGAGGATGAGCTTCTTGCCCTCGCCAGGGCGGGAGTGAGGCACCTGTATTTGGGAATTGAGACCGGCCTGGATGACGTCCTTGCCAGCATGAACAAGGGCCATACCCTACAGCAAGCTTATGAGGCCATCGACCGGATCCACCGGGCGGGGATGATCTACGATGCCCATATGATGACCGGCGTGGCGGGCAAGGGCAGAGGGCTGGAAAACGCCCAAGCTTTGGCGGATTTTTACAACCGGACCCGTCCGGAGCGGATTATCAATTTCTCTATGTTTATCCACCGGGAGGCCCCGCTGTACCAAGATATATTGGAGGGCCGGTTTACCCCGGCAGACGAGCTGGAAAATTTAAGGGAGGAGCGGCTTCTTCTGGAATTGCTGGATACATCCCTCGTCTACGATGGCTTTCACGACATCATCCCCTTCCGGGTGCGGGGGACCCTGCCCCACGACCGGGAGAAAATGCTGAAAAAGCTGGACGGGGCCATCGGGGAGCAGCAGGGCAAGGAACCGCTGATCGCCTTGGTGTAAGCCTGGGCCTTTCCCATCGGCGGCAAAGCAGCGCACTTTTCCAAACACCCATAGTTCTATAAAAGCGGGCCCCCAACCTCTAAAAGAGGTTGGGGGCCCGCTTGGCGCGCGACGTGGGTGAAGAAGGCTATTCCCCGCACAATTCCAGGATGCGGCTGCAAAACCTCCGGCAGAGGATTGGGTCGTGGGAGATAAAGAGATAGCTGACCCCTTCTTGTTTTTGAATTTCTTCCAACAGATGGACCACCTGGGCTTGGGAGATCACATCCAGCATGCTGGTGGGCTCGTCCAATACCACCAGTTTCGGCTGCATCAGCATCACCCGGGCGAGGGCCAGCCGCTGCAGTTCCCCGCCGGAAAGTTCCCTGGGATAGCGCCCCAAGTGCTCCCGGTAGATGCCAAATTGGGCGAGGAATTCCACAAGGGCATCCTCTTGGCAGGGGATCCGCCGGAACCGGTAGGGCTCCTTTATGCTGTCCCATAGGCGAAGCCGGGGATTGAAGGAGACCTCCGGGTGCTGGAACAGGATTTGGATGCCCCTGCGGGCCTCCCCACGAAAAGGGAAGCTAAGCTCTTCCCCTTGGAAAAATAGCCGCCCTGCTGTAGGGCGCAGAATACCGGCCACCATCTGCCCGACGGTGGATTTTCCGCTGCCGCTCTCCCCCAACAGCCCCAGGGTCTCCCCCGAGCCGATGGAAAAGCTGATCTGGGAGACTGTGTCTCTCGCTGAGCCAGGGTAGCGCTTGGCCAGGCCCACCGCCTCAAGAACCATAGTTCCAGCACCTCACTTTTCGGCCGTCCCCCACCGGGAAGAAAGGGGGATTTTCCCGGCACCGGCTCCGTTTCCAAGGACATCGGCGGTAATACCGGCAGGCCCCCGCCAATTGGGAATCCTCCCGAGGCGGCGCAAAGCCCGTTTCCGCCTGGAGGCCGTTTTCCGGCAGGGCAGCCAGCATCGCCTGGGAATAGGGGTGAAGGGGCTCCCGGAAAAATGCCTCCTTGGAGCACCACTCCACCTGCTGGGAGGCGTACAGCACCGCCATCTGCTGGGCAACCTCTTGGGCGAAGCGCAGGTCGTGGGTGACGCAGAGGATAGCCTGGTCTTCCAGCCGGCGGAAGGCGTCCACCACCAGTTCAATCCGGTGTCCATCCAAGCCCTTGGTGGGTTCGTCAGCGAAGAGAAGAGGGGCCCCCTGTGCAACCCCCATGGCGATCATCGCCCGCTGGCGCATCCCGCCGCTGAGGGTGTGGGGGTATTGGCGGGCCAACTTTTCCTCCTGCCCGAAGTCAAAACGGCGCAGGGCTGCGACAGCCCGGGCGAGAGCCTCCTTTTTGGACAGGTTTTGGTGGATCATCAGCGGTTCCCCTACCTGGTACCCCACCGGGAGCAGGGGATTCATCCCGTTGCCGCTGCCCTGGGGCACATAGGAGATGCGCTCGCCGCGGACGCGGTTCATTTCCTTGGGGGAGAGGGTGAGAAGATCGGTTCCATCCAAAAGGGCGCGCCCGCTGACCGACGCGCTCGCCGGAAGCATTTGGAGGATGGCAAGTAGCAATACGCTTTTTCCACTGCCCGTCTCCCCCACTAGGACGACCTTTTCTTTTTCTCCCACCGAGAGGGATATATCGCTCACCGCCTCGGAAGCTCCGCCAAAGCGGACGGATAAATGTTCAATATCCAGCATATCAGTTCCTCCTCCCCAGTTGTTGCTGCCCCCCGTAGCTCAACAGCAGAAACCCCAGCACCGACAGCGAGATGCAGAGGATGGGGGGCAGATACCACCACCAGTACCCGTTGATGATCCCGCTGCGGAAAAACGCGTAGTGGAGGATACCGCCCCAGCTCTTTTGGCCGATGACCCCCAGCCCCAAAAAGCTGAGGCTGGCTTCGGTGAGCATGGCGTTTCCCACCGCCAGCACCCCGCGGACAAAGACGATGTCAAACAGGTTGGGCAGTATGTGCCGCGCCATGATGTACCCATGGGAAGCACCCATGGTCTGTTCAATTTTGACAAAGGGCAGCTCCTTGAGCTGCAACACCCTGGAGCGGATGATCCGGGCGGTTCCGCTCCAGGCGGTGATGCAGATGGCGATGATGATGTTCCACAAGCTGGGGGACAAAAATGCCGCCAGCACAATGGTCACCGGCAGGGAGGGAATGGCTTGGGCCACAGCGGTGACCTCCATCAACGCCCGATCCCACCAGCCTCCCAAATAGCCGGACAGCATCCCTATACAAACGCCGGCCACAGTGACTGCCAAGGCGGACACCAGTCCGATGATGAGGGAGATGCGGGTCCCGTAGAGGAGCTCGCTGAAGATATCCTGCCCCAGGTCGTTGGTGCCCAACAGGTGCTGGGCCGAGGGGCGCAGATAAGGGGTGCCCATCTGGTAGGGATCGCAGGGGGCGAGAATGGGGGCAAATACCCCCACCAACAGGATAATGAGCAGGATAAAAAGTCCCACCTTAAACGCAATCGGCTGTTTACCCAACATGGTTCATCCCCTCCCGCACGCGGGGATCCACTGCCAGGCAGAGGAGATCCGCAATCAGATTAAAGGCCACTACGCAGATGGAGATCAGGAGAAAACAGGTTTGCAGCATGGGGAAATCCTTGGCGTTTACTGCGTCGTAAATCAAGGTGCCCATCCCCTTCCAGGAAAAGACGATCTCGGTCATCATGGAACCCGCCAACATTCCCCCGAACTGCATGCAAATAGAGGTGAGATAAGGGCAGAGGGCGTTTTTCAGCACATGGCGGGAGAGGACTTTCCCTTGGGAGAGACCCTTGGAGATGGCGGTGGATACATAATCCTCCTGCCGGATGAGGGAGACAGTGCTCTTCATGAGCATGTAGTTGGAAGAGGTCTTATATAAGACCAGCACCGCAAGGGGAAGCGCCATGTGGTGAAGGATGTCCAGCCCCTTGGCAAAGCCGGTGAGCCCGCCGGAGGTGATACCGGAGATGGGGAACCACCCCAGCTGGAAAGCGAAGCAGATGAGAAAGAGGATGGCCAAACAGTTGGTGGGCACAGTGGAGATGAGGAGGAAGCAGGGGGTGGCCGCCAGGTCAAATCTGCCTCCTGGCTTCCAGCCCGCCCACAGGCCCAGCGCCCCGCCCAGGAAAGCGGCGATGACGGTGGCCGGAATGGCGAGGAATAGGGTCCATTTCATCCGGAAAAGCACCGTCTCCAGCACCGGGGCCTTGGTCCGGTAGGAGTTGCCGAAATCCAGGCGGGCGGTTTTGCCCAGGTAGGTGAGATACTGCCGGCCGAGGGATTGGTTGAGGCCGTATTCCCCGCGGATTTCTTCGATGACCTGGGGGGCGTGTACCTCCAGGTTGTAGTACTCCTCCTCCCCGATGATGTGGAGCACCGGATCCCCTGGCATAAACCGGATGAGGAAGAAGTTGAGGGTGACAATGCAGAACACAATTAGGACGGATTCCCCAAGCCGCCCCAGCAGGGTGCGTTTTGCCATAGGTCAGCATTCCTTTCTATCAAGTTGCCCAGGAAACCCTTTTAAAGGGCAGGCTAGGCGTTTTTGGGGCGGACGCTGAACCAAGTTTTGTTGTTGATTACCCCCCAGCCGGGGATGTTGGTGAACCCCTCAAACCGGTCGGTCCGGTAGGGGAAATAGGCCTTGTCCCAACACAAGGCCAGGCCGATGACCTCCTGGTCCGCAATGGCTTGAAGGTCCTTCATGGCCGCGCTGTATTCCTCATAGCTTCTGCCTTGTTGCTTGGCTTCATAGGCTGCGACAAAAGCGGGCAGGGTACAGGTTCCCCAAGGGTTGCTGTCGTTTTGGATGATGTACATAAAAGCGGTGTCGTACATAGCTACGCCTGGGGAAGTGTAGCCGATGTACAGCTGGTAAGTGCCCTCTTTGCGCACTTGGGTGGCATGGTCGGCGTTGCGCACGCTCTCCTCGTCCAAGGTGGTGCGGATGCCTACCTCCTCCAGGTTGGCTTTGAGGATTTCTGCGATCCGCAGGTATAAGGGTTGGCGGGTCTTGTTGTATTGAGGGGTGATGAGGACGTTCATTTCACTGCCATCGGGCAATTCCCGGAAACCGTCGCCGTCCTTATCCAGGTAGCCCCCTTCTTCCAGAATGGCCTTGGCTGCCTCCTGATCCTGGGACAGCTTGGGAAGGCTGGGGTCAAAGCCTTTGTTGGGTGGGGCGACAATGCCGGTGCCGGGGATTTGGCCGTCTTCCCCGCCGATGGAGGTGCGCAGAAGCTCGTAATCCAAGGCGCTTCGCACCGCTTTGCGAAATGCCAAGTCGTCGGTCGGTTTTTGGTTAAACCCAAAGACCAGCTGGTAGTTGCCGGGGTTGTCACTCATTCCGGGGTTCAGGTTTTCCACTCCGGTTACCGAAGGGGCCATGGTGGCGCTCAAGGAATTGGAGTAATCATACATGGCGTCGATCTCCCCAGTGCGCAGGGCCATCACCAGGGCGTCGTGGCTGTCGTAGGTCTTGACAGTAACTTTGTCAAAAGCGGGGGTGCCCATAAAGTATTCGCCCACCGATTGGTAGGTGATCACCTGGGCTTCGGGATCGTAGCCGGTCATGCGGAATGGGCCGCAGCCGATGGAGGCGTCTTCCCCTTGGTATTCTTTATAATCGCCATCCACTTTCTCCCAGACGTGCTTGGGGGAAAGTTTGACAAAGTTTGCCATGCTGTTGAGGGCGTTAAATGCCTTGCCGTCCTCAAAGGTCAACTTGGCGGTGGTATCGTCTATTTTTTCCACAGCGGTCAAGCCGGTGCAGTATCCGCTTTTCTTCTGGATTTGGTAGCGAAAGGTGAAGAGGACATCGTCCATGGTCACCGGCTCACCATCGTGCCAGGTGACCCCTTTGTCGGTGGCAAAGGTGGCAGTCAAGGTGTTTTTGTCGTCGCTGATCTCCCAAGAGGTCATCATGTAGGGCTGGACTTCCCCGTTTTCATCGGTGGTTACAAAGGGGGCAGCGCACAAGCCGGTGTAGTTCAGCTTGCCAAAAGAGCCATTTTCGGTCATGGCATTGAAGCCGTCCGCCGACGCGGTGGTCCCCACCCGGAGGGTGAGCTCCGAGGAGCCGCCAGCCCCAGAGGGGGTACCGGTGCTGGCAGCAGAACAGCCGGCCGTGACCAAAAGGGCCGCCAGCGCCGCGGAGAGCAGCATGTTTTTCAGGTGCATCATATTGGATTCTCCCTTTCTCTTGCCGGATATCCCGGCAGATTTCGTTCCTGCCGGGGGAGAATTGAAAAACCCCCGGCTCTCTTTAAGTCGGGGGTTTGAAACCTCATGGGCAGAGGGACAAAGGTGCGCCAAAAACAGCCCCTCTTTTTTGAGGGGCCTGCCGCAAATGCACTCACGCCTGAGAATTTCTCCGTCGCTCGCAGAGAACTCATGCAATTTCGATGCATCCTGTATTCTGGCTTAAGCTTCCAGCATCCAATAAACCGCGCCTTCCCAGTCTCCCAGTGGCATGTTGCGGCGGACTCAGCTAACACAGCGGCGGGACCGCACGGGATTCCAACCCGTTTCCTGGCCGCGGGCAAAGCTGCCGGCGGCCGATGCACCGATTCAATTTGAGTTCAGTATAGCATAGCGGGGAAGGGAAACACAAGCGGCAAGGGGATAAAATCCCTAAAACCAAGGGAAACAAAGGGGCTTGGCCATCCGCCCCAATGGATGGGGCCACACTGTCTTGCAGCGCAGGGCCGAGAAAATACCCCGGCCTCTCGGAAGAGGCCAGGGTATTTCGGAACCATGGCTGGTCAGCAGGAAATGCGCTCAATACAGGCGGCGGTGATTTGGGGCGGAATGCTCCGGGTCATCACACCGTTGTAGTGGATGCACACCCTGTCGCCCACGTGGAAGCGGCAGGCGCAGTTGGAATGCACCAGGACTTCTTGGTTGGTACAGTGGTCACAGACGCACAGACAGCAGCGCTGCACCCTGCACACGGTTGCACACATGGTGGTGTTGTTGGAGGTCTCCATTGTCCTTCTCCTTCCTTTGGCGGACTTGGAAATAAGGGGGTGGTCCCTTTATTGGAGGAAATGAACCCAGGCCGCCTGCTGGCCACGGCCCGGTTCAAAAACAGGGAGATCGCGGGCAGTCTTGTCGGCTTCTGGCGGCAGTGGGGATTTGTACCATTTTAGGAGGCCACAATACAGGATATGTGGAAATGGAGAGGGGTGTGTTTGCCCCAGGCGGGACGGGCTGGGCTGAGGAAACCGGAATAGTCCCCTTTTGCCAGAAGACAGGCTCATTTCAGACTCAATTTCTAGTTTGGCGTTAACTTGCGGCAGGGGAACTTTTTTCTGAGGGAGGCTTCTATCCCAGCAGTGCAGTGGAGGAATACCTTGGGCGGCGCGGGGGCCTTCCCTGTTTTCACCTGTTGGGGGAAAGGGGGATTGGAGGTTTCTCAAGGCGATGAATCCAAACAAAACCCGCCCCTGCCGTGTTAATACGGCAGGGGCGGGGTTTTTTCGTTAACCTTTGGGCTTTGGGAGCTTTGGCACAAAGGGCATCAATTCTTCGGCGACCACCTGCTGGAACTTCTCTGGCTGCTCGTACATCATCGAATGGCCACAGCCCTCAAACCAGATCAGCTTTTTGTAAGGCGCTTTGAGAAGGTCATAGTACTCCACTGAAAGCTGGGGGAGCACAATCTGGTCGTTGCGGCCCAGGATGTAGATGCAGGGGATGCTAAGGTCCGGGGCTTCCCGCTTCAAATCCACCTCCACGGCCTGCCACCACAGGTTCTTCATGGAAAAAGAGGTGGCTTTCAGATACCGGGCCAGGTCAGCCGCCCGGTACTCCTTGGAGGCAAAGGCCGCCCGGAAAATCTTTTTGCGCATCGAGACGTCTCCGTTCCAGGCGTCCCTGTGGGTCATGGTCAGCCCGAAGCGGAGGATCATGGTGTCCACTGGCTTTTGATAGGGGGGCGGGCCCATCTCCTCCAGCTTGGAGAGCAGACCGGGGCGATTTTCCTTCTGGGCGAAGTCCAAAAGCTCCTGGTAGGCAATTTCCTCATTGCGGGCCATATCCACCACCTGGCCGGCCCCCACATAGGCATAGAAGAGCTCCGGGGCCTGTTTTACCGCCAGGGTGCCGATCAGGCTGCCCCAGGAATGGCCCAGGAGGAAGATCTTCTCCTTGTGGAAGCGGCGGCGCAGGTACTCGCTCAATTCGCAGATATCGGAAACAAACTGGCGGATGTTCATGGTCTTCTCATCCAGATCCGGGTCATAGGAGAGGCCGGAGCCCCGCTGGTCCCAGTTGACCACCACAAAATCCTTCTCCAGCTGGCGGAAAAAGGCGGAGGATATGCTGATAAGGCTCATGCCCGGCCCCCCATGGAGGATGAGCAGGACTGGCTTTCGCACATTCTCCCCGCGGATGAGGACCCACTGTTTGACGCCGCCCAAGGGGATCTCCTTGAGTTGGGCGATGCCGTATGGGGTCGGTTGGGGAGGGGTTTTCCGGGAAAAAATCATGGAGTTATCCACCTATTCTTGTTGATTGGTTGAATATTTACGGTTTCATGCGGGCGGTGAGCAGCGCCTGGTACAGGGCGTGGGAAGAGGCCATATAGCGGATGTCCTCCCGCAGGGTAGTGGAGAACCGGGCCAGGTGAAGTTCAAACACCTCTTCCCGCCAGGGGCTGGAGACGCAGAGATAGACAAGGCCCACCGGCTTTTCCGCCGTACCGCCTCCTGGGCCGGCGATGCCAGTGGTGGAGACCCCGATGTCTGCGCCGCAGAGGCTGCGGATGCCCCGGGCCATCTCCAGGGCGGTCTCCCGGCTGACGGCGCCGTGCTGAACCAAAGTCCCGTGGGAGACGCCCAGCAGTTTTTCTTTGATCTCATTGGAATAGCTGACCACCCCGCCGTCCAGCACCGCAGAGGAACCGGGGACTTCGGTGATCCGCTTGGAGATGTAGCCGCCGGTGCAGCTTTCCGCTGTGGCGATCTTTAGGCCCCGCTGGGTAAGCTCTTTCACCAAAGCGTCCTGCAAGCCGGCCACATTGACCCCATAAATGGCCTTGGGGTCGAGAATCGCCCGCACCTTGGCCTCCATGGGGTCGATGAGGGCGTTGGCCTCTGCCTCATCTTTGGCTTTAGCGGTGATCCGCAGGGTGACTTCCCCCATTTTGGCATAGGGGGCCAGGGTGGGATTGCGGCTCCCAGTCATCAGGTCCTTGAGGAGGTATTCCACCGTGGATTCCCCTACCCCGAAAACATGCAATGTCCGGGAGAGGAGGATCTGCCCCGATTTTTCCATCAGGTAAGGGATCACCGAATTCTCCATCATCGGCTGCATCTCCTTGGGAGGGCCGGGCATCAGGACGGCGATTTTACCGTCCCCCTCCACAATGAGGCCGGGGGCGGTGCCATTGGGGTTGGGCAGCACAGTGGCGCCCTCTGGCATGGCGGCCTGTTTCAGGTTGTTTTCGGTCATGCCGTGGCCCAGGGCTGCAAACCGGTTTTTGAGGATGGTGAGCTGTTCCTCGGTGGTGACCATCTCCCGGCCAAAGTACTGGGCCACCGTCTCCTTGGTCAGGTCGTCGTAGGTGGGGCCAAGGCCGCCGGTGGTCAGAACCAGGTCACAGCGGGAGAACGCCTCCCCCAGGGCGGTTTTCAGCCGTTCTGGGTTGTCCCCCACCACCGTTTGATGGTATACTTCGATGCCCATCTGGGCCAATTTTTGCGCCAAAAACGCCGCGTTGGTGTTGACGATATCCCCCAGCAGCAGCTCGGTTCCAATGCATAGGATTTCCGCTTTCATATAAGACAAACCCCCTTGTTCGGTGAAACTGGAATACTTTTATGATAGTCAAAACCTGGGGATAATTCAACTGTTTTTTCTGACCTTGGAAAATTGAGGGGGTTCCGGGGAAAGTATCCGCCGCCTTTTTCCAGTTTGCGCAAACTTTGTGCAAACTTTATGCTATAATGGAGCCAAAGAAGGGGGAGAGGACCCCACGCCCCAAAGGGAACGCAGAAAGGATGAACACAGATGAAAGTAGTGGCATTTAACGGAAGCCCCCGCAAAAACGGGAACACCTACCACGCGCTGAAAACCGTCTGCCAGGTGCTGGAGCAAAACGGCATCGAGACCGAGATCGTCCAGGTGGGCGGCAAGCTGCTGTGGGGCTGCCAGGGCTGCAATGGCTGCCGGGAGAACCCAGAGCACCGCTGTATCCTGGGGGATGACGGGATGAATGGCTTTTTTGACAAAATGGTGGAGGCCGACGGCATCCTCATCGGGTCGCCGGTGTATTACGGCAACGTCTCCACCGAGACCAAAGCCCTCATCGACCGGTGCGGCATGTTGGCTGGGGCCAACGGCGCGGCCCTCAAGCGGAAGGTGGGCGCCCCAGTCATCGCCGTGCGGCGGGCGGGTTCCAACTTCACCTATGCGGCCATCAACTACTTCTTCGGCATCTCTCAGATGATCATCCCAACTTCACGGTACTGGAATATGACCCTGGCTCTGAACGAAGGGGACTATGAGAAGGATGCCGAGGGCATCGAGACCTTCCGGGTGCTGGGGGAAAATATGGCCTGGCTGCTGAAAAAATTGGAGGATTAACATATGAAGAGAATCAATCGGCGGCTGGCCGCCTTGCTTCTATCCACCCTTTTGGCGGCTGGTGCCCTGGGCGGCTGCCAGCAGCCAGGCGGAGGCTCCGGCGACGCCCAAAGTTCTTCCGAAGGCGCAAGCTCCAGCGGGCAGCAGCCCGCTGCCATCCCAGAGGAGGACTATCAATCCCTGTGGGAGAGCACCGTCTGCATCGCTTCCAAGCACCTTTTGGAGGATGACTTTTCCTCTCCCCAGGAGGTTGACAGCTATGCGGCCCTCAATTATATTGTGGAACAAATGGAGGCCACCGGCACCGCCGAACCCTACCGGGTGCCCGGTGAGGGGCTGGATGAATGGGTCATCCCCGAGGATGTGGTATTCCAGCAGGCACAGCAGTATTTCGGCGACCAGCTGGAGGAGAATCTGAAGTCCCTGGGGGAGCTTGGCTGGTACAACCCGGAGGAGAAAACTTTTAACACCTGGGTCAACGGCTCCTATCCCAATGGCGGCTACCCCTACGGCAGCTATAAGGTGGGGGAGAACGACCTCTATGTGGCTATCCGGGAGGCAGCAGACAACGGTGACGGCACGGTCACGGTGGTGCTGGAGGACTATAACCGGCTGAAAAAAACCGATAAGGCGGGGGAGAAACTGCAAAAGATCCACGAGCTGACCCTGCGGGCTGGGGAGGAGGGCGGCTGGCAGATTGTCAGCAAGTCCAGCTACCTGGTCAACCAGCCGGAGATCAAGACCGGCGGCTTTTCACCTTTGACTTCCCTGGGCGGCCTGACGGCGGAGGATTTGGCAAATGCAGGGGTCACTCTCGTCACTTGGGGTGAGGACCTTCTGCTCTGGTCCACCGACTACAGCCAAAGGGAACCGGAGACCTATTGCCTCCTCCTGGGGCCGGATGGAGAGGTGAAGGGGGAGACCACCTTCACCTACAGCGACATCAACGACCACCTCTTCGACGTCACCCCCTATGGGGAGGATATGGCCTTCTATTTCCGGGAGGGGGAAGGGGTTAAAATCGTGGTACTGGACAAAAATTTCCAAAAGGTCAAGACCATAGACAACCTGTCCCAGTTGGTGGGGGAAGAACTGTATTTTGAGACGGTCGCCCTCTCCCCCGACGGCCAGACCTTGGCGTTTGTGGGCGATGCCGGCCTTTACACCGTGGATCTGGCCACCGGGGAGAAGACCCTGCGGGGTGCCCATCCCAAGCTTTCCACCGGCCCCAGCCCAGGGCAGGCGGGGGACATGTACAAAGGCATTATCTTCCTGGACAACACCCGGCTGATGGCCCGACGGGTCTCCTATGAAGCAGGGCCGGGCTACGGCTACTTCGATTTGGGGAAAAACACGGTGCAGCTTATCGACATCCCCGTAGGCTATACCACCAGCGATTACTTTGACCGGGACGGCTTCACCGTGGTTCGGTACCAGGAGGGACAGCTGCCCACATTGGTACAGCGGTACCGGTTTGACAGCGGCGCTTTCACCGTCTATGAGGTGCCTTACACCGGCATAATCCCCGACCCGGTCGCCTTTGGGGAGATGGCCTATTACTTTGGCCAGAAGAATGGGGAAACCCGCCTCTACGCCCTCAACCTGGCCACCGGCCAGGCAGTGGACACTGGGGTCTGGGTCACCGGGGCGCAGACCCGCATCGCCGCCGTCACCGAGGACAACCGGGTGCTGTTTTCCTACAGCGCGCCGGCTGGCGGGGGGATTGGCATCACCGAAGCCCGCCTTGGGATAGAAGGATTGGGAATGTGATACTTTCATCATTTAAACAGTTGAAATTATAAGGATTCCGTACTATACTGGTAGACAAGATTATTCAATTTTCTTTGAGAAAGGAAGGACAGAATATGGAATACATCACCAAAGGCTACCAACCGGAAGACGCCCTGCGTTATTTTGAGGAGATCGCCCAGATCCCCCACGGCTCCTACAATGAGGAGGCCGTCAGCCAATACCTGGTGGACTTCGCCGCCGCCCACGGCATCGAGTGCTACCGGGATGAGCTGTTCAACGTCTTTATGAAGAAACCCGGCTCCAAGGGCTGTGAAAACCTGCCTCCCATCCTCATCCAAGGCCATACCGACATGGTTTGTGAGAAAAACAACGACACCGTCCACGACTTCACCAAGGATCCTCTGAAGCTGCGGATTGAGGACGGCTGGCTGAAGGCCTCCGGCACCACCCTGGGCGCGGACAACGCCAATGCCGTGGTGTACATGATGGCCCTCTTGGCCCGCAACGACCTGAAACCCCCGCCGTTGGAGTGCCTCTTCACCGTCCGGGAGGAAGTGGGCCTGGAAGGCGCCTTCGGTTTTGATTGCAGCCGCATCTCCGCCAAACGGCTGCTCAACATGGATGCCGGCCCCGAGGGGTATGTGCTTGTAAGCGCTGCCGGCGGTTTGGGCGTCACCATTGAGAAGCCCAACCACTGGATCCCCTTTGCCGGTGCCTCCTTGGCTTTGCGGGTCCGCGGCCTGGACGGCGGCCATTCCGGCTCCTGCATCCACCAGGAGAAGGGAAACTCCAACAAGATCATGGCCCGCGTCCTTCACGAGATCAAAAAGGAATGCGCCATCTCCCTGATCAATGTGGACGGCGGCTCCAAGATGAACGCCATCCCCCGGGAGTGCGATGTCCTCGCCGCCCTGCCTGCCGACCAGCTGGGCAAAGCGGTACAGATCGCCAAGAAAGTGGAGGCGGAGGTCAAGGCTGAACTGGCGGTCACCGACGCCGGATTCCGCCTGGAGGTGGAGGAGAACCCCGCCCACGGGGATCGGATGTTCTGCCCTGGCTGCTCTGCCGAGCTGATTGATTTGATGTATCTGCTCCCCTACGGCGTGCGCACCATGAGCATGGAGATCCCCGGCCTGGTCATCTGCTCGGTCAACGAAGCGGTGGTCAAGACCGAGGAGGAGAAGGTGGTCATCACCATGTTTATCCGCTCGGCGGATGGCACCATCAAGGCCAACCTGGGCGAGGAGATCTGTACCCTGGCGGAGAAATACGGCGCTTCCCACAGCTACTACTCCGACTTCCCCGGCTGGAAGTATGAGAAGGACTCCGCCTTCCGCCAGATCTGCATGGATGTTTATAAGAAGCAGACCGGCGAAGACCTGGTCATTAAAGCGGTCCACGGCGGATTGGAGTGCGGCGTCTTCAAAGACCGCATCCCCGACCTGGACATCGTCACCATGGGCCCCTTGGCCATGGGTGCCCACACCCCGGAGGAGAAGCTGAACCTGGCTTCTTTCGAGCGGGTCTGGAACTTCCTGGTGGAACTCCTGGAGACCTTGTGCAAATAGTTTTCCCAGAATTGCAGCATCCCCCGAGGCATCCTGCCCCGGGGGATTTTTCTGTTGGGAGCCGGAAATGGGTTCTTGTGAACATCCGGTGAAAATTTCCGGCTTTTGTTGGAAATCGCCGCTCTTTTTGTTATAATGGACAAAGACCTTGTCCTGCACGAATCATTCATCTTCCTCCTCTGGGAGGGGGTCTTGCCGATACAAAGAGGAATTAGAACCATGCGAAAAATTACAGCAATTCTGCTGGCGGTGCTGCTGCCGGTTTGGCTGGCAATCGGAGCATTTGCCGCCGACACCGCCCCGCCTGCCCTGGAATCCACTGCCGCCATTTTGATGGATGCTCAAACTGGGCAGATCCTCTATGGGAAAAACATGGAGGAACAGCGCTATCCCGCTAGCATCACCAAGATTATGACGGTGCTGCTGGCTTTGGAGAACCTCCAGCTCACCGACCAGGCCACCGTCAGCGAGGACGCGGCCATCCAGTATTATGACGTCACCCACATCGGCTTGGTGCCGGGGGAGACGGTCACAGTAGAGCAGATGGTCTATGCCGCCATGTTGATGAGCGCCAACGACGCCTGCAATGTCCTGGCGGAAAAAGTGGCGGGCAGCCAGGAGGACTTTGCCCAGATGATGAACGACCGGGCCCAAAAGATCGGGGCAACCGGCACCCATTTCACCAATCCCAGCGGCCTGCCGGAGGACGACCATTACACCACCGCCAAGGATATGGCCCTCATCACCCGGGAAGCGCTGCAAAATGCGGAATTTACCAAGGTATTTGGCACTTTGAGCTACACCATGGAACCCACCGATAAAAACACCGAAGCCCGCCCCTTTATCAACCAAAGCGATATGATGAAGAAAAACAGCCCCTATTACTGTGAGGGGATCGTGGGCGGCAAGCTGGGCTGGACAGAGGAAGCGGGCAACACCATGGTCACAGTGGCCCAGCGGGACGGCCGGGAATTGATCTGCGTGGTGCTGGACTGCGCCAGCAGCGCAGGCAAATACAAAGACACACAAGCTCTTTTGGACTATGGGTTTGGCAGCTTTTCCCCTGCTACCATCAAACGTTCCATGATGGGCACCCACAAGGTGGAGATCCAGAAAAACGGCAAAACCTCCGCCACAGTGGACTGCTTGGCAGAAAACGATTTCACCTTCCTCCTCCACAATTCGCTGAGCCAGCAGGATGTCTCCATCACCTATGGCCCTCCTGCGGTAGTGGCCGAAGGCCAGGAGGTGGACTGGAACATCTATTTCTCCCTGCCGGAGGATACCTCTGTGATGTACCCAGTGCTGGGGCAGGTGGCCATCCAGCAGGACCAGACCTTGCTTCTCTCCGAAAGCGGGGAGGGAGGCACCTGGGAAGGGATCCTCTGGCTCCTTCAGGAGACTGGGCGGTTGCTCCTCACCATGGCCATTGGTGCCCTTATCCTTTTTGTGGTCATTACCATCCTTTTGTTGATCCGCAAGTGGATGGTTCTGCGCAACCGCAAAAAGCACCGGAAGATGCTGCTGCAAAAGCGGGCAGAATTGGAGCGCCTGCGCCGCAAACAATATGATATCAAACTGTAACGGGCCGTTTGGGCCCGTTTTTTTTGTCTGATGGAGGCTATTTCCTTGGAAAATGGGCCATTCCCCGACGGGTTTCTCCCTTTTTTAGGGCCAAAATCCCGATTTGGTGTAAAGGGCTTGTCCTTTCCAGGATCTGGATAAGAGGATGGGCCACAGACCGCTGTGCCGGCTTTCAGCGAAGGCGTTGCAGGGAGAAAAGGGCTCGGCTTCGTTCAATTCTACCAGCTTTTTGTGCAAAAGATTGGCTGGAAATCTCCAATATTTTTCTCAATTTATGCTATAATGGTCGTAAAGAGAACCGGCTGCGGGGAACGATCCCGCAGCGGGCAGCGCAATCGCCTTGCATCCAGGGGCCGGAGTATGCGGCCAATACGATTAGAAGGAGTGTACCGATGGATAGACAAGACCAATTCTCAGCGGAGGAAGTCAAATACCTCAAGCTGCTTTCCAAACGTTTTCCCACCATTCAGACCGTATCCTCTGAAATCATCAACCTGCGGGCAATCCTTGACCTCCCCAAAGGGACCGAGCATTTTATGAGCGACCTCCACGGGGAACATGAGGCGTTTTTGCACATCCTCAACAACTGCTCCGGCGTCATCCGGGAAAAGGTGGACATTGTGTTCGGAAACAGCGTGTTCGACGACGAGCGCGCCAGCCTTGCCACCTTAATCTATTACCCGGAAGAGAAGCTGGAGAAGATCAAAGAGGAGGTGCCCAACCTCCACCAGTGGTACCGGGTGACCCTTCACCGGCTCATTGAAGTCTGCCGGTGGGTCTCCTCCAAATACACCCGTTCCAAGGTGCGCAAAGCCCTGCCCAGCGATTTTGCCTACATCATCGATGAGCTGCTGCACACCAACTACGACGCCCGCAACAAGGAGCAGTACTACAACAAAATCATCGACACCATTGTGGACATCGACCGGGCGGACGCCTTCATCATCGCCCTTGCGACGCTGATCAAGCGGCTGGCGGTGGACCACCTCCACGTGGTGGGGGATATCTTTGACCGGGGCCCCCGGGCCGATGTGATTATGGACCTGCTGGAACAGCACCACAGCGTGGACATCCAGTGGGGCAACCACGACATCCTGTGGATGGGTGCCGCCGCGGGCAGCGAAGCCTGCATTGCAAACGTCCTCAACAACAGCCTGAAATACGCCAACTTGGACATGATTGAGAGCGGGTACGGCATCAGCTTGCGGCCGCTGGTCACCTTCGCCCAGGAGACCTACCAGGGGGATTGCAGCTGCTTTACCCCTAAGGTATCCAGCCAGCAGAAGTACAATTCCAACGACATTGTGCTGGATTCCAAGCTTCATAAAGCCATTGTGGTCATCCAGTTTAAGCTGGAAGGACAGATCATCCGCCGCAACCCGGAGTACCGGATGGAAGACCGCCTCTTGCTGGACAAGATCAACTACGAAGCGAAAACAGTCCGGATCGGCGGGGTGGATTACCCCATCCGGGACTGGGATTTCCCCACCATCGACCCCAAAGACCCCTATGCCCTCACCGAGCGGGAACGGGAGGTCATGGACCAGCTGAAAAGCTCCTTCCTTCACAGCGAAAAATTGCAGCGCCATGTCCGGTTCCTCTACTCGGCGGGCGCCCTGTACAAATGCTACAACTCCAATTTGCTGTACCACGGCTGCATCCCCATGGAGGAGGACGGCTCCTTCACCAAAATGGAGATCGGCGGACAGGTGGTCAGCGGCCGGGGCCTGATGGATCAGGCGGAGAAAATGGCCCGCAACGCCTTTTTCAGCCGGTTTGAGAGCCCGGAAAAACTCAAGGGCCAGGATTTTATGTGGTATATGTGGTGCGGCCCAAATTCCCCCCTGTTTGGCAAAGACCGTATGACCACCTTTGAGCGTTATTTGGTAGAGGATAAAGCATCCTGGGAGGAGCACAAGAACCCCTATTACAAATACACCGTCCACGGGGACGCCTGCCGGCGCATCCTGGAGGAATTCGGCCTGAACCCGGAGGTCTCCCACATTGTCAACGGCCATGTTCCGGTCAAGACCAAAGATGGGGAAAACCCGGTAAAGGCAGACGGCAAGCTGATTGTCATCGACGGCGGGTTCTGCCGTGCCTATCAAAAAACCACCGGCATTGCCGGCTACACCCTGATTTACAACTCCTACGGCATGCGCCTCATCTCCCACGGGCCGTTTACCAGTGTGCAGCAGGCCATTGAGGACAACCAGGATATTCTCTCCACCTCCAAGATCTTTGAAGTATTGGACCGCCGCTGCACGGTGGAGTACACCGACACCGGCGCCGATATCAAAGAGCAGATTGAAAGCCTGAAAAAGCTGCTGGACGCCTACCGCACCGGCATCATCAAAGAGGCGGAACATTAACCGCCCCGAAACCATAGGACCAATAAAAAGGAGTGACAACTATGAAAGACATTATCCTGTTCACCAGTGAGCATTGACCCAGCTGTCCCGCTATGAAAGAGGCTCTTTCACAGGCCAATGTCCCATTCCGCCCGGTGGATATCACGTCGGGGATGCTTCCCCTCAAACAATTCCTCAAATACCGGGACAACTGCCCCCAGTTTGACGCCATGCGGGAACAGGGGCGCATCGGAATCCCCTGTCTGGTGATCAACAAAGGGGAGGAGATTCTCTTCACCCTCCCGGAAGATCTGTCGGAGCTGAGGGGCACAGAGGAATAACCGCTGCAAGCAAAAGAAAAAAGGGAACGAGCTAGTTGGCCCGTTCCCTTTTTTGGCGCTGGAGGTGGATGAAAAAATCTCCCCTGGCTGCGCCGGGGGAGAAGGGGGAGCAGCTATTCCTCTGCCGTACGGCTAAGGAAACTGCTGGTGCGGAAATAGGTCTCGTCATCGCCGATAAAGACCAGGATATCCCTTGCCCGCAGTTCGGTGTTGGGCCCAGGGGAGAGGATGGTCTCCTCCCCACGCTTAATGCCGATGATGGTGGCGCCGGTGTTGTTCCAAAACCGGGCGGAGGAAAGGCTCTGCCCCACCACTAGGGAACCAGGGGCAATCTGAAGCTCAAAGGGCATAAAGGGGTTGAGGGTCTTATACCGTTCGCTGCTCTCGATGAGGAGCCGGACATTTTCCTGCAATTCGATCTGCTGGCGGGTGATGCTTTGCAGCAGTTCGCAGATGTTGTTTTTGATGGCGGTCAAGGCTTCGATGTCCCGGAATTTGTGGACCAGCTCCACCGCTTTGTCCCGGGAGAGAATTTCAATCCCCGCCTGGGGGCGCGCGGCAACCACCCCGGCATCCTCCAAAATGCTGACCGCCCGGCGGATGGTCTCCGGCGAGACATTGTAATGCCCCGCCATAGTGGAGCGCCCGCTGATGCGCTCGCCAGGCCGGAATTTGCCGTTGCTGATTTTGGTTGCCAGGTCGATGGCAATTTGCTGATAGACGGGAGCCCCGGTTTTACGGTCGCCAGCCACAATGAACACCTCAACATTCTAGAAAGTCATTCCTACTACCTATAAGAGTAGCACACTCGGGGGACAAAGTAAACCACCGGTGGGGGAAAACTGGGACTTGCCTTTGGCCCCTTGGTAGGGTATTCTATAATAGTATCACATCACACAGAACAATGGGAGGAAGAATATGTCAAGCTTTGCCCTAAAAATCTTGGGCGTTTTGGCCCTGATTGTGGATTTGGTGGGGGACGCCTATTTCCCCGCGGCGATCATCCCCCGGATTATCGGCCGGCTGGCCCTGCCGATTTTTGCCTTTTTGATTGTGGAGGGCTTTCGCAAAACCTCCAATCACAAGTTTTACCTCTACCGCCTGCTGATTTTCGCCTTTTTGGCGGAGATGCCCTATGACCTGTTTTATTCCGGCGTACCGGTGGATCTAAAAAGCCAGAACCTGTTGTTTACCATGGTGTTGGGATATGTGGCCCTGTGCCTCTTTGCCTCCCAAAAGGACCGCAGCAGCGGGACCATGATGCTGCCGCTGCTCTGCGCCATGGTGGCGACTATCTTAAAGACCCAATACAGCCTGTTTGGAGTCATGCTGATCTTTTTCATCTACACCCTGGGCAACGAGCCTAAGAAGCTGGCGATCTCCATCGGCCTGGTGGCCCTGGCCATGACCCTGCCCGCCTTTATGATGATGCTCTCCAGTGGGCTGATTGCCAACTTTGAAATCTTTTTCCTGCTGACTGCCAATATGTGGATGCTGCTGGCGGTGATCCCCCTTTCCATGTACAACGGCCAGCTGGGCCGCAAATCCAAGCGGTTGCCCTTTTACTGGTCTTATCCTCTGGTCCTGCTGTTGCTGTGGGCCTGCAAGACCTATATCAAATACATGCCTTGGCAGATTTAATACATTGAGTAGAATTTTCTCTCGATATATCTTTGCGTTGCTGTAAAATGAGGAAAATTCTTCAAATAGACAACCCGGCGGATTCTATTGCAGAATCCGCCGGGTTTCCTTTATTGGGCGCTGTGCATCCCCAGGTCGAGGGCGTCGGCGGCTTCCCGCAGGCCCAGGATGGTCTCGGCCATGACCTCTTCCAGGGGCATACCCATCCGGTCGGCACCGTCCTGAATGACCCCCCGGTTGACGGCGGCGGCAAAGCTGTCCTGCTTGAACTTTTTCTTCACCGATTTGACCTCCAAATCCAGCACGCTTTTGCTGGGGCGGACCAAGGCACAGGCGGTGATAAACCCGGAGAGCTCGTCCACTGTGTAGAGGACTTTTTCCATGGGGTGGATGGGCTCCACCTGGTTGCGCAGGTTGTACCCGTGGCTGAGGACGTGGCGGATAAACGCCTCGTCAAACCCATAGCCCCGCAGCATCTCGGGGGCATGGTCCAGATGTTCCTCGGGGAACTCGCCGTAATCAATGTCGTGGAGGAGGCCCACCATCCCCCAATATTCCTCATCCTCGCCGTAATAGCGGGCAAAGTGGCGCATGGAAGCCTCCACCGCCAGGGAATGCTTCATCAGGGAATCGGTGTGGACGTGTTCTTTCAGGTGCTCCAAAGCCTCCTGCCGGGTGCAGGGTGTGGTCATATAAAATCCTCCCTTTGCATCATTTTCATGGTATCATCATAGCACGTCCAGGGCGGGGTTGCAATCTGTTTGCACCACGGGGCCAAAGATAGTACAATAAGGGGGAAAGCCGCACACAGCGGCGGAAAGAGGAACTGCCATGATTCTAAGTTTGCTGCGGGAACGGGAATCCCTGTGGGATATACTCCGGCGGGAGACCCGGCCCATTTACCTATACGGCATGGGGGACGGCGCCCAGAAGGCCCTCACGGCTGCCGCCCAGTTTGGGATCCCCATTGCAGGGGTGTTTGCCAGTGATGGCTATGTGCGGGGCCAGAGCTTCGCTGGATTCCCAGTGAAGACCCTTGGGCAGGTGGAGGCGGAGGCGGGGGAACCGGTCATCCTCCTCTGTTTTGCCGCCTTTCAGCCGGAGCTGATGGACTGGATTCACACTTTAGGCCAGCGGCACACCCTGTATGTCCCCGACCTGCCGGTGGTGGGGGAGGAGCTGTTTACCTGGGAATATGCCGCCACCCACGAGGGGGAGCTGGACCAGGTGTACCGCCTTTTGGCCGATGAGAGATCCCGCCAGGTGCTGGTGGATCTTTTAGACTTTAAGGTGAGCGGCAAGCTCTGCTATTTAGACCGCTGCACCAGCCAGAGGGCGGAGGATTTGGGCCCCGCGGTGCTCCATCTCACCGGAAAAGAGAGATGCCTGGATCTGGGGGCCTTCGACGGGGACACTCTGGCAGAATTGCAGCAGATAGCCGGGGGATGGGCCCATGCCATCGCGGTGGAGCCTGACCCCAAAAACTACCGCCGCCTGTTGGATCGGGCCCAGCGGGAGGGGTATGGGGATCTGGAGTGCCACAACCTGGCGGTCAGCGGCCAGCCGGGGAAGCTCCGGTTCCGGGCCAAAGAGGGGCGGCACTGCGCCCTCACCCAGGCGGGGAAAGGGGTGGTGCCGGTGGAGACGGTGGACAACCTTCTGGCGGGCCGGCCGGTCACCTATATGAAGCTGGACGTGGAAGGGGAGGAGCTGGCAGCCCTTCGCGGGGCGGCAAAATCCATCCGGCGGTGGGGCCCAAAGCTGAGCGTAGCCGCCTATCACCGCAGCGAAGACCTGTTCCAGCTCCCCTTGTACCTCCACTCCCTGCGGCCGGATTACCGGTTTTACCTGCGCAAACACCCCTATATCCCAGCGTGGGAGATCATCCTCTATGGGGTGAAAACCACCAAAAATGAAGAAAATCCTGCATAATTATCCCAAAAATCTCCAAACCCCTTGCGGTAATCGGGGTTTGTGCTATACTGAAACCAGAAGAAACGCAATTTTTCCGCCATTTATCCAACAGGAGGGAATGCTATGAGAGAGATTGAATCAAAGGCCGTCACCCAGGCGGTGCGCCAGCTGTGCATCGACGCCAACTGCCATTTGGGGGAGGATGTCAAGGAGTGCATCCGGTGCAGCCGCCGGGAGGAAACCTGGCCGGTGGCCCAGGGCATCCTGGACAACCTGGTAAAAAACTATGAAATCGCCGCGGAACATGAGATCGCCATCTGCCAGGATACCGGCATGGCCTGCGTCTTTGTGGAAATCGGCCAGGAAGTGCATGTGGCCGGCAATCTGGAGGAGGCCATCCATGAGGGGGTGCGCCAGGGCTACCATGATGGCTGCCTGCGCTGCTCGGTGGTGGGTGACCCCCTGCGCCGGGTCAACACCAAGGACAACACCCCGGCCATGATCTATTACGACATCGTCCCCGGTGACGGGCTGAAGATCACCGTTGCACCCAAGGGCTTCGGCAGTGAAAACATGAGCCAGATCAAGATGCTTCGCCCGTCTGACGGGTTGGAGGGGGTTAAGGAATTCGTCCTCCAGGTGGTGCGGGAGGCCGGCCCCAACCCCTGCCCGCCCATCGTGGTGGGGGTGGGCATCGGCGGCACCTTTGACAAGGCCGCCACCATCGCCAAACGGGCGCTGATCCGCCCTCTGGACTCCTACAACCCCGACCCCTACTACGAGGAGTTGGAACGGGAGCTTTTGGAGAAGATCAACCGGATGGGCATCGGGCCTCAGGGCTTCGGCGGGAAAACCACCGCCCTGAAGGTCAATGTGGAGGCGCTGCCCACCCATATCGCCGGGCTGCCCTGTGCAGTCAACATCAACTGCCATGTCACCCGCCACAAAGAAGCGGTGCTGTAACGGGAGGAGTGGAATTATGGAAATCCGTCTGACAACCCCTTTGACCACAGAGCAGACTAAGACCCTGAAAGCCGGGGACAGCGTTCTGATCACCGGTGTGATCTACACCGCCCGGGATGCTGCCCATAAACGGCTGGTGGAGGCAGCCCAGCGGGGTGAAAAGCTCCCCCTGGAGATAAAGGACGCCATCATCTACTATGCTGGGCCAACCCCGGCCAAGCCTGGCCGGGCCATTGGAGCAGTAGGCCCCACCACCAGCTACCGGATGGACGCCTACGCCCCCACCTTGATGGATATGGGACTCACCGGGATGATCGGCAAGGGCAAGCGCTCCCCCGAGGTGGTGGAGTCGATGAAGAAAAACGGCGCTGTTTATTTTGGCGCCATCGGCGGGGCAGGGGCACTCCTCTCCCAGCAGGTGCAGAAAGCGGAGCTGATCGCCTATGAGGACTTGGGGGCTGAGGCCATCCGCAAGCTGACGGTGGTGGACTTCCCCGCAGTGGTGGTCATCGATTGCGAGGGCAACAACCTCTACGAGCTAGGAAAGGCTGAATACTTGAAAACCCAGGAATAAACCGATGAAAAAAGCGCCCTCCCCAGCTGGGGAGGGCGCTTTTCCTTTTGGGTTAGTTGGCCGGGCTGGCCTCTTCCTCTTCCGGAAGGTTGATGTGCTCAAAAATTCTGCTGTCAATCTGGGCGTGATCCTTTACATGGGCAACGATCCGCTCCACGATCTTGGTCTTGCGCTCGATATAATCGGTGATGATAAAGTTCCGGCCGGTGGTGCCAAAGGCGACCCCTTGGAAGTCGTCCCCCACCTGATAGAGGATTCGGATGTCCTTCCAGGGATAAAAGACCGGCTTCTGGCCATCTGACTGGATCAGGCCGTCCTCGCTGAACTCATAATAGACCTTTTGGGATTCCCGCAGGGCACGGCGCGCCTTGGAGGAGATGGTGACTGACACGCTGGAGACAACGGCACACAGAATCACACCAGCCAGTGCCAGGTTGGAAGCGTAGACTTTGAGTAAATATAAAAAGAGGAAGATACCGGGGACACCGACAGTCATGGCGATGGTGCTGATGGTTTTCTGCCGCTCCAGGGGCTTGAGGTACTCCTGGGAGAAGTGGTAACGGCGGCCATCCCCTTCGGGGACCTCTGGGGCCTCCCAGGTGAAGTCCTCATACTCCTCATCCATGGAGAGAAATTTTTTGCAGGTGGGGCAGTAGTATTTGCAATCCCCAGGCTCTGCACCGGTGGCCAGGTGGGGAAAGGTGCTGCCGTGCTGGGGCTCCAGGCAGACGGCTAGCTTATCCCCACAGCGGGGGCAGGCCTTGCTGCTGGCGATAAACTGTTGGACAGAAGCCGGGTGTTTGTAGACCGGGGCAGACTTCTGTCTTTCTGTCGCCGCATTCTGTGCGGCGGACAAAGCTGCAACCTGCTTCTTCTGGTTCTCCTTTACCCGGTTGAAGGCAAAGGCGGCGGCGGCAAAAAACACCACCATGATCAAGCCCTGGGTGGTTACACCATTTTTTACTAGGTACACCAGCTGCAAGCCGGAGATCAAAGCAAACATTGCCATAAAGAATGTCAGGGCAAATTGGATGACTTGTTGAATGGATTTGTTGAATTTGTTCATTTTATCCTCCTGATACGAAAACCGTATTATTAAATAGTATAAATCATCACCCAAAAAGAAGTCAATACAAAAAACCACCACAATCCAAAATCCCACATTTTGACGGCGCGGCATACACTACATCAGGCTAATTTAGGAGGTGTATGACCATCGAGACTCTGCTTTTGGCCTTCGCTTTGTGCGTAGATGCTTTTTTAGCGGCGTTTTCCTACGGTGCAAGCCGCATTCAGATCCCCTTTTATTCCGCCGCCGTCATCGCTGGGATGGGCACAACTGTCCTGGGGATTGCCCTGTGGGCTGCCGCTTTGGCCCAGCCGCTGCTGCCGCCCGGCCTGGCCAAGTGGGCGGGGGTGAGCCTGCTGCTCTTCATCGGGCTGTGGAACCTGTTCCAAAACAGCATCAAGGGTTTTTTAAAGCGGTTGGGCGGGGGAACCCAATTCTCCTTCCATTGGGGAGGCGTGGGCTTTGTACTGGACGTTTATATGGATGAGACTTTGGCGGACGCCGACCTCTCCCAGGTGCTGACCGCCCGGGAAGCCCTCTATCTGGCCGCAGCTCTTTCCCTGGATTCCCTGGTCAGCGGTTTCGGCGCAGGGCTGGACCTGCGGCATCCGGGAATTTTGCTGTGCTGTACATTTTTCCTCCACCTGGCGGCTGTTGGGGGAGGGTGCGCCTTGGGCAGGAAGCTGGCCCACCGCCAGGAGCTAAACATTTCCTGGCTGGGGGGCGCCATGCTGATTTTGCTGGCTTTGCTGCGGCTGGCGTAAGCGGCAGGAATGCCTTGCAGGTAAAAGAGAACACGCCGGTTTGGAGATAAAGGCCGGCGTGTTCTATGCAGCACAGAAGAGGACAAGCAGAGGGGCCATCTTTCTGGTGGGCAAGGCCCTCCTTTAAAAGACGATCCGGTTCAGGTCGCGGATATTGTCCCGCTGCCGCTCCCCGATCAGCCCCACCAATAGGTACTGGTGCTGGATCGGGTCGTATTGGAACTGGGGCAGGAGGGAGAAGTTTTCAATCTCCCCAGTGCTCTTGACGTGAAGGCGGGGGCCGGTACAGGGGTGGATATGTTCCCCTATATAAACATGCCCCTCGTCCTTGTAGGCCACAGGCAGGTCGGCGGCGATTATCTCCTTCACGGCGGCCTCAATTTCGGGGATGGAGAAGCCAGGGTGCTGGTCGTATTCTAAGATAAACCCGTGGTGGACGTCCCCGTGGTGATAGTCTGTGGGGTATCCCGCTTTGGTGATGCACAGTTCGGTCAAGTTTTCAGCGGTGTGGGCCATCTTCCGGTAACAGGAGGAGGAAAAGACGATGTTGGCCACATCCTGGGGCTCCGGCCCGAAGATGGTGGGCCGGGTGAGGATCACCTCTTCCCCCACCCCCACCAGCACCTGGGCGTTGATCCCCAGATAGGGGTACAGGAGTTCAAAATGTTCCACCACCACCCGTTTGCCCTCCTCCACAGCGGTGCGGACCGCTTGGGCCAGGTCGTACACCTGGGTGAAGGCCATTTCAAACCGGACGTCCAGGTGGTAGGTGTGGCTGTCCCGAAAACCCCGCCCATCCCGGTTTAGGAGGGGCAGGGGCCGGACATTGACCCCTTCGTCATCGCTGGCCAGTTCCAGGCCGGGGAACATCCCCCGCACCAGGCTGCTTTTGCCGGAACCCGGCTCCCCAATGAAGCCGATGAGCAGGTCAAAGGGGCTCAGGTGGCGCTGGGAGAGCATCCACCCCAGGTTGATCATCCGGGCTTTGCCCCGGGGGGCGAAGTAGACGCTGTACAGATGGCTGTCGCGCATAGGGGAAGCCATAACATTCTCCTTTCTTGGAACCGAAGCCCGGCTAGAAGGGGCTTCGGATGGAAAAAGGCCGGCCCTTCGGAACCGGCGGTTTGTGTTAGCGGGGGCGGCCCACCAACCGGCTGTTGCTGACAGCGTAGATGTCGTCAATCACCATCTGGAAGGAGGGGGCGCGGCGCTCCGCCTTAGCCCGTTCCTCGATCTTCTGCCGGTGAAAGTCCAGGATGTCCTTGGAGAAGGGAAGGTTACCCGGCTCAAAGATCCGCACACAGCCCTCGTTGTCCCGGGCGGGGAGCATCCGGCCGGCAGATTGGCGGCTGGGGGAGAAGGGGACATCCAAGATCCCCTGTTCCACCCCTTTTGCGGCGCCCAGGGCCACATCCCCGTTCCCCAGCTGAAGGACACAGTCCACAATACTCCGGGTTTCTTCCCCGATCAGCCTGCTTTCCTCCTCGATGGCCAGGGAGTGGGGCATAGGCTGCTCCGCCAGCATGGACAAAATTTGCCGGGTGCAGGAGAGGCCGGCGGCATAGGCGGATGGGGTGGGGATGCCAATGGCCTCCATGGGGGTTTTGGTCACCACCTTGTCGGCCCGGCCCAGAGCGGCGGTCACCGCCCCCAGGGAGATCACCCCATAGGCTTTGGCCTCCTCTTGGGGGAAGCCGCCCATCCACTGGTGGAGGGAGACGGTGACCGCCACGTCGGAAAAGCCCATTTTGGAAAGGTACTCCCCCGCCAGCTGCCGCAGGGAGCGTATAGCGGCCACGTCTTGGGTCAGGTTCCCCCCTTGGCCATAGGAGAGGGTGATGCACTTCACCCCCTGTTCCGCCGCCAACAGCGCCTCCAGAATGGAGACGGCATGGGAGAGGAAAGGGGGGATCAGCGTGCCGGTGAGAGGGCCGTAGGTCTCCCGGTTGAGGAGGATCCCCGCCGCTGCATATTCCCCGATCAGCCGGTCGCAGTACTGCCAGTGGGCCAGGGTTTGGGCGAGGGGAACGTCCTTAGCGTAGGAGAGGTTGTGGGAGATGCCCCCGCCGTCGATGGAGGTGAACCCGGCGGCCAGCGCCGTCTCCACCAGCAGGCGGGCATCCACGCACCGGTGGCGCAGCTGGACCGGGCGCTCCACCCCTTCCATCACCTGGCGGCAGCCCGAAACCCCATGGGCAGTGACCGGGAACCCCTCCTGGGCGGAATGGCCCAGCCGCCGGGAGTCCTCAACGAGCCGCTGGGCGGCAGATAGATCCCCCTTGTTGGTGGCGCTGTCGGTGATGGCGGTGAGGAGGTCCGCCTGGCCTTCCCGCACCTGGCACTTCATCAGGGCGATCTGTTCCTCGGGGAGGACCACGCCGCCACGGGGCTGGGTCAGCACACGGCCCTTTTCCACCGCCCGTGCAAGAACGGTGGAAAATTGTTTGCTTGCAGGCAGGGATTTCTGCCAATCGAAGGCGTTTTGCAAATCGATGGCCCCAGCTGGCTGCTGGAAGAATACCTCCTTGCGCTGTGCTAAAAAAGTTTCTTCGGTCAGTTTCATCCCAGTTCAGCTCCTTTTCCCTGCATAATGCAATTTTTTGGTTTGTTTCATGATACCCTGCCCTGTGCCCTTTGTCAACCGGACCGGCCTTCATTGGCAGGTTAACCGCCCCCAGCATAGCCTAGTAGGGTAGGGGACTGTCTCTCCCTACAGCAAATGAAAGAATCGAGGCGTTTGTTGCAATGATACCAGAACCTATGACAATGAACCTGTTGGCCATTGGCCAGCGGGGCCGGGTGGCAGAATTGACCGCCGCCGGCATACAGCGAAGGCGGATGCTGGACCTTGGCCTTGTGGAAGGCACCCAGGTGGAGGCGGTTCACAAGAGCCCGGCTGGGGATCCGGTGGCGTATCTGGTGCGGGGGGCGCTGATCGCCCTGCGGGATGAAGATGCGGGGCGGGTGCTGCTCGTCCCAGAACCATAAGGGGGAGGATCGCAATGGGTTTAACCAATCAATCCACCGGGGCGGCGGTGCTGGGGGATACCCTCTGCATCGAAAAGGGGGAGAACCAGCGGGTGATCGCCCTGGCCGGAAACCCCAACGTGGGGAAAAGCACAGTCTTTAACGCCTTGACCGGCTTGAACCAGCACACTGGCAACTGGCCGGGCAAGACGGTTGCCAATGCCCAGGGTGCCTGCCGCCACAAGGGGAAAGATTACATTTTGGTGGATCTGCCGGGGACATATTCCCTCCTGGCCAGCTCGGTGGAGGAGGAGGTAGCCCGGGATTTCCTCTGCTTCGGCTGTGCGGATGCCGCTGTGGTGGTGGTGGACGCCACCTGTTTGGAACGGAACCTCAACCTGGTGCTCCAAACCCTGGAGATCACCCAGCGGGTGGTGGTCTGCCTCAACCTGATGGATGAGGCGGAGAAGAAGGGAATCCAGGTGGACTTGGAGGAACTCTCCCTCCAGTTGGGGGTGCCGGTGGTGGCCACCAGCGCCCGGTCCGGGAAAGGGCTGGAGGAGTTGATGGATCAGGTGGAAGCCATCGCCTTCAGGGAGAAAAAGACATATCGGGTCAAGGTGGACTACGGCCCCCAGTTGGAAGAAGCCATCTCCCTGCTGGAGCCAGCGGTCGCTAAGGTCCAGGACGCCATTGACAGCCGGTGGCTTGCCCTGCGCCTCCTGGATGGAGAGGAGAAGCTGTTGGCCGCCGCCCAAGCCCGCCTGGGATTTGACCTGCGGGGGGACCTCGAAGTGAAAAAAGCCCTGGAAGAGGCAAAGAAATGCCTTGGCGGGGGAGATATCGACCGGGAAGGGCTTATCGACCGAATCACCCAGAGCTTAATCCAGCGGGCAGAAACCATCAGCCACTTCTCCATCCGGGAGGAAAAACCAGGCTACGGCCCCCGGGACCGGGCCATCGACCGGTTTTTGACCTCGAAGGCCACCGGCATCCCGGTGATGCTGCTTCTGCTGGGGGTGGTGTTCTACCTGACTATCGCCGGGGCCAACCTGCCTAGCCAATGGCTCTCCTCTCTGTTTGGCTGGTTGGAGGGGGCAGCTTCCGCCTGGCTGCTGGAAATCGGCACCCCGGCTTGGCTGCACAGCCTGCTGACTGAGGGAATCCTGCGCACTTTGGGGTGGGTGATCTCGGTGATGCTGCCGCCCATGGCCATCTTCTTCCCCATGTTTACCCTGCTGGAGGATTCCGGTTACCTGCCGCGAATCGCCTTTAACCTGGACCGCTGTTTTAAAAAAGCAGGCGCCCATGGAAAGCAGGCGCTTACTACTTGTATGGGATTCGGATGCAATGCCTGTGGGGTGATCGGCTGCCGGATCATCGAGTCCCCCCGGGAGCGGCTTATCGCCATTTTGACCAACAATTTTGTCCCCTGCAACGGCCGGTTCCCGACGCTGATTGCAATTATCACCATGTTTTTTGCCGGATCAGGGGGGCTGCATTCCCTGTGGAGCGCCCTCCTTCTGGTAGGGCTCATTATACTAAGTGTATTTTTAACTCTAATAATATCAAAATTGCTGTCCAAAACCGTCCTCAAGGGGATGCCATCCTCCTTTGTGCTGGAGATGCCCCCCTACCGCCGCCCCCAGATCGGGCAGGTGATTATCCGCTCCGTTTTCGACCGCACCTTGTTTGTACTGGGGCGGGCAGTGGCAGTGGCCTTGCCGGCCGGCGTGATCATCTGGCTAATGGCCAACCTGACTTGGGGTGGGGAGAGCCTTCTCGCCCTCTGTGCCGGGTTTCTGGACCCCTTCGCCCGGTTGATCGGGTTGGATGGGGTGATTCTCATCGCCTTTCTGCTGGGCTTCCCAGCCAATGAGATTGTAATCCCCATCATCATCATGGCCTACCTCTCCACTGGTTCCTTGTTGGAACTGGGGGATTTGGCCCAGCTGCACAGCCTGCTGATCGACCACGGCTGGACCTGGGTGACTGCCCTGTGCACCATGTTGTTTTCGCTGATGCACTTCCCCTGCGGCACTACCTGCTGGACTATCCGCAAGGAGACAGGGAGTTGGAAGTGGACGGCTGTAGCGTTTCTTCTTCCCACCCTGACCGGCATCGCCGTATGCTTTACTGTGGCTACTGGCGCGAGGCTCCTGGGGCTTGCTTAAATATGGAAAAACAAGAGGGCGGTCAACCCAGCTGGGTTGACCGCCCTCTTATTTTTCTGCCCTTAGCGGATTGCGTTTTCCAATATCTCCAACAGTTTGTCCCGCTTGAGTATGGAGACCACATATTGGCCGCCATCCCGCATGGTCAGCCTTAATCCAGTAGGGATGATTTTGACAATGCCATTGCCGATGTTGCACTTTTCCACCGAAGCCAGGTCCGACAGGTCGAATTCCAGCCCATTTTCTTTGGCCGTGCCAAGCAGGGTCTTTCCCCGGAAGGCAAACCGTTTGTTGGTCACCTCAAAGATTCCGGGGAGCTGCTGCTTGCCCAGGATGCTGTCCGCCCACCAATCCCCTTTGGTTTCATAGACTGTGCACTCATGCTCTTCCAACGCTAAAATTGACACAAAACCAACTCCTTATCCTTAAATAAACAATTTGACAATCTTGTGTCAAGTATACTGCTTGAAAGGCAGAATTTCCAGGAATTTTCCAAAAAGCCTGGAAATTGTAAGAAATGGCCCTGGATCCCCGCCTTGCAACAAACAAAAATCCCCGAGGCTTCGGCCCTGGGGATTTTGTATTTAATCTTCGCTGGAATATTTCTTTTTCCAGCCTCCGTCCCGGCTAGATTTGCGGGGCAGGCGGTCATACCGCTTTTCTCCGGAGAACCCGCCCCGATCGCCGTAGGGACGGCGGGGGCCGCGGTCTTCATACAGCCGGACCGCCACCTTGCGGCCGTTAATCTTGCATCCATTCAGGCTTTGGATGGCTTCGTCCCGGCTATCCTGGGGGACTTCCACGGTGGTGTAGGTGTCGTGGATCTCAATTTTTCCGATCTGGTGGCCCTCCAGGTTGGTGCGCTCCACCATGGCTCCAACGATGTAGTTGGGGGCCATGCCCTGCTGGCGGCCTGCGGAAAGGTGCAGCCGGGCCATAAAGCTGGAATCCCGGCGGGGGCGGTCGGAGACCACAATGTCGTTGACCGCCTCGATGTCGGGGCGCTCCTTTTCCAAAACCATGGAGAGGGCGGCGGCGGCCACCTGCTCTGGGGTGTAGCCGCTGGCACATAGGGCTTCCGCCTGCTCCAGGTAAGAGGAGAGGTCGGCGGTGTCCATCACCTCTTTGATCCGGCTGAGGAACTGGGTAGAGCGGCTCTCCAAGATGGATTCCGGGGTGGGGACCTTCATCACCGGGATCTTTGCCCCAGTGACCTTCTGGATGTCAAACAGCTCGTACATCTGCTTGCGTCCGCTGAAGATGGTGAAAGCCCGGCCGTTTTTACCTGCCCGGCCGGTCCGGCCGATGCGGTGGATGTAATACTCCGCATTTTGGGGGATGTCAAAGTTGAATACAGCGTCCACATCGTCTACGTCGATGCCTCGGGCGGCCACGTCGGTGGCGATGAGGATGGAGACCCGGCGGGACTTGAACCGGTCCATGACCTGAGTTCGGGCCGACTGCTTCATATCCCCGTGGAGGACTTCACAACCGATACCGGCGTTGTTCAGGTACTCGCCCAGCTGTTCCACCATGCTTTTGGTGTTGCAGAAGATGATGGAAAGGGCGGGCTGATGAAATTCCAGCAGGAGGCGCAGGGCGTCCATTTTTCGGCCCTGGGGCACGTTGTAGGCGGTCTGCTCCACCGTATCGATGGTGCGGGTGTCCTTGCGGATCTCCACCATCTCCGGGTCGGTCTGGAATTCCCGGGTGATGGCCAGAATGGCTGGGGGCATGGTGGCGGAGAACAGCACCGTCTGCCGCTCCTGGGGGATGTCTTTGAGGATGGTCTCGATATCCTCCCGGAAGCCCATGTTGAGCATTTCATCGGCCTCATCCAGGATGATCATTTTGAGATGATCCAGCTTGAGGGTGCGCCGGCGCATGTGGTCCATGACCCGGCCGGGGGTGCCGATGACGATGTTGGCGCCTTTTTTGAGCAGGAACAGCTGTTTCTCAATGGGCTGGCCGCCATAGACTGGCACCGCTTTGATGCCCGGCTTGTATTTGGAGAACTTGCGGATCTCCTGGCAGGACTGCATGGCCAGTTCCCGGGTGGGGGAGAGGACCAGCACCTGGACATGCTCTTCTTCTGGGTCGATCCGTTCCACAGCAGGGATGCCGAAGGCAGCGGTCTTGCCGGTGCCGGTGTGGGAGCGGCCGATGACATCCCGCCCGGCCAGAACTAAGGGGATGCTCTTTTCTTGGATTTCAGTGGGGGCTTCAAAGCCCATTTCGGTGATGGCGCGGACGATCTCGTCCGAGATGCCGAGGGAGGAAAACTGGGATTCTGTCATGAAAAACCTCTTTCAAAATTCACTCAACAAAAAAACGAGGAATGAACATCCTCGTTTTCAGGGTTGCTATTCATATACTATTTTATAATAATACCACAGAGGTAACGGGATGTCAATTGATTCGCCAAATTTTTCCAAAATATAAACGGCCCTACTCTTCCACCTGGATCAGCTTGCGCAGGGTGGGGGAAACGTGAAGCCACCGGCAGACAGCATCGTACTCGGCCAGGCGGCGGGAACGCTCCTCCTGGGGGAGGGGCTTCTTTCCTTTGACGGCCCGGATCATCAGATTTTTGGGGGTGTTCTCTGGGTCGATGAACTCCACGATCTGCACCTCATACCCCAGGGCCTCCAGCAGGCGGCTGCGCAGGGCGTCGGTGGAGATCTCACACAGACGCTGCCGCAGGATGGGGTAACCGGTGAGGAAGGAGAGGTCGGGGCACTCCAGCTGCTCTGCCAATTCGTGGTGGCAACAGGGGGAGGAGAGGATGATCTTACAGCCCCACCGCACCGCGCCCGCCAGCACGATGTCGGTGGCGGTGTTGCAGGCGTGGAGGCTGATAACCATATCCACTGGGAAGTCCGGGTTGTACTGGAGGATATCCCCCTGCAAAAAGGTCAGGCCATGGAGGCCCAGGTTTTCCGCCACAGCGTTGCAGCGGGCGATGACATCCGCTTTTAAATCCACCCCGGTGACGTGGATCTCCCGGTGTTTGATGACAGAAAAATAATGGTGCACTGCAAAGGTGAGGTAGCTTTTGCCGCAGCACAGGTCCACAATTTCCAGAGGCCGGCCAGTGGGAAGGCTGCCGGCCACGTCGTCGATCAGCTCCAAAAACCGGTTGATCTGCTTGAATTTATCCCGCATCCGGGGGATGACCCTTCCTTCCCGGTCCATGATGCCCAGCTCCTGCAAAAAGGGGATGGGCTTGTTGTCCGGCAGAAAGCGGGTTTTGTCCCGGTTGTGTTCCTGGAGGGGGGCAGGGTCGGCTTCCCGGATGTTGTTGTGGATGAGAAGGCTCTTTTTCCCCACCTTCACCTCGCAATCCCCGCCGGTGGTGAGAATGTTGCACTGGCGGAAATTTTGTTCCAACTCCCCGCAGAGGAGGGCGGGTGCCTCCTCTGGGGGAAGGTTTTGATGCAGGGCCTTGTTGTCCGCTGGGTAGCGGGTCAGCTGGACCATGGGCTCCCCGTTTTGGGCGAAAAGATGGACCTCCAACCGGAGGATAGCCCGATCCCGTGGGCGGCTGAATACCATTTTTTTCAAGGTCTGGCCGGAGATAACATGGGTAAATATTTCTTGGACGGGCTGAAAATCCATGGATGGTTCCTCCTAGAGAAAGGGCCGAATCCCAGCAGTTGCAGGGCGCCCTCGAAATAATTTGACGAGAACGATTTGGAAGTGGGGGCTTCTTACCGAGAGGGATTTCTTCCCCAATGGTTGCTTTGCAGCTATTGCAGCAAAAAGTCTGCACGGACTGGAAAAATCCCGATGCCGCTCTGCGGCGGGAGGGGCTTTGCCCCGAGAGGGATTTCTTCCCCAATGGTTGCTTTGCAACCATTGTAGCACAAATCCACCTCAGAGGGGAGAGGGTTCTGAAGAATCTGAAAAGGGAACAAAAAATTTTCTTTTTTTCCGTATTTGGGGAAAACCAATCCACAGGGGGCGCAGTTGTGGAGAATCCCTTTTAAATGCAAAGAATCAGTTCCTCTCTCCAAGGAACGTAGGGGTGAAAGGGGCCGTATGATGGGGATGAAGACCCTGCCAAGAAACCCATCAAAATCAGGAGGTATCGCCATGAGTGATATTACCAACATGCCGCAAGGCTGTGCGCCTGCCAGCGATCGGATTTTCACCGAATCCCCTCAAGTTTCGCTGGCGATGGCTTATGTCCCCTTCCAGAGATGGTGTCCCACCTATGAGCCGGAAGTTGGATTCAACCGCGGGACAATGTTCCCGGAGCTGGATAAGCCCTTTTTGGGAGAGGAGGCCGTAAGCCGTGGAAGATAACCGTGAAATGCTGCTGAAGCGGGTCCAGATTTGCGATTTTATCCTGGTGGAAACCAATGAGTACCTAGATACCCACCCCAACGACCAAGCGGCATTGGACTATTTTAAAAAGTACAATGAAATGCGCCGCACTGCTGCCAAAGAGTTCACCGAAAAATATGGCCCCTTAAATATGTGGGACGTTGAAGGCGGCAACCGATGGAACTGGGTAGACGATCCCTGGCCATGGGAAAAACAGTAAGGGAGGACCGAATGTATGTGGAGTTATAGCAAGAAATTACAGTATCCGGTTAAGATCGAGCGGCCCAACCCCGCTATGGCCAAAGTGATCATCTCCCAGTTTGGCGGCCCCCACGGTGAATTGGGTGCGGCGACCCGGTATCTTTCCCAGCGGTATTCTATGCCCTATGGAGAGGTCAAAGGGGTCCTGACCGATATCGGCACCGAAGAACTGGGCCATATGGAGATGGTCAGCGCTATTGTATACCAGCTGACCCGCAATTTGACCCCTGACGAGATCAAGAAGAGCGGCTTTGATGTCTACTTTGCCGACCACACCACCGGTTTGTATCCCCAGGCAGCTTCCGGCTCCGCTTTCAGCGCCGAGACCCTGGCTTCCACCGGCGATGTGATCGCGGATTTGACCGAGGACTTGGCCGCAGAGCAAAAAGCCCGTTTGACCTATGACAACCTGCTGCGCCTGGTGGACGACCCAGATGTCCGGGATCCCCTAAAATTCCTGCGGGCGCGGGAACTGGTTCATTTTCAGCGGTTCGGTGAATCGCTCCGCATCGCCCAGGACCACCTGGATGCGAAGAACTTCTACGCCTTTAATCCGGCGTTTGACATGCCCAAGAAATAGCGGGTCCGGCTGCCGGAAGAATTGAGTGTTCCCAGCAAAAGGCCAGGCCGGATTTTCCGGCCTGGCCTTTTAGTGTTTTGTGCTTGCAGCTGGTTATCCCTCCACCATTGGCTGCTCCAATGCCAGGCGGCGGGCGTGTTCCAACCGGTAGTTCTGCCACAACTTCATAGCGGTGTTGATTAGCAGGATCACCAGGGAAACAGCCACAGCGCTCTCCCAATGGCCTTGGTCGTTGTAAGTGGTGATCTGCAGCGCCAAAGTCATGGACTTGGAGGTGTACAGCAGGGACACCGCCGAGATGGTCACCATGGAGTTGGTGAAAAAGTAGATGAACACATCGGTCAGTACCTGTTTGCTGTTTGGCAAGATCACATCGAAAATGACGTTGAACCAATTGCCTCCCAGAGTTTTGCAGATGGATTCCAAGTTGGGGTTTAAGAGTTTAAAATGGCTGATAGCCATCATATATGGCGAACCAAAGAAGTGAACCACGTTGACTATGACAAGAATCGCCATGGTATTGTACAGCGCAGTCCCCTTGAAAAACAGGGCAAAGGCGAGGCCGAGGGCCAGGCCGGGGATGGCAAGGGAGGTCATATACAAGCCGTGGGTGACCTTTTTCATGGGTTGGAGGCCGCCTTTGTTCCGCACATACACATAGCTGGCGGTCAGCACTAGGATGGTG
>NZ_CABRJC010000008.1:0-75736 GCF_902471145.1 uncultured Merdimmobilis sp.
GCCCACAGGTCCTACCGGCCCAACCGGGCCTACTGGCGCAACTGGTCCTACCGGTGCGGCAGGTGCAACTGGCGCCAGTGTGACTGGGCCGACCGGGCCCACAGGTCCTACCGGCCCAACCGGGCCTACTGGCGCAACTGGTCCTACCGGTACGGCAGGTGCAACTGGCGCCAGTGTGACTGGGCCGACCGGGCCCACAGGTCCTACCGGCCCAACTGGACCCACTGGGAGTGACGGGGATGCTGCTACCGTTCAAATTGGCTCTGTGACAACTACGGAACCCGGCACTGAGGCCACAGTTAGAAATTCTGGCTCTTCCGCTCACGCCGTATTTGAGTTTACTATTCCTCGTGGTGCTACTGGTAGTAGTGCTGCTATACCACAGCTCATTACTGTAGCTGATGCGCCACCGCAGCCCAGTGGGAATAACTTGCCGATGACTTTTCATGACAATGTGGTATTCTCCGGAAGCAACATCACCCACACCATCGATTCTGGAAATATCGTAATCAACCAATCTGGTATCTATCAAGTGTTTTTCCACTGTACCGTTTCCGCTTCCCAGGTGACGCCTGCGGCAATACAAATTTCAATTCTACAAGATGGTGATATTCTTCCTGGCGGTGTAGCTCGCCACACATTCCAGTCAAGCAATGAATATGCAACGGTTTCTCTCAGTACCGCATTCGCGGTATCAGAAACCTCTTCCACAATCCAGGTTTCTTCTAGTACACCTGGGTTTTTACTCAGTGATATTGCGCTGACGCTCAACCGTTTGAGTGATTTACCCGAATGATGAGCAATCTAAGCCATCAGTAAACAGAAAACCTATATATTCGTTTTTTGAATCGTGTAGAATCGGCTTGAACAGAAGAACAGATTTTTAACTGATATTTCCAATTTCCTCTGATGAGGTTGTGCTTTCATCCCACTTTTCTCTCCTTTTTGGCCCCCGCTATGTGCGGGGGCCTTGTTTATTTTGAAAACACTCAAAAATGCAAATCCACCCCAAATTTTAAAATTGGAGGCAAAATTCCGCCAGTTTCTCCCCATTTGAGGAGGAACCCTGCCATTGCCCCCGGCATACTTTGGGGATAGGAGGTTATGCTGATGAACATTTATCGAAACCAATCAAGCCCTTTCTTTTACTGCACCCCTCTCTACAGCGGGACTTGTGCCGGATGTGGGGCAGCTCCCTCTAGCCCATCTGCCCAGGGGAGTACCCCGTGCCCTATTCTGCATCCCAATGGCTGGTGGAACCCTCCTGGTACAAGAGCGGCGATTCCCTGCGCTGGTCCTACCGTGGAGGGGAAGGAGTGGGGATCTCCCCGGATGAAGCTACGTTAGCCCTCACTCCGGGCAGGGACTATTTTGTCTCCTACCTGATTCAAGGGGTACTTCCTCCCCGGGCATCCCTGGAAGTGCTGCCTTACTTTGGGAGCGAGGACCCCATCCCCTTTTCCAGTTCCGGCCACAGCGGAATCCAAGAGGAACGGGTAGGAGTCTCCGGAGGGTTTTTACTCCCCGCAGCCAACCCAATGTACCTGACTTTGCAGCTGGCCACCAACAGCCCGGCCCCCATTTCGGTGACCGGCTCCCTCCACCTCTTCCCTCTGCCCTACTGACGACTGGCGGAAACACCATCCCCTTATTTCGACATCCTTCCCCCCTGGAACTCAACCCTGTAGGGGAGCCTCCACCCCCAAACCTTCATAGTATACCAATAGGCGCAGCGCCTTTTTTCTTTTTCCGCCGCAGGGCATGCGGCAAATACATGCAGTTGTGGAGGCAAACCTATGAACAACCAACCATCCAAACCGAGCCGCCAGAGGTGGTCCGCCATGGAATTGACCGGCCTAGCCCTGGTTCTATCCTCTCTCGCGGCACTGCTCTATGCCCCCGACAGCTTGTCGGGCCTTTTCACCGCCATCACCGCGCGGGTCTGCCCCATTGTGGTGGATGTCTTTCTCACCAGCGACGTAGGAGTAGCCATTGTGGTCAGTGTCATTGTGGGCCGGGTGTTGGAACGCCTTGGCTTCACCGACGCCCTGATCCGCATTTTCCTGCCGGTAATGGGGACCATGGGAATCAACCCCTCGGTGATCATCCCCAGCGTCTATAATATCCTAGGGGATATCAACGCCTCCGGCAAAATCGCCGGCCCCATCCTGGTCAAAGCGGGCGCCACCCGGGATGAGATCAAGCTCTCCATCGCCACTATGATCCAGAACCCCCAGTCCTTCGCCACCTTTGCCATCGGCTTGGTGGCCCTGACCGCCTTCGGCATCAACCCGCTGCCGGTGGTTCTCCTCTCCATCTTCCTGCCCCTCATCGTGGTGCCCTTTCTCCTCTCCCGCACCCTGTATCGGGACACCAAAGCGGTGGAGCTGGAAACCCTTCCCCGCTTCACCCCCCAAACCCCGATGATGAAGGTCCTTTTCGACTCCGGCATAGAGGGGATGCAGCTTCTCCTCTTGGTGATCATCCCCGCAGTGGCCGTTGTGTTCACCCTCATCGGCGTGCTGGATTTTCTGGGCGTCTGGGCCGCCATAGAGGCTGGTATTGGCTCCCTGCTCTCCGCCCTCTGCATTGAGCCCGGCACTGGGGTGCTCAGCGTCTTGGTCAGCCCCACCCTGGCGGTAGCCCAGCTGCCGGCCCTCACCGGCATCGACCCCCGCTTGGTGGTAGGAGGCTTCGTCCTCGCCAACTCCGGGTTCCCGCTTTCAGTGGTGCTGGGTCAAGTCCCCGCCACCTGGGCGGAGTCCACCGGCTTGCCGGAGAAGGACGGCCTCATCGCCGCGGTGCTGGGCTGCGGCATCCGGCTGGCCACAGCGGCGGCTCTCGCCTACTGGCTCACCCCTTTCATCTTGAGGTAGCGCCATGAAGGAAACGTATGTGGTCCGCGCCAAAAAAATTGTCACAGCAGGGCCTCTTGGCGCCATCGAACAAGGCGCCTTGGTGGTGGAGGATGGTATCCTGCTGCGGGTTGTCCCGGAAGGGGAGCTCACGCCCGAAGAGCGGGCCCTCCCCTTGGTGGACTTTGGGGAACTGACCGTCACCCCCGCCTTGGCGGACTGCCACTGCCACCTGCTGGAATACGCAGCCGGGTCTTTGTATCCGGTAGCGGAACCGGCCCATCTGCTGGCGGGGAAAGCCCTCCTGCTGAACGCCCTTTGCAGCGGCGTAACCGCCTTGGGGGAACAGATCTGCGGGCACCCGGCCTGCGGCCTCTCGGTAGAGGAATACCGCCAAGCGGTGGAAGGGCTTCCTCTCACCGTCCGGTTTGCCCTTTGCGGCATCACCCTGGGCACCGAAGGGGCACCCCATTACTCCGCCTTGACAGGAAGTACCCCTGTGGGGAAATCCGACCTTCTCTCCCCCAAGCTGCTGGGGGACCTGGTAGAGGGGAACGATTACCCGGGGGAGAATGTCTTTCTCAACGCCACCCCAGCCAACCTGCCCCTCTCCCTGACCCCCCAGGCGGGGGAACTGGTCTTCCGGCGGGAGGAACTGCTGCAAATCGTCAAGGAATACCACCGCCGGGGCAAGCGGGTTGGGGTCCACGTGGGCGGCAGACAGGGCATCCAGATGGCCCTGGACTGCAAGGTGGATGTCCTTCATCACGCACATGGCATCACACCCGCCCAAATGCGGCAGGCAGCCCTCCAAGGGGCCATGGTGGTGGCCACCCCCTTGGGGGGAACCCACCTCTCCCCCAACCCACCGGAGGAGATTGCGGCTCTCCTGGAGGCCGGTGTGGAGATCGCCATCGCCACCGACGCTTACCTGCCCCCTTCGGAGGGGCTGGGCCTTTCCCCCGGAAAGCTCTACGGAACCGAAAGCCTGATGCTGCTGGCCCAGCCGGCCATGGTCCTCCTGCGGGAAAAAGGCTGGAGCGAAAACGATTGCCTGCGCCTGCTGACCGCCGCCCCCGCCAAGGTCATGGGATGCGAAAACCGGTTTGGGCAGCTCCTGCCGGGGATGGAGGCCACCTTCCTGGCAGCGAGGGGAATCCCCGGTTTGGAGGTCACCAAGCCGGAGGATATCCGAGCCGTGTACCACCGGGGAAAAGCTGTCATCCAGCGCCTTTAGGCGGGAAAGTTCCTTCCCATCTTTTTACCGTGCCATAGCCATTTTTGACATCTCTGGATAAAAAATCAATGAATTTCTGGAACATCCTACAGCGAAAATATTTAATTTGCCAAAACAGTTGACAGCTTCACATTTTTCACGTATAGTTAAAGTCAAGCTGAACGAATGGTTCAGAAAATTTTTTCAAAAAACGAGGTATACTACTCCATGTTTCAGGACAAAACTTTAATTTGCAAAGACTGCGGATCCGAATTCATCTTCACTGCTGGCGAGCAGGAGTTCTACGCTGAGAAAGGCTTCACCAATGAGCCCCAGCGCTGCAAAGCTTGCCGCAACGCTCGCAAAAACGCCAGAGGCGAATCCAGCAACGGCACCCGTGAGATGTTTGATGCTGTTTGCGCTGAGTGCGGCAAACCCTGCAAAGTGCCCTTCCAGCCCAGAGAGGATCGCCCTGTTTACTGCAGTGATTGCTTTGCAAACAGAAGATAATTATAATCATCCGGAATTAAACAGCACACCCTATAAGGGTGTGCTGTTTTTCTTTTTGCCTTCCTTTAGCATAGGGTCTGCCCTCTTCTTGGTGACCGCTGTCTAACAGCTGCGGCGCTGCCTTTGCGAATCCCTACCTATTTAACCCCCCAGAGTATCTCCCCCTTCCACCCACACAGCAAAAGCCACCCCCGGAGGATTCCCTCCGGGGGTGGCTTTTGGCTAGGATGGATTTTATTTCGCAGCGGCTTCCAACTTCTTCTGCCGTTTCTGCTGTTTTCGGGACTTGCGGTCCTCTTTGTCGAAAATCAAATACAAGGTGGGGATCAAAATCAAGGTTAGCAAGGTGGAGAACAACAGGCCGCCGATGACTACTACCGCCATACTCTCCATCATCTCCACGCCAGAGCCAAAGGCCATGGGAACCAGCCCCACAACGGTGGTAAGGGTGGACATCAGGATGGGGCGCAGACGGGATTTTCCCGCCATTACCAAAGCGTCGCGAATCTCCATCCCCTCATCCCGGCGCAAGATATTGGCGTAGTCGATGAGGACGATAGCGTTGTTTACCACGATGCCTACTAGCATGACAACGCCAAGGAGGGATGCCATGTTGATGGAGCTCCCAGTGAGAAGCAAAGCAAAGAAGGACCCAGTCAGTGCAAAAGGCACCGACATCAGGACAACCAAGGAGAACCGCAGGGATTCAAACTGGATGGCCATAACGGCAAACACCAGATAGATGGCGATGACCAAGGCGCGGCCGATGGCCGCGAATTCCTCATACATCATCTCCATGTTGCTGCCCTCCCCCAGCTTGATGCCTTCGGGAAGGCCCATCTTCTGTACCTGCTGGATGGCCAGCCGGGTCATATTATTGATGTTGGACCCGGCGGGAGGGGTCGCTGTCACAGTGACCAGATACTCGCCGTCCATCCGCATAATAGAGGAGGGGGCGGTGGAGTAAGTGATGGTGGCCACATCGGTCAAGGCCACCTGTCCGCCCCGTGGGGTGTCAATCATCAAGCCGTACAGGTCGCTGATATCCTGGAACCGCTCAGGGTCATATTCTACCATGACCGAGTATTCGGTGTCCCCCTGCTGAAGGGTCATCGCCTGGGAGCCGGAGATCTTGCTTCTGGCATTGGTTAAAACCGAGGAAGGGGTCATCCCCACCGAACCGGCCAAAATGGGGTCCACCTCGATCTTGGCGCGGGGGCTACCATCGGAAAGGCTGGTGCTGGCCGTCTGGAATTCCGGCATCTTCACCAGTTCTTCCCGCACCAGCTCTGCCTGCTCCTTGAGGGAAGTCAAGTTTTTGCCCTGCAAGGTGAGCTGTATCGAGTCGCCGGTGCCGATGGACATCATATTTTGTTTGCTGACCTCCACGCTGCAGTTGGGGATGCCGGCAGTCAAGTCCCGCATCCGCTGTACAAACTCGTCGCTAGTCATGGAGGCGTCGTCCTTCAGCTTTAAGGAAATGGAGCCGCCGGAACCGCTGCCCATCATGCTGGCCAGGCCAGAACCGCCGCCCACCGACATGGAGTAGGTCTCCACATCCGGCTCCTTTTTGACAATGTCCTCAATCTGGGTCATGATCTTACTGGTGGATTCCAGGTTGAGGCCGTTTTTTACATCGACGCTCATAGAGATCCGGCCGTTTTCCATAGCCGGCATCAATTCCATGTCAATCTGGGAATACATGCCCAAGGCCGCCACAAACAGCACAATGGCGGTGACCACCACCAGGGCGCGCTTATCAAGCAATTTGCGCATCAGCTGGCCGTAGCGCTCCTCCAGCCGCCGCACAGCCCGGGCAAAAGAGAAGTCCTTGCGCTCCACCGGTTTGAGGCGGACGAACAGAAGGGGTACCAAAGTCAACGCGCTGACCAGAGAAGCGGTCAAGGAGAACACAATGGTATAGCAGATGTCGTGGAAGAGCTGGCCGCTCATCCCCTGCATCATGCCGATGGGCAGGAAGACCACGATGGTGGTCAAGGTGGAAGCCACAATGGACCCCAGCACCAGCTCCGCGCCCTTGATGACGTTTTCTTCAAAGCTGCGCTCCCCTGCCTGGGCTTTGAAGCAGCTGTCGATAACCACGATGGAGTTATCCACCAGCATGCCGATGCCGATGACCAAACCGCCCAGGGAGATGAGGTTGATGGTCATGCCGAAGAAGGACATGAGGATCAAGGTAGCAAGCACCGAGAAGGGCATGGAAAGGCCCACAATCAGGGAAGCTTTCCACTCCCCTAGGAAGACCCACAGCACCACTACGGCGATGGCAAGGCCCTCCACCAAAGCGGAGGCCACGCTGCGGATATTCTCCATAATATCCTCGCCGCTGTTGCTGGTGACCTCAATCTCCAGGCCCAGCTGCTGGCTGTTCAGATTGTCTACCACCTTAAGCACCTGGTTGCAGATGTCCACCGTGTTGGCGCTTTGGTTTTTGGCTACCGAGATGCCGATGGTCTCTTTGCCGTCCTGGCGGTAGTAGGAAGAGATTTCCTCGTCGGCCAGGTTGACCTGGGCCACATCCGAAACGTGGATAATGTCCCCGGAACTTAGGGTGATGGGCACATCTTCCAAACTGTGGTATTCGGTGAACTCCTGGCTGCCGATCAAACCGACAGTGACGTTGCCCCGGTCCAGGTCACCCAGGGTGACCTCATATTCGGCAGTGGCAATGGCCGAGACCACCTGCTGCATGGTGATTTTGTACTGGGAGAGCTTGTTCTCATCCAGCAGTACCTGGACGTATTTTCGGGATCCGCCGCTCACCGACACGTCAGACACGCCTTCAATCTTCTCAATCTCCGGCACCACGTTGTCCTCCACATAGGCCTTGACATTGTCGTTCGCCTCCGCTTTGATGGAGAGGGACATGATGCTGTTGTTCAGGTTGCTGGTGTTGACTTCAATGAGCACTGGGTCGGTGCAATCATCCGGCAGCGGGACCAATGCCAAGGCAGAGGAGACATCCTGATATTTTTTATCGATGTCCGCTGAATATTCGAACATCATGACCACCATGGACACCCCTTCACTGGAGACCGACTGGGTGCTGTCCACCTCGGACACGTTGGCGATGGCCGCTTCCACCCGATCGGTGACCATTTTATCCACCTCTTCAGGGGAGGCGCCTGGATATTGGGTCATGACCATCAGCACCGGCATTTCAATCTCCGGGGTGGATTCCAAAGGCATCTCAAAGATGGAAGAAATACCAAAGGTCACCAGGCTGACAATGCAGATAAGAATGCAGACCGGCCGTTTGATGGAAAACTTGGGGAGAGAAAACATATTCCTTATTCCCCTTTCTCATCGCCTGCAGAAGAAGAGCTCTCCTGAGGCTGCTCTTCACTGGAATCCCCAGAAGGGGCCTCCTCCGGCTGGGAAGCACTGGCTTCCAAAGAGGGGGCATAAACCGCCGCGCCATCCTTCAGATCGGGATGCCAGGTGGTGATGATTTGATCCTCGTCTGTGAGGCCGCTTTCGATGACAATGGAATCGGCGGTAGACACACCGGTGACCAAGTCTACCCGGACAGCCACCCCATCCCGGTATACATAGACATAGGGCTGGTTTTCATCGTATTCGATCAGGTCCAAGGGGAGGATCAGCTCGTCCTGGGCATTGGCGGTGGAAGCTTTCACTTTTACTACAGCGCCGGAGCGAACGGACTCCAGGGGGACCACTGGCTGGGCTTTCGCCGCATACAAGCCGGTTGCAGCATCGGCCTCTGCAGCCATCTCAATGATAGTGGCCTGGTACTCCTTGCCGTTGTACACCACAGTGACCCCATCCCCCACCGAAAGGGCGTTGGCGCCGTCCTCCGACAGGTTGAAGGAGACCACCGGGGCTTTGTCCTGGCTGGAGATGACATACACCGGGTTGGTCATGGCGACCATATCGCTGTCATCGGCGTTTTTGGTGGTGATCACCCCGGAGATAGGGGCGTAAACCTTGGCGTCTTCCAGAGCTTTTTGGGCTCTTTCGTAGCTCAGCTGGGCTTGGCGAATAGCGCTTTCCGCAGAGCCCAGGGTCTCCCCATCTCCACCGCCGCTGACCAAATCATAGGCACGCTCTGCGTACTCCAAATCGGTTTTGGCGTTTTTCTTGTTGGTTTTATAGGTGTCCTCGGTTTTTTCATAGGTGTTGACAAAGGTGGTGAAAGCGGTGGCGGCTGTTTCGTATGCCGTCTCGGCCGTTTTGACTTGCTCTTTGAATGTCTTTAATTCTTCTTCTGTCTTCCCTGCTAGTTCTGCATCTGCAAGCTCTTTTCGGGCAGCTTCCAGTTTTTCCTTTGCCGCATCCCTAGCATCCCGCAGGGCGCTGCGCTGGTCGTCGTAGTCCTCCTCCAGGTCTTCCCAATTGTCCTTGACGGTCACATACTGCCGGGCGCTGTTCTCCTTGGTGCGCTCCGCATTCATCAAGCTGGTCTCCGCACCAATCACCGCAGTCTGATACTGCAAATAGGCCAGTTCCAGATTGGTCTCCAAGTCCTCGGTATCCAACTCAAAGAGGAGGTCTCCGGCTTGGACTACATCGCCTGCACTAAAATAGGTATGTACAATCTGCCCCTGGTTTTTGGGGAAAACCTTGACGCTTTCCGCAGCTTCCAAGCGACCGACAAACTCAGTGCCCCGGCTCAAATCCCCGCGGCTAGCAGTGGTAGTCAGTACACGGATCGCCGAGGTTTCAGCCTCTGACTCCACTGGAGCGGAGGCCGGAGCTGCTTCATTGCCGCAGCCGGCGACAAAAACCAAGAGGCCCGCCAACAAAATGGCGAGAGTTTTTCTTTGGAAACGATGAGATTGATTCATTGAGTACGCCCCCTAGATAGTAAATAGTAGTGGGTTTGTGGACGGTATAGAAACAATACACAGAGAGATACTATTTCTATTTTACAAATACATAGCAAGCTATATATTTATTTTCAGTGATTTTGCTGATTATTTTGAATCTTGTAAAGCAAGGAAATCAACGTGTCAACCTCCTCAGGGGTGAGACATGAGAGGAATCTGCCCCAAACCTCAGAAACACAGCTAAGCGCTTCTGTTTTTATGTCGCGGGCTTTTTCGGTCAAACAAATCCGCTTATAGCGGGCATCTTTCTCCCAAGAGCGCCGCTCGATAAAGCCTTTGGCCTCCAAACGTTTGACAATCCCTGTTATAGTGGGGTTGGATAGATTCAGGATTTCTTCCAAATCCTTTTGGCAAAGCTCATTTTCCTCGGCCTGATCCAAACACCCGAGAACCAGGACCTGTGCGGAGGTGAGTTCTAAGCTTTTGACCTTGCGGTTAAACTCCTCCACCATAGCATTGTGTACCATTTTAAACAATTGGAGAAGCTGCCCCTCTGTCCCGACGCTATACACCAATTACAGTCCTCCTTCCTTTTAGAATGGGAAATAGCACGCTATTTATTATAGCGTGAGGATTTTGTGAGTGTCAAGGAAACATTGTGAACATTTTGTAAGAAATTCCAGAAAAATATGAATAGACCTGTCACTTGTTCACAAGACCATCACAGAATCCTTCCCTATCTGGTTTTCCGGCAGGATGGTTTCAAGATCCGCGCTGCCCTTTTTCGATAAAATCCGTCAAAAACCCTGATTATAAAAAGGGTAGGATTATTTTATTTCCAGCCTATTCTCCCTAATTTTTTCTATTTTCCCTTTAAATTCGGCCTTTTATGGTGTATAATATTGGAGAAAAGTGAATTTGTGACCTCCGTGTGACAATCGCTTTTTTTGTTGTACCATTTTCCCAGTGGTTTCATATTGGGTTTTTGGTAACTATTGTGAGAACAAGGAGGAATTAACCATGAAAAAACGGGCAAACAGAATCCTATCTGCGATTCTGGCAGCTATGGTTGTTGTAACCATGAGCGGCATGACTGTCTTTGCTGAAGAGGTCAGTTCTGCCCCTGTAGCCCCCGAAGAGGGGAGCAGCAGCTCCGCTCCCGCAACCCCTGAAGGAGAGGATGCTTCCAGCTCCGCTCCCACAGTTCCCGAAGAGGAGAATAGCAGTTCTACTCCTACAGCCCCCGAAGGGGAGGATGCTTCCAGCTCCACCCCCACAGCCCCTGAAGGAGAAGATGCTTCCAGTTCTACTCCTGAAGTGCCCGGGGAGAGCAGCAGCTCTACCCCTACAGCTCCCCAGGAGCAGGTCCCGGCTCAGCCTTTGACCCCGGCTGCTCCCGCTCCCCAAGAAACCGGCATTGCCATCGATGGCAAGTATTACAACAGCATCGCTGAAGCCATTGAGGATGGCGACGGCAAGACCATTTCCATCACCGATAATAAGACCGAGAACGTGGTGATCCCGGAAGGCAAAGACATCACCCTGGATATTGCCAGCGGTATAACCCTGTCTGGCAACGGTGACCACACCATCTCCAACAAAGGCACCCTGACCGTCACCGGTTCCGGCACAGTGGAAAATGTCTCCAGTGGCAAAGGCGCTTTGGCCAACTACCCTGGCGCCACCGCCATCCTGAAGGGCTGCACCTTTACCGGTAACACATGGTATGTCATCAAAAACCTGGGCACACTCACCATGAGCGGCGCCGACCTGGTTCAGGAGCATGCCGGCTCCAGCGCCATTGACAACGGTTTTTACGGCAACAGAGGCGATGCCGGTGACCTTGGAGTAACACCTCCTGTAGACAACACCATCACCCTGACCATTAACGGCGGCACCTTCTCCGGCGGCATGAACACCGTCAAGAACGACGACTACGGCGTGCTGACCATCAATGATGGCACCTTTGAGAACACCGACGGCCCCGCTGTCCTCAACTGGAATGAGGCCACCATCAACGGCGGCACCTTTACTGTAAACAACGCTTCCACATCTGTTCTCGCCAACGGTTATTATAATGAGACTGCAGATAAAGGCCGAATGACTGTCAACGGCGGCACCTTTACCGCTGCTAATGGCGGCGAAGGTTCCCTCTTTGGATACGGTGTGGGAGATGGCAGCAAAGGCGGTTTCCTCAAAATTACTGATGGAACCTTTAATGGAGTATTCGCCACCAATGACGGATATCCTCATATTCCTACCATCTCCGGCGGCACCTTCAACAAAGAAGTCGATGCCAAATACCTGGCTGCCGGCTATGAGTGCAGAAAGTCCGGCGACAAATTTGTGGTAGTGGGCGAAGACATTGGCGTTGTTGTAGACCCCGCCCCCAGCACCCCCAAAGATGAAGTGAACATCCCCTCTGGCGCAACCGAGGAAGAAAAGAAGGCCATCGAGGATGCCAAAAACGACCTGACCTCTTCCAGCAACCCGGCTGCTACCACTGCGCCCACCGGCCTTGAGACTGTTGTGATCCCCGAAGAAGCGAAAAAAGCTGCGGAAGAGCAGAATGCCGCTGAGATCGAAGTGGTCATCTCCACTGTGGTGGAAGAAGTAGGGACCAAAGAAGTCAAAAATGAGGATGGCACCGTGTCTGTCGTTGTCACCTCTGTTCAGTTCGACGTAGAGCCCAAATGGGTCGTCGGCAATACAAGCGGCCTCATCTCGAACCTGAACGGCAACACCATTACCTTCCGTCTGCCTGTTCCTTCCTCCGTCACCGCGAAGTATGCCAAAGTTGAGCACAAAGGCGACAAAACTCAGTATGTTGATATCCTGAGCGAAGGCGGCGCCAAATACGTTGAGCTGTCCGCCACCCACTTCAGCCCCTTCACCCTGACCTTCACCGATTCCAAACCCAGCTCTGGTGGTTCCAGCGGCCACAGCGGCGGCTCCTACCAGGATAAAGTCGATGACTTCTGGCAGGATGTGAAAGACCAGATCTCCGAGGCCAAAGACGGCGACACTATCAAGATCGACGCTAAGAGCTACGAGAATATGCCCTGGACTGTTATGGAGCTGCTGGGGAAACACAATGTCACCCTGGTTATCGAGTGGGACGGCGGTGATACCATCACCATCCCCGCTGGCAAAGCCCAGTCCACAGAGGGTTCCCGCCTGTACTGGTCTCTCTCCTCGCTGGCAGAGCTGTACAAAGGCGAACAGCCTTCTGAAGACAAACCCGGCACAACCCCTGAACAGCCCTCTGAACCCGATAAGTCCAACCCCTCCACCGGCGATGCCTATCCTATGGCTGCTTTGATTACTGCCCTTGCCGCAGTATCTGTTGCCGGTGCGACCTTCTCCCGGAAACGCAGATAATCTCTACATAATTTAACAAAATCAGAGATTCCAAAAAAGGTGCGGCAACTGCCGCACCTTTTTTTCATGGGTTTCGGTCATCGAACCATAATTATCTTAAGGCTCTTCCCTCTTTGCTGCAACAAGGCCACCCTCATCCGGCGGGCAAATTTTCCCCATTTGGGTTGACATTTGTCTACCTATAGTCTATACTAGAATTAAAGGTAGACATTTGTATACCAAATTAAATGAACGGAAGGAGTGATCCCATGCAGACCGTCAATCTATCGGACAGCGAGTGGAAATTGATGAACCTGCTGTGGGCAGATGCCCCCCGCACCATCACCGAATTGGTGTACCAGCTTAAGGAGGACACCGGTTGGAGCAAGCACACGGTGATCAGCATGCTCTCCCGGCTGGAGGCCAAAGGAGCAGTGCGCCATGAGGAAGGCGCCCGCGCCAAACAGTTTTACCCGACCATCGACCCGGAGGGGACCAAAATCCGGGAGACACAAAGCTTCTTGGAACGGCTTTACAATGGCAGCCTTGGCCTAATGCTCAACACCTTGGTGCAGGAACGGGAGATCTCCAAAGAGGAAATCGACGAACTCTATGCCATTTTAAAGAAAGCGGAGGAGGAGCAGCCATGATAGAACAGCTTATCACTTCATCCTTCCTCATCCTGGCGGTGCTGCTGCTGCGGATGCTGCTCCGCGGGCGGGTCAGCCGGCGTATGCTGTATGGTCTGTGGCTGGTGGTGGCTCTGCGGCTTCTTCTGCCCATTTCAATCCCCTCTCCCGTCAGTGTCATGAATGCGGTAGACCCTTCCGGAGCACAGCAATTTATCAACCAGCAGGTCATCCGGGTCAACCCGGACCTTTCCGATGCCCTTTCCACAGAGGAAGATTCCCCTTCAAGGGAACCTGCGGCCTCCCCCATTTCTAGGGGAATGCTGCTGCACGCAGTATGGCTGGGGGGAGCCGTTGCCACCGGACTCACCTTTGCTGTGGTGAACCTTTCCTTCTCCCGGCGGCTGCGGCGCCAACGACAGCCTTTTGATGCGCCCGGATGCCCTCTGCCGGTTTATCTGGCAAAGGATATCCCCTCCCCTTGCCTCTTCGGCCTCTTGCGGCCCAGCATCTACATTTCCCCCCAGGCGGCAGAGGATGAGAGCACCCTGTCCCATGTTCTCACCCACGAGTATTGCCACTTCCGCCAATGGGATCATATCTGGTCGTTGGTGCGGACACTATGTTTGTCCCTCTATTGGTTCCACCCCTTGGTGTGGGCCGCTGCTGCCTATAGCCGGTCTGACTGTGAATTGGCCTGTGACGAACTCGCGGTAGCCACCCTGGGGGAGGAACAAAAGCTGGCCTACAGCAGAACCCTGGTGGAGCTGGTGCGGGAGAAGCCCCGGTTCTCCCACCTGGCCTACACCGCCACCACTATGGCCTTGGGCCAAAGCAATATGAAGGAGCGGATTCTTATGATCGTCAAATCCCCCAAGACCTCTTGTTCGGCGCTGGCGGCTGTCCTGGTATGCCTTGCCCTGCTGGTGAGCTGTACCTTTACCGGCAAAACCCTCACTGGGGCACAGGCTGTGGACAGTTTGGAACAGAGCATCCATTTCCAGGACAACAGCATCGCGTTCACCCTGCCCGCCGGTTATGCCAATGCCGAAGATTGGAACATCCAGGTCTACGGCAGGGCCGGAATGGACGGCGCAGGTATGAGCATCCACTTATTCGAAGCGGAAAACAGCGACCGCAGCTGGCAAGCGGGCAAGACCTACACCATCGACTTGGCAGAAGCACAGTACCTAGAGCTCTCTATGGATATCTCCCTATACAGTGACGAATCTCTTTCCCGCACGGTAGACCTTTTGGCCAAAACTGGAGGCGATACCACCTTACATGGTTACAACACCGTCTACGTCACCTTCCCCGCTTACCAGGACGGGCGCACGGCAGACAACAGCTTCCAGTATGATACACAGCCATTTGACGCAGTCCTGCAGCTCCCGCAAAACTGGAAGGTCTCCCTCCCCGCTCGGGAAGAACGGGCAACTGGCGGCCCCCTTTGGACCTCGGTGGAAATCTATGATGAAAATGGCCCGGTGGCCACCATGGGGTTCTCCCGCTATGAGCGGTACGAAGGCGGCGATTTGCCCCGGGAGGAATACTACAAGGCCGTATACCCCAACCTGCGCCTTGGCAGTTTTGTGAACTGGGGGGATTACACCCCGGTGCGCACCGAGGAGGGCTCAGAAAGCGCCCTGGCCACCGTCACCTATTTAAACCCCACTCAGCTGGAGAACCATCCTGGAGCCATGGCAGAAGTTCCTCAGATTCAAGTTCCCGGTATTCTCTGCTACAACGATGACCTTACTGTCTATACAGCCATACAATTCGCTGAGGGCTATGGGGTGGATGAGGGGACCCTTCGCACCATCGCCCAAAGCCTGCATCTGATCCCTTCTGAATATGGGCTGAGCGGCAAACGCTTTGGCGATGCCTACGCCGACCGGGATTACAGCGGCATTCAAGTATTGGATGCTGATGGAAACGATGTATCCAAAATCCTAATCGACCTGTGGTATTGTGCCAGCGACGCTTATGACGTAGACGGAATGGTGGTGTTTGAGACCGGGGATTGGGTCAGCCTTTTGGATAACCATCCCCAGTTCATCGAACTGACCAATTATGATGAAGTGCTCCCGAAGATTTTCACCCCCCGCGCCATCGCCCAATATGAAGCCAGCGATGTCGTCCTCATTCAAAAGACCGCTGACGGCAAAGTATACCGTTTAGGGCCATGGCGCACCGGCTACTCCTACGCATGGGCGCTGACTGACCTGCGCGGGTTAGAGGTTCAGCCGGATCGAATTGTGGCAGAGGCCACCTATATCAAAAATCCCGGGTACGCTGGCGCCGGCGAGGACCCCGCCTATGTCCCGGAATATGATACGGTTCCATTCACTGTTGTCAAACAAAACGGTATCTGGCTGGTGGACGATTACACCTACCCAGAGCGCAAGAATGGATAGGTACCCCAGTTCTTGCATCCATGCCATCCATAAAGGATGCTGTTTGAAAGCTATCCAAATACACAGCTAAGAAAACTACAAAGCCGCCCCCAACCATCATAAAATTCTGGTTGGGGGCGGCCATTATTTTGGGGGATCAAAAGCTAAAATCAGTCCGGCAGGCCCTCGCCCTACCTGTTGGAGAAGCTCTCAGAGCAGGTCTCCGACCAAAATATAGAGCGGCCTAATGTAGGCAGTTTACAAAAAAAGAAACCTTGAAAAACCGCTTTCTCAAGCTATTTTCCAAGGTTTCTTCATTGGTTGCCCGACTAGGATTCGAACCCAGACAAACAGAGTCAGAGTCTGTCGTGCTACCTTTACACAATCGGGCAACAACCAATCGTTTGAAGTATTCCCTCAATCGACTTTATTATTATACTATGCCAGCCACTATTTGTCAACCTATTATTTGGGATTTTTTCTCTTTTTCTTCATAGGCCCCAACTCGCCCATTTTCGGGAAAATAGCCATTTTCTTTCCTGCAATCCGCCAAAATATTTCTTTCAGAAACATTGCCATTCCCACCGGATCTTGCTAAAATGGTAGGAGATAAAATGAAAGGAAGTAATGCAATGCGTGCAAAAAACATCATCGATTTGACCGACCTTTCGTTGGAGGAACTGACGGCAGTCATCGACCAGGCACTGGAGATCAAAAAAAATCCTGCCGCCTATGCAGACCGCTGCAAGGGCAAAATCCTTGCCACCCTGTTTTATGAGCCCTCCACCCGGACACGCAACTCCTTCCAAACCGCTATGCTGCGGTTGGGCGGCCAGGTGATCGGGTTTGACAACCCCATGAGCACTTCCGTCTCCAAGGGGGAAACTCTGAAAGACACCACCATCATCATGAGCGGCTATGCGGATATTATCGCCATGCGCCACCCCATGGAGGGCGCTGCCAAAGCCGCGGCATTGTATGCTTCCTGCCCTGTCATCAACGCCGGAGATGGCGGCCATCTCCACCCCACCCAGACCCTCACTGACCTGGTTACCCTCAAAGATCAGAAAGGCACCTTGGAGGGCCTCACAATTGGCCTGTGCGGCGACCTAAAGAACGGCCGCACCGTCCACTCCCTGTGCAACAGTATGGCCAAATTCGGCTTGAAGGCCCACTTTGTCTTTATCTCCACCAAGGAGCTGACCATGCCAGAATACATCACCGAAATCCTGGATCACTCCCCCTGCACCTACAGTTTCTGTGATTCCCTGGAGGAGGCTATCCCCTCCTTGGATGTCCTCTACATGACCCGTATCCAGAAAGAACGGTTTGATTCCCTGGAGGAGTATGAGCGGCTGAAAAATGTTTATGTCCTGGACCCTGAGAAGATGAAAAAAGCCAAAGCCGACCTCATCGTCCTCCATCCCCTGCCCCGGGTGGACGAGATCACCAATGAAGTGGATGACGATCCCCGCGCCTTGTACTTCTACCAGGCTAAATGCGGCGTCTACGCCCGGATGTCCCTCATTCTCCACCTGCTGGAAGAAACCCCTGCCCAAGGCATTACCTTTGGCGGCGAGGATGCTTCCTTCCGCTGCCCCAACCCCAAATGCATCACCAAGAGCGAAGGATACCTTCCCCATGCCTGCCACAAAGACGGGGAACACACCTGCTGCGAATACTGTGACGCCCGCATCTAATGAAAAGGTGAAGTCCTACCAAGGAACCGGTATGGCTTTCGTTGCCATACCGGTTTTTTCAAAAAATCCATTGGGCTGCCCTGCAATTTGGCATAAAAGCGCGGTAGAATGCCTACTGCCCTCATAATTAGAGGATTTTTGTGAAAACTAGCCCCGAAAGGCACGCCTAAGGTATTGCAATTCATACCATTCTGGTGTATGATTAGGATGTGCTAAATTTTGCATATAAGGGCGAACGCTTCCGCCGGATTGCGGTCGGGAGCACCTTGTCCAAAGACCGGCGGAAATGGACAGGCCCTTCGCTGCCGCCGGAGAAACGGAGTGTTACGTATGGCTATTGTTCATCTAACTGAAGAAACCTTTAAAACTGATGTATTGGAATCCAAAGGCATTGTCCTGGTGGATTTTTGGGCTACCTGGTGCGGTCCCTGCCGGATGCTGGCCCCTATTTTGGAAGAAGCGGAAAAAGAGCTGGAAGGCAAAGTCACCGTCTGCAAGCTGGATGTGGATGCCTGCCCTATTGCCGCCTCCAAATTCTCCGTCATGACCATCCCCACTTTGGTGCTGTTTAAGGATGGCAAAGAGGTCAGCCGGGAAATCGGCCTGATGCCCAAGCAAAAAATCATTGAATTGACTCATCGCGCCTAGTTGCACGACTGGTAAAAATCCCCTGGAAGGCTGGCCTTCCAGGGGATTTTGGCATTATTATGCGGCTAGATGGGCAAACTAAGGCCGAGGTGAATGTTATATGATACCCATTGTCATTCAATCCGGCGATCCGGAATGCCGCCTTTCCACCGCCCTGTGGCGGGCGCTGCGCCCATTTCACTCCACCGCATTGATCGCCCGGGAACGGATTGCAGCCAGCAGCTCCCCGCCGGATTTTTTGATTGTGGAAGGGGACTTTTTCCGGGTGGAACTGCCGGGCAACGCCATCGCGATCTATACCGGCAGCATGGATCGCCCGCCCGCAATCCCCAAACACGGGATCGCTGTGGTGGCAACTGCCTCCCCACAGGTGCGAAAGGCCGTGGCCCAAAGTGGACTGCCCGCCATTACCTGCGGCCTTTCCGCCAAAGATACTATCACTCTTTCCAGCAGCACTGCAGACAGCCTTCTGATCAGCCTGCAACGGGGGATCACCAGCTTCTCCGGCGCCCCAGTGGAGCCGGTGGAAATCCCCCTCACCCTCTCCTGTCCCCGCAATCCGCTCCTGGTGTTGCCGGTGGCCGCTGTCCTGCTCCTACTGGATCACCTGCCCCAATTTGCCCAACTCTCCTTGTAGAACCGCTTTCCCTGTTTGCAGCTCACGTCGAATCCTTCCTAAAAATTTCACAAAAATTGACAGTCATAACACAAGCGGTCAGGAGGATACTATTACTGCAAACGCAAAGCGGCAAAACTTCAATCTGAAAGAATAAAAATCAAGGAGTGTATTTTATTATGGCTAGCAACTCTAATAACAGCGGTTCCAATCGTATCGTCGTTCCCGAAGCTCGTGAGGCTATGGACAAATTCAAAATGGAAGCTGCCAACGAAGTTGGCGTAAACCTGAAGCAGGGTTACAACGGCGACCTGACCTCTCGTGAGGCTGGTAGCGTGGGCGGCCAGATGGTCAAAAAAATGATCGAGGCTTACGAGAACTCCATTAAGTAGTTCTTTGCCAAAGATAATTAGGGAACGGCTCTAACAAGAGCAGTGCAGCGAGCAATTCGCACCCTGCAAAAAGCGGACAGGCTTGGCCTGCCCGCTTTTTGTTGTCCCACTGAAATCGTAAGAAAACCGACTGGAATTTCCCCCCAAAAAGATTCCCTTTTTGCAGTATCCTAGAGATAGAACAATGTTGCCGCCTGTTGCTTGGGCAAAGAGAAAGGGAAGGGGAATTTATATGAATATGAAGCTGACTACCCGCTGTTCTCTATGGATTGCCGCCGCCGTTTTTGTCTCCTCTCTGGGAGGCGCCGCCCTGTGCGCCCAGCGGGCATCCCTCCTCTGCAACCCCCAGATAGAAACAGCCTCCAGCTCAAATCCGGTGGAGCCCCTGATCCGGACAACCCAGCTCAATGGGGAAATAATTTTAGAGGAAAACGGAATCCCCACTGTTTTCCATACGGGTTTTGTGGTACAATAGCCACAGCAAAGCTGTGCCATTCGAAGAATTGCTTGCAGGGCGAAGCCCTTTGCGGCAGGGGCCGCACCGCAATTCTTGCCGTTTGTGCAGACTTTATAGTACAATAGCCACAGCAAAGCTGTGCCATTCGAAGAATTGCTTGCAGGGCGAAGCCCTTTGCGGCAGGGGCCGCACCGCAATTCTTGCCGTTTGTGCAGACTTTATAGTACAATAGCCACAGCAAAGCTGTGCCATTCGAAGAATTGCTTGCAGGGCGAAGCCCTTTGCGGCAGGGGCCGCACCGCAATTCTTGCCGTTTGTGCAGACTTTATAGTACAATAGCCACAGCAAAGCTGTGCCATTCGAAGAATTGCTTGCAGGGCGAAGCCCTTTGCGGCAGGGGCCGCACCGCAATGCTTACAGTTTGTGCAGACTTTGTGGTATAATAATTGCAAAGCGGTTACTGGGGATGAATTCCCCGACAATGAAAGCACCACCTCCATCATCAAATGGTTGATGGGGTGGCATTGCCATCTGTTTTCCCAGCAGCATATTGGGCTATCGTGTTTCACAAGGGCTTACAGGAGCATCCCCCTTCCCCTATTTTTTGTGCCGGTAGCCCTGACTGAATAAGAATACGGAAACTTCGCGAAAGGAGTCCATTCCCCTATGAAATTCTCCTACCTGATCGACCGGGTGGTCAACATTGATTTTCAAAATCTAAACCAAACACTGGATACCGTCTCCAAACGTTCTGGCAAAGGCAAGCTCAGCTTGGTCTGTGACATGGCTTGGTGCGGTTTGAAGTACGGGGCAGGGTATACCGACTATACCTACTGCCAGTTTTACAAATTGAATGGGGACAAGCGCAAAACCTACTTGACCCGCACCATCCAGAATGAATTGGTCCGCAAACTCAACGACCGGAGGTTTTACCACTGTTTTCAGAATAAGCTGGAGTTTAACCAGTTGTTCTCCCCGCTGGTCACCCGCCCTTACTTGGATGTTCGGGATGTGAATGTGGAATCTTTCCGCCGCTTCCTCAAAGGACGCAGCGAGATCATCGCCAAGCCAGTGGACGGCATCGGCGGCCATGGGGTCAAACGGATTGCCGTTGATGAGAACACCGATGTGGAACAGCTCTATAATTCCCTGTTGGAGGAAAAACGCACTCTAGTGGAAGAGGTCATCCAGCAGCACCACGCTTTGCAGGAGCTGTACCCCCAAGGGGTCAACACCGTCCGGGTGGTGACCATCCTCACCGGCACGGTGGTGGACATTATGTGGGTAGGTTTGAAAATCGGGAGCAACGGATCGGTGGTGGACAACGTTGCGGAAGGCGGCATCTGCGCTTGGGCAGACCGCTATACCGGTGTAATCACCACCCCCGCCGCCAACTACGACGGGATGGTTTTTGAAAATCATCCCAACACCGGGGTCAAGATTGTGGGGTTCCAAATTCCCAACTTTGACGCGGTCAAGGAGGTCGCTTCCACTGCTGCCCGGCTGATTCCTGAGATCCGCTATGTGGGGTGGGATATCGCCGTCACCGAAGACAGCGCCCAGCTCATCGAGGGGAACGAGTACCCCGGCCATCTGCTGATGCAGATTCCCGCCCACCTTAAAGACGCAGAAGGGCTGCTTCCCCGGTTTCAAAAATATCTCAAATAATTGGGTATTAAACGGTTTCCCTAGCTTTTGGCCAAGGGGCCGTTTTTTCTTGCTCCGATCCCCTTCCAATTTCTCCCCTAAGCCTTTACATCCGACATCAACCGCTATATAATGGGTTATGTATCAATCACCGGGAGGCGATTTTTTCTTTTTCCCGGAAATACTTCGGATTTGAGGTGCTGTATGACCAAAAACACCACAGCTTCCTTAGTGGAAGGGACCATTTTTATGGCTGGAATCACCTTCTTGGGCGGTTTCATGGATGCCTATACCTTCATGACCCGCGGGGGGATCTTCGCCAACAACCAAACCGGAAATATGGCTAAACTGGGTATCCACTTTGCTCAGCAAAACTGGAAAGGGGTCAATGAATGCTTCTTTGTCATGTTCTGTTGCGTTCTGGGTGCTTGCTTCTCCCAGGTGGTGCAGCATAAGCTCCACTGGTTTCAAGGGGATTGGCGCAAGCGGGGGCTGCTGCTTCTGGCATTTGCTCTGTTTCTATCCGGGTTTGTTCCCACCACCATCCCCCATGTGTATGTGGGGGCAGCTTTCACCTTTTTGGCCGGTTTTCAGTCCTGTCTGTTCCGCAAGTGGGAAGGTACTGCCCACAACACCATTGTTTCTACCGGAAACCTGCGCTCCATTGGCCTGTATCTTTATGACGCCTTGGATAAAAACCAGAACCAGGAATGGTCCAAGCTTGCCCGGTATGTCATGGTTGCCTTTTCCTTTGCCGTTGGATGCGCAGTCGGCGCTCTGGTCTGCACCCAAATGGGCATCCGCGCTTCCTGGCTGGGTTCGGTGATCGCAATCACCATGGCCCTAACCCTCCATCAGAGAGAAAAAGCCTGCGTAAATCTGTAACGATTCTCTATCCATAAAAAAGCGACTGGCCTTTCATACAGCCAGTCGCTTTTCTTTATTTACTTGCCTTCAACCACATTGATGCGGTTGTTGGCCCGCCGCAGCCGAAGCTTCAGCAGTTCCACCTCGCCGGGGTCAGAGGCAGAAGCCAACGCCTTTTCTGCGCCGGATTTTGCCCGCTGTGCCCGCTCCAGGTCGATCTGGTCCGCCCATTCAAAGCTGGTGGCCACCACGCGGGTTACTTCTTTGGTTACCCGCAGGAACCCGCCGTTGACCGCCGCCTTGCGGTAGCTGCCATCGGGGTTCTTCACCCGGATGCGCCCTACGCTGATGGCTGCAAAATAGTCGGCGTGTCCGCTTAAAATGCCCACATCACCCTGAGTGGTCTTGACGATAAGAGATTCGGTCTCTCCATCAAAAGCCAGCCCATCGGGGGTGACAATCTGAAGATGAAAGGTATTAGCCATTTGCTATACCCCCTTCTTAGCCTTCTCCACTACATCGTCGATGGTTCCGGCAAACAGGAATGCAGACTCAGGCAGATCGTCGTGTTTCCCTTCGATGATCTCTTTGAATCCGCGAATGGTTTCCTTGATGGGGACGTATTTGCCAGCCATACCGGTGAACTGCTCCGCAACCGAGAAGGGCTGGGACAGGAAACGCTGGATCTTTCTCGCCCGAGATACAGTCAGCTTATCTTCGTCAGACAGCTCATCCATACCCAGAATGGCGATGATATCCTGGAGCTCCTTATACCGCTGCAGGATAGACTGGACCGCACGGGCCACCTGGTAATGCTCCTCACCCACGATTTCGGGGGTCAGCGCAGTGGAAGTGGAATCCAGAGGGTCAACCGCAGGGTAAATACCCAGCGAAGAAATCGCACGGGACAGAGTGGTGGTTGCATCCAAGTGCGCGAAGGTGGTGGCAGGGGCCGGGTCAGTCAAGTCATCCGCAGGGACATAGACCGCTTGGATGGAGGTGATGGAGCCCTTCTTGGTGGAGGTGATGCGCTCCTGCAGAGCGCCCATCTCGGTAGCCAGGGTGGGCTGGTAACCTACTGCCGAAGGCATACGGCCCAAGAGAGCCGACACCTCAGAACCCGCCTGTGTAAAGCGGAAAATGTTGTCGATGAAGAGCAACACGTCCTGGCCCTCTTTGTCGCGGAAATACTCCGCCATAGTCAAAGCAGACAGGGCAACCCGCATTCTCGCCCCTGGAGGCTCATTCATCTGGCCGTAGACCAAAGCGGTCTTATTGATAACGCCGGATTCCAGCATCTCATTGTACAGGTCGTTGCCCTCACGGGTTCTCTCGCCGACGCCGGCAAAGACCGAAAGGCCGCTGTGCTCCTGGGCGATGTTCCGGATAAACTCCATGATCAAAACGGTCTTACCTACGCCGGCGCCGCCGAACAGGCCGACTTTACCGCCTTTGACATAGGGGCAAATCAGGTCGATAACCTTGATGCCGGTCTCCAGGATCTCGGTGGTACCGCCCTGCTCCTCCAGGGAAGGTGCGGGACGGTGGATGGGCCATTTTTCCTCGGTGACAGGGGTGGGTTTGTTGTCAACCGCTTCACCCAACAGGTTGAAAATCCGGCCCAGAGTCTCGTTACCTACAGGAACGGAAATGGGGGCGCCGGTGTCAACCGCGTCAACTCCCCTCATCAAGCCATCGGTAGAACTCATTGCGATACATCTTACAATATCGTCGCCAACGTGCTGTGCGACCTCCAAGGTCAGCTTTTGGCCGTTGTTCATGACCTCAATGGCGTTGAGAAGGTTGGGAAGCTGGCCAGCTTTGAAACGAATATCCACAACTGGCCCGATGACGGTTACAACGGTGCCGATATTTGGTTCGTTCATCTGTATCTTCTCCTTCTACCCATATTTTCCGGCTGGCCGAAAGCATCGGCTGGCCTTGGCAAAAGGGCCAAGGGGTCCCGCGCCGGAAGGGGAACGGGACCAAATGGGAAGCACATTACTGCAGGGCGTTTGCGCCCGAGACGATCTCGGTCAGCTCCTGGGTAATGGCAGCTTGTCTTGCACGGTTGAACTTCAGGTTCAAATCAGAGATCATGGTGTCAGCGTTGTCGCTGGCCGCCTCCATGGCGGTGCGGCGGGCACCCTGCTCCGAAGCGAAGGATTCGGTGACCGCGCCGTAGATGAGGCCGCCCACATACTGGGGTACGACCACATCCAGGACTTCCACCATCGAAGGATCGTACAAAGTCTCTTTCGCGGCGGGTTTCTCGGTCAGCTCCTCGCTAAAGTTCAGGGGGAGCGCCTTCAGATCGTCGGGAGTCTGGGTCAGCATCGATACAAACTTGGTGTACACGATGCGGATCTCATCAATTTTGCCTGCCCGGTACATAGCGGTGAGCATCTGGGCAATGTCATAAGCATCTTCCAGATAAAGCCCTTCCGCCTCATGGTATTTTTCGGTGTGAAGTTCGTAGCCGCGGCGGGAGAAATACTCGCCGACTTTTTTACCAATGGGGATGACGAGGGCATTCTTACCTTCCATCAGCTGGGTGGCGTATTTCAGCACATTGGCATTGTATCCGCCAGCCAGACCGCGGTCGCCGGCGATGACCACAAACGCGCTCTTCTTCACTTCCCGTTTTGCAACGTAGGCGGAGGAGAAGTCGCGGTTGGAGATCGCAGCATCCCGCATGGTGTCATACAACATGGTGAAGAAAGGCCGGGCAGTTTCTACCCGCTCTTTGGCTTTTCTCAATTTAGAGGAAGCGACAAGCTCCATTGCTTTTGTAATCTGCATGGTGCTTTCGACGCTTTTGATGCGCCGCTTGATATCCTTTGTGTTAGCGCCTGCCATCGGATATACTACCTCCCTCCATTATTTGGATGCCACAAACTTCCCTTTGAATTCATTGATTGCAGCTTTAATCGCCTCGGCGTTTTCCGGTTTCAGATCCTTGGTTGTATGGATGCTTTCGATGATCTCGGGATGGGTGTTGTCGATGAATTCGAACAGCTCATCCTGGAACCGGGCAATGTCCTCGACCTTGATATTGGTGAGGAAGTTGTTGACCACCGCGAAGATGATGATAACCTGATGCTCGATGGTCAGGGGGCTGTTCTGGCCCTGTTTCAAAACCTCAACCACCCGCTCGCCCTGTGCCAGACGGGCTTTGGTATCGTCATCCAGATCGGAGCCAAACTGGCTGAATGCCTGCAGCTCACGATACTGGGAGTAGATCAGTTTCAGCGAACCGGCAACCTTTTTGATGGCCTTGATCTGGGCGCTGCCGCCGACACGGGATACCGAAATACCCGGGTTAACAGCGGGGCGGACACCGGCGGCAAACAACTCGGTTTCCAGGAAGATCTGGCCGTCGGTGATGGAGATGACGTTTGTGGGGATATATGCAGAAACGTCACCGGCCTGGGTCTCGATAATGGGCAGCGCGGTGATGGAACCGCCGCCTTTTTCATCAGAGAGCTTCGCCGCGCGCTCCAGCAGGCGGGAGTGGATGTAGAAGACGTCGCCGGGGTAAGCTTCACGCCCCGGAGGACGCTTCAGCAACAGGGACATGGCGCGGTAAGAGACCGCGTGTTTGGACAGGTCATCATAGATGATGAGGACGTGTTTGCCCTTGTGCATGAAGAACTCCGCCATGGTGCAGCCTGCATAGGGAGCTATGTACTGCAGGGGGGCCAGCTCAGAAGCGGTAGCGGCTACGACAATAGAGTAGTCCATTGCGCCAGTCTTCTCCAGAGTACTGACCACGCGGGCTACGGTGGACCGCTTCTGGCCGATGGCAACGTAGATACAGATGACGTCTTTGCCCTTCTGGTTGACAATGGTGTCCAGGGCAATGGCGGTTTTACCGGTCTGGCGGTCGCCGATGATCAGCTCACGCTGGCCGCGGCCGATGGGGATCATGGCGTCGATGGCCTTGATGCCGGTTTCCAGGGGTTCAAATACGGATTTACGCTCAATAATACCAGGGGCAACTGCCTCGATGGGCATAAAGTTGTCCGAAGCGATGGGGCCTTTGCCGTCAATGGGCTGGCCCAGTGCATTTACAACTCTGCCAAGAAGTTCCTCGCCGACCGGGACGGATACAATCTTCCCAGTTCTCTTAACGGTATCGCCTTCTTTGATGTCTTCATCAGAGCCAAGCATAACCGCGCCGACGCTGTCTTCTTCCAGGTTGAGTGCCATCGCATAAATGCCGCCTTCAAATTCCAGCAGCTCGTTGGCCATACATTTTTCCAGTCCATGTATGGTTGCGATACCGTCGCCGATTTCCACAACGGTGCCGACATCGTTGAGCTCTATTTGGGAGTGATAGTTCTTTATCTGCTCCTTGATAATCGCGCTGATTTCTTCAGGGCGCAACTGCATGGTCTCACCAACTTTCCTTTACGCAATAATTGCAGAAATGTGCTGTTTCAGGTCTTCCAGGCGGGTCTTGACCGATGCGTCGACCTGGTCGTCCTGCATCCGGATAATCACGCCGCCCAAAATGGAAGGGTCCACCTGGTTGGTTAGGATTACCTGTTTCCCGGTCACCTGTTCCAGCTTCTCTTTCAGTTTGTCAAACAAAGGACCTTGCAAGGGGATGGCGGTCACCGCGGTGATCTCCTGGATGTTTTTCTCCTTGTTGTACAACAGCTTAAACTGGTTGTACACCCCGAAGATTTGATCCATCCGGCCCTTTTCGGTCATAATTTTTAAGAAGTTGAGCACATATTGGGACACTTTGCCCCCGAAGATGTTCTCAACCAGTTCCAATTTCTCCTCTTTGGAGACCGTGGGGGTGTGCAGCAGCTTGACCAACTCTTCATTCTGGGTAAAGACCTCATTGAGGGCGGTCATCTCCTCCAGGAAGCTGTCCAGGCAGTTTTGCTCCACACCGACCTCAAATAGAGAAGCGGCGTATCTTTGTGCTACTATTCCTTCCATGACAAATCACCTGCGCCGTCGATAAACTCCTGGATAAGCTGCTCATGGTCCTGGGTGTTAAGGTCTTTGCCCACCACTTTGGTGGCGATCATCACAGCCAGGTCAGAGATCTCATCCTTGATCTCATTGACAGCCTTCTTCTTCTCTCTAGCGATCTCCTCCTCGGCCTTGGTCATCATCGCTGAGGCTTTGGTCTGGGCGTCGGTCAGGATCTCATCGGAGCGCATCTGTGCTCTCTTCTGGGCGTCCTTGACGATCTGATTGGCTTCCTCCTTGGCACCGGAAATGCTGGCGGCGTACTCCGCCTGGAGGCGGTCAGCCTGCTCTTTGGCGGCGCTTGCATCTTCATACATCTTGGAGACCTCGGCTTCCCGGGAGTCAATCATTGCTTTGACGGGTTTGAAGAGAAACTTTGACAATAGAAGAAAGAGGATACCGGTATTGATCAACTGAACAACCAAGGTCCAATCAATCGAAAGAAATGGCATAGTCATGCTTTATCCTCCTTTCATGAAGTTCCAAGTGGGGTTGCTTCTTACAGCATGTTCACCAGGGGGTTCATAAAGATCAGGATCATAGCAACGACCAGGGAGTAAATACCAGTGGACTCAGCACAAGCGATACCGAGCAGCATGGTGGTGGTGATGGTGGACTGGGCTTCGGGCTGACGGCCGACGGCTTCAGCGCCTTTACCGGCTGCATAACCCTGGCCAATACCAGGACCAAAACCTGCGATCATTGCGATACCAGCGCCAATGGCGGAAGCGGCAAGTACGATAGCTCTTTCCATGAGAAAAATCCTCCTTTAATATAAAAACATAATTCCTTTGCTCTGAGGCAATCAGAGTTAATCCATCGCCATGGAAGTGAATACCATGGTGAGCATGCTGATGATGAACGCCTGCATAAATGCAGTAAACAGGTCAAAGTAGACTGAAAGCACAGCAGGCAGGCCGATCGCGAGGATCGGAATTTGGAAGTTGGCGCCAAACACCATATGGGTGAGCCCTGTCAAGGCGCCGTACAAAAGGGTGGTGATGATCAAACCGGCGGCAATATTGCCGAAGTGACGGAATGCCATCGAAACTGGTGTAGAAAACTCACTGATCAAGTTTAGCGGGGTGACAATGGGCGGATCGCATAGACCTTTAATCCTGCCGATAACACCCTTGCGCTTGATGCTGAAAATCTGCACCAGCATAAACTCGATGAATGCCCAGCAAGCCGTGGTATTGATGTCGGCTGTGGGAGCCCGCAGACCAAACAGCCCCAGCATGTTGCTGAAGAAGGAAAACAGGAACAGGGTGCCTATGTAAGGTGCAAAAAACACTTTGTCCTTGCCCATGGTGCTTTCCACAAAGCTGTATAAGGTCTCAACAACCTTTTCCACCAGGACCTGCGCCCCCTTCGGCACCTTCTGAAGGTTCCTTGTAAGGAGCATGCTCCCGATCACCAGAATTGCCATGACAATCCAGGAGTTCACCACCGTTTCCGAGATGGGGATCCCACCCAGAACTGGAATGGTGAAAATTACCTTTGGACCGGTGATATTCAACTTTTCTCGCCTCCTTTCTTGATTGATGCCCAGTGTTTCCATTTGGTTTCACAAAGAGATGGAATCCTGATAGAATTTATAAAACCGGCCTATGCCGATTCTAACAAAAAGGATGCCGGCCGCTACCGGTCGCGAGTGGCGTATTGATAGACACTGCGGGCATAGATAGAAATTTTGGGGTAAAACAGTGCCGGAATCACCCCCCAAGGGTTGATGAAATCCACCTGGATGGCCAAAAACAGCACCAATGCTGTCAACGCTAGACGAAGATAGTACTGCCGGGACATATACCCCTTGGCCTTCTCCGGCGTTTTGGTCAAACTCTCCTGAACCGAATACCCGATCAACAGGAAGTTTGCCACTGCATAGGCCCCTCCTAAAACCGCCCCCCACAGGAGGGGAAGGCTGAAAAAATCAAACAGCAAAGAAGCCGCCAAGAACAAAAAAGAACAGACGGCCACCCCTTTTGTTACAAAGCGGGCCTCCTGAAGCACTACTTCCATAGATTTTCGTCCTCATTTTTCTTGGCTTCACGGGTCCAGTATTTGGCAAAACTCCAAAAATTGGCCACTCCGCACAAAATTCCCAGCAGGAGGCCAGCCATTGTGGTCCATTGGCCCCACCCAAACCGGGATTGCAGGAAATTGGCCAAAAACAACAAAAGTACCAACGGAATTACAAGTAAAAAGCCTAGTTCCGTCACATACGCCAGGTTTTTTAAGGCCCTGACCATCTTATTCTGATTGGACATTGCTTCTTGTTCTCCTTTGGTATTACTTAAAATATTATACTATATTTTTAGTGGAAATTGCAAGATTATTTTACGATTCCCATAATCTTGACAAAAACTTATCGGCCCACGAATTTTTTGGATATTTGGGGGTTTCGCTTTTCCACCCAGAGCACAAAGCCGCCTGCCGGTTCCCCCTCCACCCTCCAATCTGAAAGCAACTTCTGCACAGGCTGCATCTTCGCCTTGGGTAACAGAAAAAGCCCAGCTTGCGCTGAGCCTTGCAGATGGAAAAACTCCCCCGCTTAGAGGCGCGCGCACTACCAAGCCCCAAGGGACCTGGACTGCCAACGCACTGCACCAACGCTCCAATCTCCGGGGACAGTTCGTTTTTCTATGAATTTTCCTCCTCATATTTTTGAGGCCATGTTGCCCTGGATTCTGGGGTATTTCCAGCTTTGGGACATTTTGAAAAAGGATTTGCGTTTATTATAGCACAATTCCCCAGGAGAAATATGACAATTTCGTTAACAAATCATTGAATTTTTACTTCCAATCCTCCGTTTTTCCTTCATCCCTGCCATAGAGCCTCCCCATCCAGCGGATACGCAGGGCCAGGTCATCGGTCAGCTGCCCTGGCAGGAGGCGCCACTGCCAATTGCCACCTATAGTGGAGGGGGTATTCATCCGAGCCTCCCTGCCTAAGGCCAGGAAATCCTGCATCGGGGCGATGGCCAAATCCCCTGCACTTTGCCAAGCTGCCCGGATCAGCGCCCAGGAACCGGCCTCCTCCCCCGCCCCCAAATACTCGCGGCAGAAAGCGGCTTGGGGGCCTCCTCCCTGTAAAAAGCTCGTGCTGGTGTCGTTGTCGTGGGTGCCGGTGTAAACCACACAGTCAGAGGTGTATTTGTGGGGGAGGTAAATGCTGTCCCCCCAGGGCTCAAAAGCGAACTGAAGCACCTTCATACCAGGGAAGCCCGTCTCTTGGAGAAGCCGGTGGACAGCAGGGGTCAAAAAGCCCAGGTCTTCGGCGACGATAGGCAGCTCCCCCAGGGCATCCTGCAACGCTTGGAAAAGCTTGAGCCCAGGGCCGGGCCTCCATTCCCCGCCGGCGGCGGTGGCATTTCCTGCCGGGATGGCATAATAAGCCTCAAACCCCCGGAAGTGGTCCATCCGCAGGGTGTCGCAGAAAGCATAAGCCCCCTGGATCCGCCTGATCCACCAGGCGAACCCCTCCGCCTCCAGCACGTCCCAGCGGTACAGAGGATTCCCCCAGAGCTGCCCGTCGGCGGAGAACCCATCCGGCGGCACCCCAGCCACCTCGGTGGGGAACCCTTCCCCATCCAGGAGAAAAAGCTCTGGCCGGGCCCAGACGTCGGCGCTGTCCCGTGCCACATAGATGGGCAAATCCCCCAGGATTTTCACCCCGCGGGCGGCAGCGTAGGCTCTCATCTCCCTCCACTGGCGGTAAAAGAGGTATTGCACAAACTGCCAAAAGGCGATCCGTCCTCGGTGTTCCTGGGCAAAATCCGCAAGCTCTGCCGCCTCCCGCAGCCGCAGGGGGCGGGGCCACTCCCACCAAGGCCGCTGGCTATACTGTTCCTTGATGGACATAAAGAGGGCGTAATCAGGCAGCCAGTGGGCCTGCTCTTGGCAGAAGGAGCGATATCCCTCCTCGCTCGGGTCAAATCCCTGGGAAAAAGCCTCTTCCAACACCGCAAACCGGTGGGCAAACAGCTTCTCATAATCCACTCTGCCGGGGTCCTCCCCCCAGTCGATGGCGGCGAGGGCTTCTTTTTCCAGCAGGCCCTCCTCAGCCAATTCTTCCAGGTCGATGAGATAGGGATTTCCCGCAAAAGTGGAGAAGGACTGATAGGGGGAATCCCCATAGCCAGTGGGCCCCCAGGGGAGGATCTGCCAAACCTTCACCCCGCAGCGCTCCAGGAAATCCAAGAAACGGCAGGCCTCCCGGCCCAGGGTGCCAACCCCATAGGGGGATGGCAGGGATGTGATGTGCAGCAAAATGCCGGCAGCGCGGGCCATAGCGCCCCCTCCTTCCATTGGAATGATTCCATTATACTGGATTCTGGCTCCATTTGCACCTAAAACACAGAAAAAGGGCGCTCCAATGAGCACCCTTTTGCCAAAACAACGGCGGATTTATTTCACCAAATCGGAAAAGCGTACCGCTTTCAGCTTTTCCCGCACCATCTCTGAAATGTCGTCGTAGATGGCGTGGAATTTGCACATGCCATCTCCATTGCGGGGGCAACAGAACTCCGGGTTGAGGCAGCGGCTGAGAGCATAGGGCCCTTCCACTGTTTCAATCACATCGTTGAGGGTGATTTCCTCCAATGGCTTGGCCAACTCATACCCACCTTGGGTCCCTTTGAAAGACCGCACAATACCGCAGGCCACCAACTTGCGCAGAATTTTTAGAGAGAAACGCAGGGTTACCCCCGTCTGTTCCGCGATTGTCTTGGCGTCCATCCGTTTTCTTTCCCGGTTGATTGCCAAGCAGTAGACAATGCGCACTGCATAGTCGGTCTCCAGCGTAATATGCATTGCAGTAGCTCCTTTAATTGGGATTCTATACTGATTCAGTAGCTTTACTTAAGTATACGGTTCTTTTCTGCGTTTGTCAAGCGTGGGGGATGGGATTCCCTTTTCTGCCAAAACGAACCATCCCCCCTCTTAGGGCTGTTCTGTATATCCGCGTCCTTCGCCATCGCGCCATAACGGTCCTCTCTTCTCTAAAAGGAAAAAAGGAGAAGCTTGGCTTCTCCTTTTCAGCATTGCATCTGTTTATATCTTTTTATTTATTCCCGAAAACATTTCCTGTGCATCTTTATTCTTCTACATAGATGAGATTGCTCACATAAGGACGCTTCCCAGAGAGCACCTCATCATAGAAATTCTGTTTCCAGTCGATATAGGCAACACTATCCTCCAGTTCCCGGATTGACTGGCGGAGCAATTCTTGTTTTTGGGCGAGCATCACCTTTCTTTGCGGGATGGAGGACGGCCCTTTCAAACACAAATCCAGGTATGATTTCATTTCCTGTATGCTCATGCCACACTTCTTTAAGCAAACGAGATCCTTAATCCACTTCAAATCCTTTTCATCAAAGATGCGCCGGTTGTTTTTATCCCGTTTGACATTGGGAATCAGCCCTACATTGCAGTAGAACTTTAGGGCCTGATATGTTAGGTCTGCCTCCTTGCAGACCTGCATCATGGTGTAAATCATGGTAGCCTCCAGCTTCTTCACAGAAAATTCAAGTTTTTTTGAAAAACCTCTTGACCGATTGTAACAATCGGAATTTATAATCGATGGTAACAATCGATTGAATCCACCCGATTATAGCAGAAATTCACTTGCGCTGCAAGTTTTTGGAAGAAAGGAGATAGATTTATGGTTTTCTATTTTACGGGAACTGGCAACAGCCTGTATGTGGCAAAACAACTGGAGGGGAGCCCCATCAGCATTCCACAGGTAATGCGGCAAGAGAACATGGCCTTTGCAGCAGATGCCATCGGTGTGGTTGCTCCTGTCTATGGCCACGAAGTGCCTCCTATGGTGAAGGAGTTCTTGAAAAAGGCAACTTTCCAAACAGAGTATTTCTACATGATCCTTACTTATGGAAACCGGCATGGCGGTGCCGCCGAACTGGCCCATCAGCTTTGCCGGCAATGCGGCATTCCGGTAGCCTATATCAATGTGGTGCTGATGGTAGATAATTGACTGCCCAGTTTTGACATGGGGGAACAAATGCTGCTGGATAAACAGGTGGAGAATCAACTGGCCCATATCTTGGCGGATATAAAAATCCGCCGACATTGGATTTCTCCTGTGACCGATCGGGACCGGGCAGCCCACCAAGAGTTCCTGGACCGCATGAGCCAGATGCCACCAGACACATGGCAACACCTATTGCGCATGACGGAAAGCTGCGTGGGTTGTGGGATTTGTGAGAAGGTGTGCCCCTCCGGCTCTATCCATATGGTGAATGGCAAGGCGGGGCATACGCCTGGACATTGTCAAACGTGTCTGGCCTGTGTCCATGCCTGCCCCCACAAAGCCATTCAGCTGACGGTCCAGGAGAAGAACCCCCAGGCCCGCTACCGCAATGAGCACATCTCTTTGGAGGAAATCATTCAGGCCAATTCCCAAGATATATCTCATTAAAAATGAGCCAGCTGGAATCCAAAGTGGAGACTGCTCCCCAAGTGCTGCGCCAGGTAGCGGATACCTGCAATATCATCAAGTGCAATCCCCGCGAATTGAGCAGAGATGATATTTATGAGATCCTCTGCGAATGTTTATAAGAGGGAGCACACAAATTGAATGCCCTGCATGGCAAAATTGCCGGCCCGTTTATGGGAATGCCATCTGTGCAGGCGATCAGTGAGGAGTATGGCCAAATTCGCGCTGCATATCAAGCGGATGTTTGTCTGTATGGTACCATAACCACAAATGCTCCGTACGCCAATGACATCATTTTGGAATACTTATCAACCCATCTAATCATCGGCGCCGAATTTCTGGGGCAGTGCTATTCCCCATCCAGCCCATACACCTTTAAAAGGCCCAGGAAGTAGCTGTTGGTCAGCTTTTTCCCCAACAGCTCGTTAAATTTGTGGGATTTTGCCTTCCCTGCCCTGCGCAGGGTTTCCAGCTCCCCGGAGAGCTGCACCTGCTGGGCTGCCAGCATTTCACACAGTTCTTCCAGTTTGGCCAGCTTCTCCACCGCTGGGCCGGTATATCCGCCCTCCACAGCTTGTACCGCTCCCTCATCCACCCATGGGAGATCCCCTTCCAGGCGTTTGGTCATCCGCTCCATGTTCACTCCATCCTTTCTCAATTAACACCTATATTCGGCAGGGTTGTGCGGGGACGGCAGTTCCAATGGCACCAGCCATCCCCTGTTTCGCAAAAAAAGAGCCGCATATAAGGCGGCTCTTTTTATTATACCACATTGTAAGGGCGGAATGTCCGGGAAAGATCCCCCGGCATCCTCTGCTTTTTCGAATTTGTGCACCCGCCCGGAGGTTACCGGTTCTTTTGCAGGGATTCCCACCACTCCACTAAGGCAAAGCGGGGTTCATAGGTGGGGGTTCCAAGGCTGTAGATCTCCTCCTCCAACGGGGTCTCCTGCCGCGGCTGCGCCGCGGGGACGCACAGGGGCGGGAACATGACGCACCACCAGTTCTTTCCCTTCCCTTCGCCGATTTCCAGCCGGATGGCCTCATATTCCCCGGCGGGCAGGGCAAACCCGGTATAGCTTCGGGTGGTGAAGTACATCCGGGTCAAGCTTGCCTTTACCGGGTACGAATACCCCCGGGCGGCGATTTCCTTCCGGGCGGTCTCCTCCATCTGGGGGAGCAGTTCCTCGGCCAGGGCGCGGGCTTCCGCCTGGGTCATGGGGCGGGAGAATTCCTTCCCCCATTGGGTGAGGACCGCATCCCGCACCGCCAATTTCAGCTGCTGGTCCTCTGCCGAATCAGAATTGGCCAAAATGTGCAGCCGCAGCGTCTCCTGCCGGATCTCCTGGCACTCCCCGGCAAAAGCGGTCATCCCGCTCAGCAGCACCGAAAGCACCAAACCGATGGCCATCGCCCATTCCCAACGTTTCATAAAAAGTCCCGCCTTCCTGTCAATTGTTTCCAGTGACAGTATGGGCGGGATTTTGCACTCTATTCATTGGCCATCCAATTGCACCAAGTGCGCCCCTTGGGCGCAGGGCCGGGCCACAAACACCCCTTGGCAGAGGGGGGCTAACCATTCCCGGGCAGATTGGGCGGCGGATTCCTCTTCGAACAGCCCCACCACCGCCGATCCGGAACCGGTCATCACCGCACCCAGCGCCCCCTGCTCCAAAAGGAGCCGCTTCAGTTCCGAGATGATGGGCAAACCTGCGGCGGGTTCCAAGACATTGTACAGGTGCTTGGCGATTTTGGGGAGCTTGCGGGACCAGATAGCCATTTCCATCCGCTGGGTGTCGGGGTGGCGGGGGATGCCCAACTCATCTGCCCGGCGGAAAGCCGCGGCGGTGGAGACCCCTTCCCAGGGTTTTGCGATGACCAAAAAGCAGTCGGGCAGCGCCGGGAGAATCCGAAATTCCTCCCCAATTCCCCGGGCGATGACCACCCCGCCCCGCAGGCAGAAGGGCACGTCCGCTCCCAAGGGGAGTGCCATCGCCTCCAGTTCCTCCAAGGGGAGCCCAGTGCCACACAGGGCGTTGAGAGCCACCAGAACTGCGGCCGCGTCGGCGCTCCCCCCGGCGAGGCCCGCCTCCATAGGGATCCGTTTTTCGATGGCGATATCCGTCCCCTGTGCCGGCAACCCTGTCCTCTGGTAAAAAATCCGGGCCGCCCGCACCGCCAAATTTCCCTCGTCCAAGGGGACCATCTGGTCGTCGCACTCTACCCGGATTCCCCTCCCGGAATGGAGGGTCACCGTCACCCGGTCGCAGAGATCCGCCGCCAGGAGGATCATCTCCATCTCATGGTAACCGTCCGACCGCCGCCTGGTGATATCCAGGGTCAGATTCACCTTGCAAGGGGCCAAAACCACCGCTTGTTTCATCACTTTTCTCCCCCCATACCCATATTCTATTCCACCCAGGCAGACTGTTACCGCTCCACCTGGATCAGCACTGCCTCTGGGGCGTTGCGGCCGATGCTGCGGATGCCGCCCAAGCAGCTCACCTTGGTTTTATACCCCTCGCTCACCGCGATGATCTCCCCGCCCACAGCTTTAAGGCGGAAACGGTACTCCCCCGCCCTATCCCGGTAGACTTCAAACTTGGGGTTCGCCTTTGCCTCATACCCCTGGGAGGTTTGGTCCTCCACCTCCGCCAAAGCGTTTTTCCGCACACTTTCCACCCCTGTTTTACAGTTCTCCAGGGATTTGTAGTTTTCGCTGGTGGCGATTACCTGTCCGTTGGTGGCTAGAAGGTTAAACCGGTAAGCGCCGGATGCCGTCTTCTTGAGGATAAATTTTCCACTTGCCAATTTTTTCTCCCCCTCAACCTGGAAAATGCCGCTTTACCCTGTATTATACCGGGCAAAAACCAAATGCACAAGGTCTTTTCTGAGGGGGGGACTCAATCCTTTGCCTTTGTCAGGATCACCGGTTTGTGGGTGTACTCCCAGCCGCAGGGACGGGGGGACTGCAACCCAAGGGCGTATTGATCCCCGGCCTTTGCCTCCAAGGCGGCAAACCGGGCAGCTGCATCCCCCAGCTGTTCCAACCGCGCCAGGGAGTGGGAGATGGGCAGCCGGGCAGTTTTCGCCGCCTTTGCCAAGATCTCCCGGCCCCGCCCATTAAAGCCCAGCACCCGCAGGTAGGGCGGAGGCAGGCGGCACAAATCCCCTTCCACCCCCAAAAAGGCGGCCAAGGCCAGCCTTCGCATCCGGGCGTGGGAATACCGCTTGGCCTTACAGAGGCTGTAGAACTCCGATAAATTCCCCGCCTGGCGGGAGGCGGCGTAGAGCCGGTTTTCCAGCCCCTCTGAGAGGTCGGGCCCCTGGGCAAACGCCTCTATGGAGAGGGCCCGCAGGCCGGAAAGCTCCATCCACTGCCACCGTTCCCGGTCCAGAACCCGGCCCTCCGCCCTGGCCTGTTTATATACCCCGTGGACTTGCTGGGGGAGGTAGGGCAGAACCGCCTCCAGACCATCCTCCCACCGGGCCCGCAGGAAAGAGGCGCTGGCAAAGCCGTCCTCCCCGATTCCACCATCGTGGCCGGCCCCCTTTCGGGCCACCGCCACCGGCCGGATGGGGGAGCCCAGCCGCCCCAGCTGGCGCAGGTACTCCACTGCCAGGATGTCGTTGGGCCGGCGAAGGGCGTCCCCGGCTTCTCCCCAGCGCTCCCGCACCGCTTCTTCCCGGGCAGCGGCAAAGGAAATCCCCCCCGCCATCCTCTCCCGGACCGCTTCATAGACCTCCGGGTCCTCTACCGCCCGGGCCGCCCTTTGCAGGACGGGGAGATCCCCTGACTCGCATCCGAACCCCAACAGATCCACACAGCCCAGCCCCTCCAGGAGGGAGACCGCCCCAAAGGCAAACCGTTCCGCCGTGGCCGCCCCATAGGGAAGAGGAAGTTCTAAAATTAAATCCGCCCCACAGAGGAGGGCTGCCTCTGCCCGGGTCCATTTATCCAGGAGGGCCGGTTCCCCCCGCTGGACAAAATTGCCGCTCATCACCACCGCGATGTGGGTTGCCCCAGCCCGGCGCAGCTCCATCAGCTGGTAGGCGTGGCCGTTGTGGAACGGGTTGTACTCCGCCACCACCCCGCCGATCCTCATGAAACTCCCCTCCTTCTCTCCCCCGCCTGTGCAGCCCCCTCGGAGCCGAGGGGAATCGGGGCTTTTTTCGCCCTGCTAAGGGGAAACGCTTGAATTTTTCCCAGTATTGTAATAATATAGAATAGTATCCTATGGTGTCAAGCCAGGGACCGGATTCCCCTTCCGGGGACCCCGCCATTGTAAAAAATAGTAGGAGGATTTCACCCGATGAAAGTATTGGTTATCAACGCAGGCAGTTCTTCCCTGAAATACCAGCTGATGGACATGTCCGACGAGTCTGTCCTGGCCAAGGGCCTCTGTGAGAGAATCGGCATCGACGGCCGCATTATCCACAAACTGCCCGATGGAAGAAAAGTTGAGCTGGACTGCAACTTCCCCACCCACACCGAGGCTTTTGAAAAACTGACTGAACTGCTCACCACCGGCGAGTATAAAGTGGTAGACAGCCTGAAAGAGATCGACGCAGTTGGCCACCGCATGGTTCACGGCGGCGAAAAATTCACCAAGTCCGAGCCCATCACCGATGAGCTGCTGGCCGCTTACGACGCCCTTTCCGACCTGGCCCCCCTGCACAACCCCGCCGGCGTCAAGGCGGTCAAAGCCTGCCAGTCTGTCTTTGGCAAGGATGTTCCCATGGTCGGCGTGTTCGACACCGCCTTCCATCAGACCATGCCCGCAAAAGCCTACACCTATCCCGTCCCCTACGAGTACTACGAGAAATACGGCGTGCGCCGTTACGGCTTCCACGGCACCAGCCACCGCTATGTGTCCGCCCGCCTGGCTGAGCTGATGGGCAAGGACATCAAAGACCTGAAGATCATCACCTGCCACCTGGGCAACGGCTCCTCCATCACCGCGGTGGACGGCGGCAAGTCTGTGGACACCACCATGGGCTTCACCCCCCTGGACGGCCTGATCATGGGCACCCGTTCCGGCTCTGTGGACCCCTCCATCCTCAACTACATCTGTGAGAAAGAGGGCAAATCCATTAAGGATGTCACCAACATGCTCAACAAGAAGTCCGGTATGGAAGGTGTTTCCGGCGTTTCCAGCGATATGCGTGAGGTCATCGCCGCCGCTGAGCAGGGCAACGAGAGAGCCCAGCTGACCGTGGACATTCTGGCTTACCAGATCAAGAAATACATCGGCGGCTTTGCTGCTGCTATGGGCGGCCTGGACGCCATCCTCTTCACCGGCGGCATCGGCGAGAACGACGCTTCCCTGCGGTACAATGTCTGCTCCAACATGGAGTTCCTGGGCATCAAGGTCTGCAAAGACTGCTGCGAGAAGGCTTCCCGCAAGGAGATGAAATTCTCCACCGACGATTCCAAGGTCGAGTGCTGGGTTGTTCCCACCGACGAGGAACTGCTCATTGCCCGCGACACCCGGGACATCGTTTCCGCTCTGTAAATTTTCCATTGGACCATTGCCCCCGCATCACAGGGGTAGTATAAGGGGGGCGCTTTTGCGCCTCCCTTTTGTTTTGCGGCAGCTGGTCTTTTCCAGCCCGTAGGTAAAGGAGGCAACTGCCATGAAAAAGTTCATCTCTGCACTGCTGGCCCTCGCCGCAACCCTCGCCTTATCCTCCTGCGGCGGTTCTCCCGCTAAAATGGAGGTCTCCCCCGCATCCTTCTCCCAGGAAACCCGGGATGTGCTGACAATTCTAGACGATGAGATCGCCTTCTTCGACTACGTGGTGGAGGAGCCCATCCAGTCGGTTTCCTATGACCTGTGGTTTTATGAGGAGGGCCAGTGGCGGAGCGCCGGCAAGGTCTACGGCGACGCCTCCCCTGGCAGCCACCGGATCGCCGTCCGGGTCAACGATTCCACCTGCGACCTCTACGAGATCACAAAGAGCGGCCACACCAAATCCAGCTTTCCCAACGAGGCCGACTTCAGCGCCGCGACCATGACTGGGCAATCCCGCCTATCGAATCCCACCCCCATTGCAGCGGGGAAGGAGATCCCCCTGTGGCTGCGCCTTGGCACTGATCAAAACGGCCTGTCGGTGGTACTCTCGGAAAACTTCCGGGAGGTGGACTGCAACGCCGGCCTGGCAGTGACCGTCACCTTCTCGGAGGAAGCGGCGGACTAAACCGGCAATTCTACCCAAAATCCCCTTTGGGCGGGTACATCCACCGCGGAATCCCTTTTCCGTTGCCGCTGAAGAACTTTATCATAACAAAAGGAGTTGACCCCTATGAGCCTGGGTTTATTTGACGTGGTAGGGCCGATTATGCACGGCCCCTCCAGCAACCACACCGCCGGCGCCAACCGCATTGGGTACCTGGCCCGGCAGATCATGGGCGGCGCGCCCCGGCAACTGACCTTCGGCTTCCACCCCATCTTTATGGGCATGTTCCCCGGACACCGCACCCACATCGCCATGCTGGCCGGGTGCCTGGGCCTACGGGAGTATGACGAAGCCTGTAACCTCTCCAAACAGCTGGCGGACAAAGAGGGGATCACCCTCGCCTGCCGGCCCATCGAAGGGGAGGAAGTCGACCGCAACACCATGCGGATCACCGGCCGGGTAGACGGGGTGGATTGGCTGCTCAACGGCATCTCGGTGGGCGGGGGCAACATCGTCTTTGACCAGGTCAACGGGGTGAAAACCGACATCGACGGCAACTGCTATCTCACCCTGCTCCTATTCCGCCCAGGGACCGACTGCGCCGTTCTCCAGGAGGCCATCCGGGCCGGGCGCAAAGACCTGTTCCACCTGTATTTTGGGTCGGACAAGAAGGAAGTCCTGCTCATCGCCGAGACCCGGGACGCCGTCTCCCAGGACGAGCTTGCCGGGTGGATCGATCTGGGCGGCAGGGAAAACCTGATCCTCTCCCGCCGGGTGGAGCCTCTCTACCCCTTTGCGGACAAGGGGGATGCACCCCAGCTGTTCACCACTTTTGAAGAGTGGATGGATTTATGTAAAGGCCGTCCCCTCATCGACACCGTCTACGCCTATGAGGAGCAGCGCAGCCACCGCACCCGTCAGGAAATTTTGGAAGAAGCCCTGCGGTCGGTGCGGGTGATTCAAAAGTCCATGGTGCAGGGCATCCAGGGGAACAACCAATTGATCGGCGGCCTGTGCACCGGAAGCGATGGCAAGGCCATGGCCGACTACGCCAAAAGCGGCCGCACCCTGCTGGGGGAGACCTTCTCCATGGCCATTGCCCGGGCCCTCTCCATGGCGGAGATCAGCGCCTCGGCAGGGCTTTTGGTGGCGGTACCCACCTCCGGGTCAGCGGGCACCCTGCCCGGCGTGCTGTTCACCGTAGCCCAGCAGCTCCACAAAGATGAAACCGCCTTGGCGGAGTCCTTCCTGGTTGCAGCTGCTGTGGGCATGGTGGTGGGCAACACCTGCAGCTTCTCCGGCTCCATCGGCGGCTGCCAGGCGGAGATCGGCATTGGGGCCGGCATGGCCGCAGGCGGTGCCGTCTGGCTGGCGGGGGGTTCCCCGGAGGCAGTGGCCCATGGGGCGGCTTTGGCCATCAAAAACACCCTGGGCCTCATCTGCGATCCGCCCGCCAGCCCGGTGGAGGTCCCCTGCATCAAGCGCAACGCCATGGGGGTTTCGGTCGCCATGATGGCGGCGGAGATGTCCCTTGCCGGCATCCGCAGCGTCATGCCGCCGGACGACGTGGTCGCTGCCCTCAAGGACACCCAGGAACGGCTCCCCACCGAGCTGCGGGGCGCCTGTGTCGGCGGCCTTGCGGCGGCTCCTTACGCCAAGGTGCTCCAGGCAAAGTGGCAGAAAAAACTGGATTCCCTGCGGGAGTTGTAGGATGCAAACAAGGCGGCGGCCTAGTGGCCGCCGCCTTGTTTTGTTTGGGGAAAATGTTCTGCCGGGATTTCCACAATGGGATTAGTCCCGGATGGCTCCCTCTTCGGGGTCCCGGAACAGCAGAGAAATCGTCCAGATGCCAGCCAGCGCAACCAAGGTGTATACAATGCGGCTGATGATCGCCCCCTGGCCGCCAAACAGCCAAGCGACGGTGTCAAATTGGAAAATTCCAATGCCGCCCCAGTTGAGGGCGCCGATGATCACCAATATCAAAGCGATTTTATCCAGCATACTTTCAGCTCCTTTTGCTGGTAAGATGAGCGTTCCATTCTGTCACGCAGCATTAGTATGGCTGGCTGTTGCGGCAAATATGCAGCCCATCAAAAACACCGTTGATAAAATTTTCCAATTTTTTGATGATTGATAGAATTCCCTTGTAAATTCCCCTATTTTTCCATATACTAGACTTAATTGCTATTTTGTAAGGGGGATTTCCTGTGGATTCTGTTCAACTTACCGCATACTTGGCTGAACTGAACCCTGTCTCCATCTTTCTGCGGCTGCTGTTGGCCACTTTATGCGGCGGGCTCATCGGCATGGAGCGGGGGAAAAAACGCCGCGCCGCCGGGTTCCGGACCCACATCTTGGTCTGTTTGGGATCTTCCGTCACCATGATCACCAACCAGTATCTGTTCACCGTGGTCAGCAACGGCGCAGGGGACCCGGGACGGCTGGGCGCACAGGTGATCAGCGGCATCGGCTTTTTGGGGGCGGGCACCATCATCGTCACCGGGCGGCAGCAGATTAAGGGGCTAACCACTGCCGCCGGGCTATGGGCCTCCGCTTGTATGGGCTTGGCTATTGGGGCAGGGTTTTACCTAGCAGCTGTCATCGCCTTTGGGTTCATCTTTGTGGTGGTCACCATGCTCGGCAGCTTAGACGATTATTTTTACAGCCGTTCCCGGACCATCTCTTTGTATATTGAGCTAAAAAACACCTTTTATTTCAAGGATTTGATCTCCTATTTAAAGGAGTCCCACCGCAAAATTGACAGCATTGATGTGGAAAAGGGCCAAGACCCAGGCCACGGCCACGACATCCTGGGGATTTTTCTCATCCTGCGGCTTCCCAAAGGCCGCAACGAATCAGGGGTCTTGGCGGAGATCCGCACCCTGCCCGGGGTCTCCTTTGCCGAGGAATTGGAGTAATTTCATAGAGAATGGGGAGTTCCCCTTTCCCCAACCGATATTAGAAAGAGAGGACCGAGGGATGAAATATCAACAAGACCGCGCTTGGATGGAGATTTCCCTGGATGCCATCGAAGAGAATTACCGCCGCATCTGTGGGTTTATCGGCCCGGATCGGCAGATCATGGCAGTGATCCCCCTCGGCTTTGCCGACGGCATCCGCCGCTCCATCGCCGGGCAGGTGCCCTTCCTTCTCCATGGAAAGCGTGTTCCCATCCTGGGTAAAATCTGCATGGATTACACCACGCTGGATGTCACCGACATCCCAGAGGCCCAGGAAGGGGACCTGGTCACCGTCTTTGGCGAGGACGGCGGCCTCTCCTTCCAGTCCTATGAACTGGCGGCCTGTTATCCCGGCTCGGTGGGGGAGCTGACCAGCATCCTCAGCCCCCGCATCCCCCGGTTCTACACCCGCAAAGGAAAAATTGTGGGCCGGCTGGATGAATAAAAATGCAAAAATCCCCCTCTCCCAATGGGAGAGGGGGATTTTTTCTATTCTGTGGGGCCCTGTTGCTGCTGGTGCTGCATAGCCTGCTGCAATTGCTTTTGGGCCCCTTTGATAGCCTGCCGGGTGGTCTTGATGTCCGACAGGGCTTTGAGCATGGTATCTTCGGTCTGCTTGAGCAGGTTGTCCGAAAACTCCTGGGATGCCTGGCGCATCTCCCGGGATTTGTTCTGGGCCTGGCTGATGATCTCCGCCGCCCGCAGCTGGGACTGTTTGACCACCTCTTCCTGGGCGATCATGGCCCGGGCGCGGTCCTCCGCTTTGCGGACGATGGCCTCCGCCTCCCGTTTGGCGGTGGTGATGATGTCGGTGCGGTCCACCACAATGGCTTTGGCCTGCTTGATCTCGGTGGGCAGGTTGAGCCGGACATCGTCCAGCAGGTCGCGGACCTTTTCCGCGTCCACCACACAGCGCCCGCCGGATAGGGGAAGGCTCCAGGCTTTGTCCAGCAGATCGTCCAACTGATCCAGAATTTCTTCGATGTTCATGACAAATCCTCCTTCTATTGTGGGTTCCCCTGCTTTTTGCAAAGCCGCTCCCGCACCTCATTGTAAATGGCGCGGGGGACGAAATCCGTGATGTCGCCGTCGAACATGGCAACCTGCTTGACCAGGCTGGAACTCAGATACATGTTCTGGGTGCTGGTGGTCAAGAAGACGGTTTCCGCATAAGGCAGCATTTTTTTGTTGGTGAGGGCCATCTGGAATTCGTATTCAAAATCTGATACTGCCCGAAGGCCCTTGACAATGGCCACCGCCCCCTTCTCCCGCACATAGTCAATGAGCAGGCCGCAATAGGCGTCCACCTTGACGTTGGGCATCCCCTCCACCGATTTGCGGATCATCTCCACCCGTTCCTCAGGGGTGAAGCTGGGGGTTTTGGCGGGGTTGATCACCACTAGGACGATCACCTGGTCAAACAGGGTGGCCGCCCGGCGGATAATGTCCAGGTGTCCCAAAGTGATGGGGTCAAAGCTGCCGGGGCAGACCGCAATTCTCGTTTCCAATTATGCTTCCTCTTTTCGATACACGGTGATTTTTTTCTTGCCGTAGCGGTATTCTTTATACAGAGCGAAAGCCCCCGCTTTCTGGGGAAGGATCTCATTCTTCTCGCTCTCGCAGAGGATGACGCCGCCTTCCTCCATCTTGCCGGCCAACAGGGGAAGGGCTTCATCCAAAAGGCCCTTTTGATAGGGCGGGTCCAGAAGGGCGATGGAAAACCGGTCGCCGGTGGACTTCAAAAACCCGAGGGCGTCCATAGCGGCCACCCGGGACTTCTGCGCCAGCCCAGTGGACTGGAGGTTGGCCCGGATGACCTCCTGTGCCTCCCGAGAGGCGTCTACAAACACCGCGAATTTCGCCCCGCGGCTCAGGGCCTCAATGCCAAGCTGGCCAGAGCCTGCAAACAGGTCCAGCACCATGGCTTCTTCCACTTCAAACTGAATGATGCTGAACATGGCCTCTTTGACCATGTCCGAAGTCGGGCGGGTTTCCAGCCCTTGGGGCGCTTCCAATTTTCTGCCGCGGGCAGATCCTGTGATAACTCTCATGGTACCTCCCAGCGGATGGGAATCCGCTTTGTTCTATTATCCTAAGTTTGGGGATTTTTGTCAACCCCGCAGGGAATAGGGCGGCGTTGGGGGAAAGTGGATAGAATCACTCCCCATCCTCCGCGATTTTCTCCTCCTCTTGAGGGAAGAGCTCCGGGTGGAGGTATTCATACACCGCCTGGGCCTTTTGCCGGCTGATGCCTTTGACCTGGCACAGCTGTTCCACTGTGGCCTCGGTCATAGCCTTCTTGGTTTTAAAATGCTGAAACAGCGCCTTGGCCCGGGTGGGGCCGATGCCCTCCACCGTGGTGAGGGCCAGCTCCAGCCCGGCTTTCTGGTGCTTCTGCCGGCTGTAGGAGATGGCAAACCGGTGTACCTCCTCTTGGATGGTGGAGATCAAGGTGAACGCCCCCCGCTGGGAACCGATGGCGATCTCTCCCCCATCCAAGGCGATGGCCCGGGTGCGGTGGCGGTCGTCCTTGACCATGCCAAAAAGGGGGATCTCCACCCCGAACTGGGCCAGCACTGGGGCGACGGCGCTCACATGGCCTTTGCCGCCGTCCAGCAGGATCAGGTCGGGCAGCCGCCCAAAGGAGACCCCGCTTTCCTTCTCCTCCTCATACCGCTTCATCCGGCGGGTGATCACCTCCCGCATGGAGCCGTAGTCATCGATGCCGTTGACCGTCTTGATGCTGAACCGCTTGTAAGCGGATTTGAGGGGTTTTCCCCCTTCAAATACCACCATGCCCGCCACCACCGTATCGCTGCCGATGTTGGAGATGTCGTAGGCTTCAATATACCGGGGGGGCTTCTTCAGCCCCAGCAGTTTGGCCAGTTCTGCCAAGGCGGCTACATCCCGGCCGGACTGCTCGGTCAAATGGGAGATCTGCTGGGCGGCGTTGGTAATGGCCATCTGCACCAGTTTGTGCTGTTCCCCCCGCTGGGGGATGTGCAGGGTCACCTTTTTCCCCGCCTGCTGGGTGATGTATTCCTCCACCAGCTCCGGGTCCTCATATTGGTCGTCGATTTCGATTAAGGGCGGGATGTCGCTGTTGCCCGAGTAATACCGCACCAGGAATTCGCTGCGAGCCTCGGGGAGGCTGTCCACCTCCCCGAGGAAGAAGTCCTGCTTGTCCACCAGCCGCTCCTCCCGGAATTTTAGCACCACGGCGCAGGTGTCGCCGCTGCCTTGGACAAAGGCGTGGACATCCTGGTTCACCGCTTTGGCGTAGACCACCTTTTGCTGCTCGTTGATCTTCTGGATGGCTTTGATCCGATCCCGGTAGTGGGCGGCCTTTTCAAATTCCAGGTTTTCCGCTGCCTCCTCCATCTTTTTCTCCAAAATTTTTAGGGTGGCATTGCCGCCCCCCTTGATGAAATCCATAGCCTGGGAGAGGGTCTCGGCGTACTCCTCTTTGGAGATTTTACCTTGGCACAGGCCCATGCACCGGCGCATGTGGAAGTTGAGGCAGGGCCTTCCCTTGCCGAATTCCTGGGGGAATTTGCGGCTGCAGGAGGGCAGGGCGAACACCCGGTTTGCCTCATCCACCGTCTGTTTCACCACAAATCCGGAGATATAGGGTCCGATATAGGTTGCCCCGTCGTCCAGCCGCTGTTTGGCCGATTCGATGCGGGGGTATTCTTCATTGGTAATTTTAATGTAGGTGTACCCCTTGTCATCCTTGAGGAGGATGTTGTATTTTGGGGTGTGGTATTTGATCAGGCTGCATTCCAGCACCAAAGCTTCAAATTCGCTATCGGTGACGATGTATTCAAAGTCATCCACGTGCTGCACCATCTGATACACCTTGGGCAGGTGTTTGTCAATGGATCGGAAATAGCTGGAAACCCTGTTTTTTAGGGATTTCGCCTTGCCGATATAGATAATATTCCCCGATTTATCCTTCATGATATATACACCTGGCTGCATGGGCAGGTTTTTCACCCGCTTTTTCAGCCGGGCCAGAATTTCATCGGTCAATGGTTCCCCTCCTTTCCATAAGCCGCCGCACTCCGAACCTTTGCCGGTGAATGAAGCGCATCCCAAGCCATTGTACCATAAAGTCTGCACAAACGATAGGAATTGCGGTGCGGCTCTCGCCGCAAAGGGCTTCGCCCTGCAAGCAATTCTTCGAATGCCACAGCTTCGCTGTGGCTATTGTACCACAAAATACCGGAGAGAAAAAGCAGTGCCCCCATCCTTGCCAACCTGCCAACGATTTGCTATGATGAAACAAAGTCCACCTAAAAGGAGTTTTTTGGTATGATACAATCCCTTGGCTCCCACTGCCCTTCCATCGATCCTACCGCCTTTGTGGCGGAAAACGCCACCCTTGTGGGGAAAGTCTCGGTCGGCCCCGGCGCCAGCGTCTGGTACGGCGCCGTGCTGCGGGCCGACTTAGCCGCCATTCAGGTGGGCGCCGGCAGCAATATCCAAGACAACTGCGTCCTTCACCTAGACGAAGGCATGCCCTGCCTGGTAGGCGAAGGGGTGACAGTGGGCCATGGGGCAATCCTCCACGGCTGCACCATAGAAGACAACTGCCTCATTGGGATGGGAGCCATCCTCCTCAACGGGGCGGTCATCGGCCGGGATTCCATGGTGGGGGCCGGGGCACTCATCACCCAGAACACCGTCATTCCGGCGGGGAGTTTGGTACTTGGGTCCCCGGCTAAAGTCAAACGGATGCTGACCCCGGAGGAGGTGGAATCCATCCGCCGCTCCGCCCAGGAGTACCGGCAGATGGCCGCTCTCCACCAGGTCGGGAAGTAGTTCCCATCCGTCCGAGGGGATTCGGCTATTTTCCAAAATATGCAACAAGGGGGCTGACGATGGTCAGCCCCCTCCTGTCATGCAATTTGTAAGAAAAAGCCTAGTGGTTCTCAGTGAAACCGGAATCCACCAGTTTTACCAGGCCTTCCACAGCCTGCTCCTCGTCGGGACCGTCCGCGATGATGCGGATGGTGATCCCCCCGACAATACCCAAGGAGAGTACGCCCAGAAGGCTCTTAGCGTTGACTCTGCGCTCCTCTTTCTCCACCCAGATGGAGGACTTGTACTCGTTGGCTTTCTGGATGAAAAAAGTAGCGGGACGAGCGTGCAAACCGACCTGATTCTTAACAAAAACTTCTTTCACAAACATGGTTCATACTCTCCTATACACGTAATGTTTGGGACGTATTGTATCTGCACGGCGGTTTTCTTCGCTGATAGGGCAAATCCCCGCCAAAACCTGCATTGATTAAGTTCATTATAACATATCCAAAGCGATCGTCAATCCGAAAGGCTGGGAATGGGGCAGGTTTTCCCAAATTTCTGCTTGTTTTCCATAACCTGCACATTCATCCCCCAGTTGTTTGGTTGAAATCACTAGTAAGTTTTCAACATAATAAGCAGATTATACACTCCATAGGGGGAAATATCCGCTGTTCCAGTTATGCCTTGTACACAAGCCCTGTCTTTCCCCGCTGATCGCAGCGGGGGCTTTTCCGGGATTTGTTTGGATTCTCCCCGGTTTTGCGCCTATTTTGCAAGAATTCCTGCAAAATCACTCCTCTTCCCGCCATCCGCTCTGGGCCTGTTGGCGGAATCGGTATTCCTCCAAATAGGCCCGGTCCTCGGGGGTGAGGTCTGCTTTCTCCAGCATGTCCGGCCGCTTGTTGAGGGTGTTTTCCAGGGATTTCTGCCGCCGCCACTTGTCGATGTTGCCATGGTGGCCGGTGAAGAGGATCTCTGGCACCTTGCGGCCCATCCACTCCGGCGGGCGGGTGTACTGAGGGTATTCCAGCAGTCCATTGTAATGGCTCTCATCGGTGTAGCAGCTCTCATCGGCCAGCACCCCTTCGCAGAGGCGGCCCACCGCGTCCACCACCACCAAAGCAGCCAATTCCCCACCGGTGAGGACGTAGTCCCCGATGCTGATCTCCTCGTCCACAATCTCGTCAATGACCCGCTGGTCGACCCCTTCATAGTGGCCGCAGAGGATGCAGATGTTGTCCATCTTCGAGAGTTCAATGGCCTTTTGCTGGGTAAAGGGCTTGCCCTGAGGGCTCATGTAGATGACATGGGGTTTGGCCCCCATATCCTCCACAATGCTCTGGTAACAGCGGTAGATGGGCTCGGTCTGCATCACCAGGCCAAAGCCCCCGCCATAGGGGGCGTCGTCCACCCGGCCCTGTTTGCTGAGGGTGTAGGCCCGGATGTCCCGGCAGTGGATGTCCAGCTTGCCCGCCCGGCGGGCCCGGCCGATGATGCTGGTATCCAGCACTGTTTCACACATGTCCACAAAAAGGGTTGCAATCTCAATGCGCATCAGTCGTTTACCTCTTCCATCTCGTCAAACAGGCCCTCCAGGGGGGTGATGATCATTTTCTCCCCCTCCAAATCCACCGATTGGATAACCTGGGGGATGGCGGGGATCAGCCACTCCTGCCCCTCCCCGTCGGTGATGTGGTAGACGTCGTTAGCCCCGGTCTGGGAGACGTCGGTCAAGGTGCCGTACACCCGGCCGGTGTCCCTGTCCACCACCGAGAGGCCGATCAGTTCCTGGATGAAGTAATCCCCTTCCTCCAGCTTGGCGTCCGCCCGGCGGATATACAGGGTTTTGCCCCGCAGCTTGACCGCTTCCTCAATGGTCTCAATCCCTTTGAGCTTGAGCAGGGTCATATTTTTCTGGGCACGGCAGCTGGTGATGGTCCAGGGGGTTTTGCCGCCGTCGGTGTACACCGTCCGAAATTCCTTGAGGAAATCCGGGGTGTCGCTCCAAGGATACACCTTCAGCTCCCCTTTGATGCCATGAGTGGTGACCACTTCGCCACACTCCAAAAACTCCAGTTTCATACTGTCCCTCCTGTTGCCGGTGTAATGCAGGCGGTTTCCAAAAAGTCCGCGGCCCGAAGGCTGTGGATTTTTTGCAGCCCGCCCTTTTATAGAAGAACAGGGAAAGCAAAGCCGCTTCCCCTGTCCGGTGTGCCATTAGTCGATTTCCACAGCGACCTTTTCCTCCGCACGGTTGGCGGCGGCGCGTACCACAGTGCGGATCGCCTTGGCGATCCGGCCCTGTTTGCCGATGACACGGCCCATGTCGACCTCCGCCACATGGAGGTGGTAGACGATGGTGCCGTCTTCCAAGGGCTCGTCCCGGGTGACCGAGACAGCGTCTTTGTCCTCCACCAAGCCCCGCGCGATGGTCACAATCAGTTTGTCCAGTTCCATAGCATTTCTCCGTTCTGCCCGATTTGGTGGGCCTTGTGCAAACGGCCGGTCCGGCGCTAAAACCGGGCCGGCCGCGGCGATTGGGTCTTTGTCTTACAGAACGTTGTTCTTCTTCAGCAGGGCTTTTACGGTATCGGTGGGCTGAGCGCCGTTGGCGATCCATTTTTTCACTTTCTCAGCGTCCACTTTCACAGCGGAAGGCTCCTGATTGGGATCGTAGGTGCCAATCTCCTCGATGAATCTGCCGTCTCTGGGGTACCGGGAGTCGGCGACAACGATGCGGTAAAAGGGAGCTTTTTTGGCGCCCATGCGGCGCAGTCTGATTTTAACAGCCATGTATGTTCCTCCTGAATTCTTTCTTTTTTGGTTGATTTATGTTTACCCCTAATGGGGAAAAACCGCAGTTAAAAGGGCATGCCGCCAAAGGGCATGCGGCGGCGTTTTTTGCCGCTGCCGGACTTTCCGCCCAGCTGCTTCATCACCTTCTGCATCTGCTCAAACTGGCGCAGCAACCGGTTGACATCCTCCACCCGTGTGCCGCTGCCGGCGGCGATGCGGCGTTTGCGGGAGGGGTTGATGACGGTGGGCTTCTCCCGCTCCAGCTTTGTCATCGAGCTGATGATGGCCTCCACCTTTTTCAGTTCGGCCTCGCCCTGGGCAGCTTCCGCATCCCCGATCTTGCCAGAGAGGCCGGGGAGCATCCCCAACACTTGGCTCAAGGGACCCATGCTCTTGATCTGCTGCATCTGGTCCAGCAGGTCGTTCATATCAAAGGAGTTCTGCTTCAGTTTTTTGGCCATTTCCAGGGCTTTTTTCTCGTCCACTGTGGTCTGGGCCTTTTCAATCAGGGTCAGCACATCGCCCATTCCTAGGATCCGGGAGGCCATCCGGTCGGGGTAAAAGACCTCCAGGTCCTCCAGCTTCTCGCCGGTGCCTGCAAACTTGATGGGCTTGCCGGTGACCGCGCGCACCGAGAGGGCCGCGCCGCCCCGGGTGTCGCCGTCCAACTTGGTGAGGATGGTGCCGTCGATGCCCAAGGCCTCGTCAAAGGCCTGTGCCGCATTGACAGCGTCCTGGCCGGTCATGGCGTCGATCACCAAGAGGATCTCGTGGGGTTTGACCTCCGCCTTGATGGTCTTGAGCTCGTTCATCAATTCTTCGTCGATGTGGAGGCGGCCGGCGGTATCCAAAATCACAATGTCGTTGCCGTGGTCTTTGGCGTGGGAAACCGCCTTTTGGGCGATCTCCACTGGGTTTCCAGCACCCATCTCAAACACCGGGACGCCGATCTTCTCCCCCACCACCTGGAGCTGTTTGATAGCCGCAGGGCGGTAGACGTCGCAGGCGACCAGCAACGGCCGCTTGCCCTGGTTTTTAAAGTAGAGGGCCAGCTTGCCGGAATGGGTGGTCTTGCCTGCGCCTTGAAGGCCACACATCATGATGATGGTGGGGATTTTAGAGGACATGTTAATCCGGGCGTTAACCGAACCCATCAAAGCGGTCATCTCATCGTTGACAATCTTTATGACCTGCTGGGCGGGGGTCAGGCTCTCCAGTACCTCGTCTCCAATGGCCTTTTCGGTGACCGCGGCGATGAAATCCTTGGCCACTTTGTAGTTGACGTCGGCTTCCAGGAGGGCGAGGCGCACCTCCCGCATGGCCTCCTTCACGTCGGATTCTTTCAATTTTCCCTTGGAGCGCAGCCGTTTAAACGCTTCGCTCAGCTTATCGGAAAGGCTTTCAAATGCCATGGCAGGTCCACCTCGTTTCTATTCGCTTAAAGATGTTGCAATTTCAATGATGCGGCGGGCTTTACGGACCGCTTCGCCATTGGTGGAGAACCGGGATTCATACAGGTCGATGTCCTGGGCGGCCTCGATGATCTCCCGAAGGCCGGCCTCAATCTCCCGGAACCGTTTGGCCAAGCCGAGGCGCTCCTCATATTCCAAAAGCTGGGCCTCCGCCCGCTTGATGGAATCCCGCACCCCCTGCCGGGTGATGCCCGAAAGGCCTGAAATCTCCGCCAGGGAGAGGTCGGCGTTGTAGTAGAGCTCGATGACCTCCCGCTGTTTTTCGGTGAGCATGTCGCCGTAAAAATCCAGCAGGATGGAGATGCTCAAATCCTTTGCCATCGCCCCGCCTCCCCGCATCCCATTGTGTAAAGGGATATTCTTTACAGACAATCCTTTTGTATTCTACCAGAGGATGGGATGGCTGTCAAGGAAATTCCTTTACATCTCCAAACTTTTTTTCGTTTCCTTGGCGATTTTACCCTTCTCCCCGGCGGATTCTTCCAAAATTAGTGGGATTCCGCGCAAACAGCCCCCGCTTACCGGGACACCTGCTTACCTCCTATTTTCTCCACCGCCGCCCCGGCCAAAGCCGAGCACCCATAAACCGCAATGCAGATAATCCACCCGTAATGAGGGTATTGGGGAGGGAGATGGCTTTGGAACCCGCCCAGCAACTCCCCCAAAACAACTCCGCATAGGTAGCCGCCGGATGTGACCCAGGCGAACCGGAACCGTCCCAGCAAGGTGGGGAAAGCCGAAACCAGGGCACAAGGGAGCAGGATGTTCCGCGCCGCCCAGTCCGGGGTGTAGGCATAGAAAGGCATACCGATGCCGAACACCTGCCGGCTCACCAGATAGGCTGTCAGATAGCATGCCAAGACAGCCCCAAATTGTAACACCCGTTGTTTCATAAAACCCCTCCTCACAGCCTTGGAGCGCAATGGATCCTTCTGGCACCATGATACCATGGGCGCTCAATGAGCTGCAACCCGAATTTTCCCTGCCTCGTTGACAGCATTCCCCCTCCCCCGCTATAATAAGGGAAAAAACAACACCGGCCCATCTGCCGGGGAAAGAGGAAACCGCTATGGTATGGGGAATTTTGGGGGCTCTGGACGAAGAAGTCGCCCTCATCCAGCAGAATATGGAGATTGAAAGTGCCACCAAGATTTACGGCACCACCGTTTATACCGGCAAAGTCTATGGGCAACAGGTAGTTTTGGTCTGCTGCGGCATCGGCAAGGTAAACGCCGCAGCCTGCGCCAGCGTTGTCCTGCGGGAATTTGGGGCCGACGCTATCATCAATGTGGGCATCGCCGGTGCGGCCGCACCCCAAATGAACATTCTGGATGTGGTTCTGTCGGATGAGGTTGTCTTCCATGACACCTGCAAAGCCATGGAGGAATACTATCCTTTCACCCAGACCTTCCGGGCGGATGAAACCCTGCTCCGCTTGGCTGAGGAAGCCTGCCAGGCAGTGCTGGAGGAGCCCTTCCATTTCCATGTGGGCCGGATCGCCACCGGCGACCAGTTTGTAGAGAGCAAAGCGGTCAAAGACGACATCGTCTCCCGGACCCACCCACTCTGTGTGGAGATGGAAGGTGCGGCTGTGGGCCAGATTGCCGTCATGAACAATAAGCCTTTCCTGGTGATCCGTTCCATGTCCGACAACGCCGAAGACAATGCCAACGATCTCTATGACAACTTCATCGAGCTGGCAGCGGGTCATTCGGCAGCCATCATTCTGGAAATGCTGAAAAAATCCAAGTAGGGCGTCGGATTCTCCTCGGGTTTTTTGGTTATTTGCACAAAGATTTTTAAAATTTTTAAAAGATATTCACAAACCAAAAAAGTTGCTGTATAATGGGCGCAGATTCACCTCCACCACTACAAAACAAGGGGGAAACATCTGTGCCCATTCTTGGCATCTTTGATTTTATCGGCGTGTTTGTCTTCGCTCTTTCGGGCGCTTTGGTCGCCATCCAGCGCAAGATGGACGTCTTCGGCATCTATGTCTTAGCCACTGTAACCGCCTGTGGCGGCGGGGTAATCCGGGATGTGGTTATGGACAATGGCATCCCTGCTATCTTCAGCAGCTACACCACCATTGCATTGATTGTGGCTGCGGCCACATTGGCCATCATGCTCTGCGCGGCCAGCTTGTCCGGCAAGCTTTTTCGCCGGGTCCATTGGCAGTTTCTGATGAACGCCTGCGACGCCATTGGCCTGGCGGTCTTTGTGGTGGATGCCGGTGTCAAATCCATCCGCCAGGGATACAACATGCCTCAGTTTTTGTTTGTGTCCATTATCACCGGTGTGGGCGGCGGTGTCCTGCGGGACTTGTTCTGTCAGCGGGTTCCGGTCATCCTGCGCAAAGAGGTGTATGCCTCCGCCGGGGTGGCGGGCGCTCTCTTCCTGTGGTTTGCCCACCCCTATTTGGGGATGACCATCGCCACCTATGGGGCCATGGCGGTTGTGTTCTTTGTGCGGATGATCAGCCTGAAGTATGACATGAACCTCCCCCGGGTGGAAGACCGGTCCCTCAACAGCATGTCTTAACGGGCCGCCCCTATCTATTGGCCCATTTCAAAAGTTGTTTCCCTGCTGATTTGCTGGAAATATGGGGAAAGGTTAAATTTCTATGCAAAAGCTGTTGACAAACTCACCCTATTTTGCTAAAATATAGTTCGTTGCTTAGGCAAATTCCTGCGGGTGTAGTTCAATGGTAGAATCCCAGCCTTCCAAGCTGGTCGCGTGGGTTCGATTCCCATCACCCGCTCCACACCCTTCTGGGAATCCTATAATTTTACAGTATGCGCCAATAGCTCAGCTGGATAGAGCAACTGCCTTCTAAGCAGTAGGTCAGGGGTTCGAGTCCCTTTTGGCGCACCATATGGTGGATATAGCGTAGTTGGTTAACGCGTCAGATTGTGGCTCTGAAGACCGTGGGTTCGAATCCCACTATCCACCCCATTTAAAAAGAAAAAGGCTTCGGCCTTTTTTCTATATATTGCTGGGCTGTCGCCAAGCGGTAAGGCACAGGACTTTGACTCCTGCATTCCGCTGGTTCGAATCCAGCCAGCCCAACCAAAAATGCGGCGTATGAGTTTTCTGGAAACAGAGATTCATATGCCGCATTTTTTCCTATGGGGCTCTGCCCCCTTTGGATGTCGGTTTTCTCCGCTACCGCTCTAAAAACCTCCTGACACCCCCGAAGGGGAAAGCGGCAAATGCCATTCGGCCTGCCGCTGGATATAAGACATCTTTTCTATCCTCAATAGATAAGCCGGAGCAAAGTTCGCTTTGCTCCGGCTTATTTTTATAGCAGCCTCTCTTATTATGTTGCGGTTTTGTGTTGGTACCGCTCAATCAAAATGCCTCTGCCCTTTTCCCCACAGTTAAAACAATCCCCTGGGTTCCGACGCTGGAACCAGGGGATTGCTCTCACGTTTATTGGGGTTACTCTGTCTCCCGAAGCCGCTCCACAATGGTGGATTTGGCCACAAAGTGATAGACGCCCAGTGGAAGAGTTACACCCAGCAGAAGGAATACTGGGAGCACTGCTAAAATAGGCAACAGGGTAAACCGGTAGCTGAAAAACCAGAACATGCTGTTCATGGCGGTGCCTAACTGGGGCCCAGCCACCACACTGAGAAGAACCGCCAAACCGATGGTGCCGATTCCATAGAGAAGCCCTTCCCAGACCAGCATGGTTTTTAATTGCCGGCCGGTCATTCCCACCGACTGGAGCACGGCAAATTCCCGGCGGCGGGTGAGGATGCCAGTGAGGATGGCGTTAAAAAAGTTGAGGATGCCCACCAGGCCGACGATAAAGCTGAGGACGCTGCCCAGCAGGAAGAACATGGAACGAAAGCTCTCAAACTCCGCCTCATAGGTGGCCTTGCTCTCGTAATCGTACTGGGGCGCCTGGGTCTCGGTATAATCGGCCAAGAAGGATTCCATGGCGTCATTGGCAGCATCGTCCTCCATATTGAAGGCGTAGAGCATCACCTTGTCGGTGCCGGTATCTTGGATAAAAGTCTGGGCATTGAGCACAAACTCATCGCTTCCATAATAGCGGTAGCTGATGGCATGGGGAACCGAGACCAGGGCCGCCACGGTGTATTCCACATCCCGGTAGCTCACCACACGGGAATCAAAGTCTCGGGCCCCATCTGGGTCCACCTGGTCAAAATCCGCAATGATCTCACCGGTGTCGGTGTAGTAGTACTCGATCTCGTCCACGTACCGGAGGGTCACTGTGTCGCCCAAACGGGCCCAATGGGAGCCCATCTCCGGGTTGCCGTAGTCGTCTTCTCCATATACGGCGGCAATGTACCTTTCATCCGGGTCGTGGAGCTTGGAAAGGTCGCCCTCCAACACCGTCAATTGATCCAGGGCAAAGGGTTCCATCCCAAAGAGCTGGGCATTCACCGACAGCTGCCCCGCCTCGTTCCGGTCCTCCCGGGCAACCAGCTGATCCACCACATCGGCGGGGTTCCAGCGACTCCAGATGGAGCGGTAGTAATCCTCGTCTACAAACTCCTGAATATTGCTGGTCCGGCCGTAAATCCGGCCCCCGTCGGCGACCCCACCTTGGGCTGTGACCGTCTTGATGGCATCCTCAGGGAGGCTCATCCCGGCGTGGAACAGGTCGCCGCCCACCTGGAAATACCCAGCGTCGGCTAAAATAAAGTCGGATACCACATTGTTGGCCAGGTATTTGTCCATGTCAAAGCCGCCGGTAAAGGTGACAGTCATGTTGAGCAGCACCACCGCCAGGGAGAGGGAGAGGACGGTGACCACTGTTTTGCTCCGGCTGCGGCCCAAGTTGGCCCAAGCCATGGAAAAGAGGCCCGCCCCTTTGGTGGATTTTTTCACCTGCTTTTTGGGGATGCTTCCGCTGCCCTCGGTGTACCGCACCGCCTCTACCGGGGAGACTTTAGCGGCCATGCGGCCCGGCTTCCGGCAGGAGAGGGTTACGGTCAACAGGGAGAACAGGGCCGAAGCTATAAAGATAATCGGGTTAACCGAAACCACATGGGAGATGCCGTTGAGCCGGTCGACGATCACTGGGGTGAGTTTGCCGCCCACGAACCAGCCGATAAGCAAGCCCAGGGGAATCCCCACGGCGCTCAGGAGCAGGGCCTGCTGGCGGATGATCTGCCGGAGCTGACGGGGCGTGGTGCCAATGGTTTTCAAAAGGCCATAAAACCGGATATCGTTGGTCACCGAGATCTGAAACACGTTGTAGATAATCAAATATCCGGTAAAGATGATCAGCAGGAGCATGGCCCCAATGGCAATGACCACAGTGGGATCTAAACTTTCCGCCAGCTGGGCGCCAGAGTAGCCCCAGTTGACACCGGTGCGGATGAAGTTATCCCCTGAAGATCGGCTCTCATTCTGATAGCCATGGTTTTGCAGCACCTGTTCCATATCCCGCTCGATGTGCAGGGAGTTTTGGAACATCACATCCAGGTTCCAAGAGCCGGTCATACCGTCCTGGGAAGAGGCAGGGTCTACCCCGGTCTCCTCCAAAATGGCATTTACCCGGCTTTCTGGGATGAGGATGTGGTTTGCCACGATGGCACTGTCATACTCCCACCAGCCGCAGAGGGTGAAGGTCTGGGTGGTCTTTTGGCCATCCACCTCAAAGGAGAGGGTGAATTCCGCCCCCAGCCGGGGCTCCACCCCGAGAAGTTCCAGCACATGGAGATCGGTTGCAGCCTCGTCGGTGCCCTCCTTGGGCAGGCGGCCTTCCACTGGGTCGCAGTACATCCAGTGGGCCTGGTTGGCGTCGGAGTACCCCACCTCCACATGGGATTTGTTGAAGGGCTGCTCATTGGGCATGCCCAAAAACCGCCGCAGCCCCCACTGGTGGATGAGGGGGTCCTCCCGCAGCTCTTCAAACTGCTCCTGGGTCAGGTACTTAAACCCGCCGTGGGAGAAGCCCCCCACCTGGCGGAAATTGTTCTGCTGGAAGCCATCGTTGATGGACATGGCGATGGTGAACAGGGAGGTAAACAGCACGGTGGTCAAGGCAATGGCCAATATGGCGATGATGTTCCGGGTGCGGGCCGCTTTCATGCTCTTCATGCCCAGGCGCCGGATGCAGGAGCGGTTGGATACCTTTACCACGGCGATTACCCCCTTACTACGATGCGGCCATCCTCAATGCGGATGATCCGGTCAGCCATCTGGGCGATCTCCTCGTTGTGGGTGATCATCACAATGGTCTGGCTGAAGGTTTGGCTGGTAACCTTTAAAAGGCCCATTACATCCTGGCTGGTCTTGCTGTCCAGGTTGCCGGTGGGCTCGTCGGCCAGGATGATGGCAGGTTTGGCCGCCAGCGCCCGTGCGATGGCCACCCGCTGCTGCTGGCCGCCGGAAAGATTGTTGGGCAGGTTTTGCAGCTTGCTTTGCAGGCCCAAGATCTCGATGATGCGGCCCACGTAGGCCTCATCCGGCTGGCTGCCGTCCAGCTGGATAGGCAGCACGATGTTTTCATACACGTTGAGCACCGGAACCAGGTTGTAATTCTGGAACACAAAGCCGATCTTCCGACGGCGGAAGATGGTCAGCTCTTCATCTTTCAGGGTGGAGAGCTCCTTGCCGTCCACCGTGACGGTGCCGCTGGTGGGTCGGTCCAATCCCCCCAGCATGTGGAGCAGGGTGGATTTTCCGGAACCGGACGTCCCCACAACCGCCAAAAACTCGCCTTTTTCCACAGCCAGGTCCACCCCGTCCAAGGCGTGTACTTCCGCCTCTCCGGCGCCGTAGGTTTTCCGCAAATCCTTGGTTTGTAAAATAATCATACTGGGTTTCCTCCATAAAGAAAAGTCTGTATCGGGTTTCCACAATACAGACTTTACCACACCAATCTTTCCAGGTTCTTTCTGAAATCTAACAGTTCTGCAAGATTTTTGGGTCCGCCCTACCTGCGGGGCAGGAACAAGGAAAAGGTCGAGCCTTTCCCCGGTGCGGAGGAGACCTTAAGGTATCCCCCATGCCCAGCGGCAATCTGGCGGCTGAGGTACAGCCCAATGCCCACCCCTTCCTCTTGGTAAGCGGAGTCCGCCCGGTAAAACCGCTGGAAGATTTTGGCCTGTTCCCCTTCCGGGATGCCGGTGCCGGTGTCCGCCACGTCGATGCGGCAGAAGAAGTCATAACTCTTTGACCGGACGGCGACCTTCCCGCCGGCAGGGGTGTACTTCACCGCATTGTCCAGCAGGTTGTACAACGCCTCTGCTGTCCACTTGGGATCACATAAAGCGACCTCCCCGGTGGGCTCCATGGTCAGGGCTATCCCTTTGGCCTCGGCTTTTGGGGTAACCTGGGAGACCGCATCCTCCAGGATGGGCTGAAGGGGTGACAGTTTGGGGTGCATTTCCAGAATGCCGGTCTCCAACCGCGACATTTTCACCAAGGACTCCACCAAAAAGCGGAGTTTTTCCGCCTGTTGTTCCAGGGCGGCAGCGCACCGGCGGCTGTCCTGGGGCAAATCCTGTTCCGAAAGGAGCTGGGCGTAGAGCAGCAGGTTGGCGATGGGGGTCTTGGTCTGGTGGGAGATATCGGCGATCAAGGTGTTGATGGCGTCCTTTTCCGCCTGCAAATTCCGGGCGGATACCGCCGAGGCAGTGAGGTAGTGAGCCAATTTGGTCTCCACCGAGGAGAGGAGGGTTTCATCGAAGGTATCCTCGGTGAAATCCCCCCGGATAGCCCTCTCCAGCATGGCGTCCATCCGGCGCAAGGTCTGCCGCAGTCTCCAGCGGTCCCACACCACAACGGCCCCTGCCCCTAAGATGGACACCAGGGCTAGAATTTCCCATAGATTCATCCCTTCACCGCCCATGTGTACCCCACGCCGTATACCGTCTTGAGGAAACGGGGTTTGGACGGGGTGTCTTCCAGCTTGTCCCGCAGCCGTTTGACTGCCACCGACAAGGCGTTTTCATCCACATAGTCGGCGCCGTCGGTCCAGATGCGGTCCACCAGGTCCGCCCGGGAGAGGGTCCTCCCCCGGTTCTGCACCAACAGCCGCAGGAGTTTTTGTTCGGTCTTGCTCAGCTCCACCGCAGCCCCATTTTTGAAATATTCCATCCGGTCAAAGTCAAAGACCAGCCCCTCCCCTGCGTACCGGGCGGGTGAAACGGCTTTGCGCAGCTGGGCATTGACCCTTGCCCGCAGCACCGCCAGGGAAAAGGGCTTGGTGATGTAGTCGTCAGCGCCCAGCTCCAAACCCGCTACAATATCGGTCTCCAGGTCGTTGGCCGTCAGCAGGATGACGGGAGGACCGCCGTCCTGGCGCAGCTGCTGCAAAAAGGTAAGGCCGCTTCCGTCGGGCAGGTTGATATCCAAAACGATCAAATCAAAAGACTGCCCTTCCAGCAAAACCCGGGCATCGGCCAGGCAGTGGCAGAGCTTGACTTCCAAAGCCGGCCCCTGCAGGGCCAAGCGGACGCCTTCTCCCAATGCCCGGTCGTCTTCCACGATCAACAGATGATTCATAATTGCCTCCTATACCACAAAAACCATTGAAACCCGAAGCGCCGCGGTGCCGCCTTGCGGCAGGAAGCCCCTGGCCTGACAGCGGCTCTTCGGATAGCCACAGGGAACCTGTGGCCATTGTACCACAAAATGCGCACAAACGGTGAGGATTGCGCTGCGTCCCCACCACCCTGTCCCCCACTCTTGGCGGCGCCCGCCCTCCACGAAAAAGCCCCGGAGGCTGTACAAGCTCCTCCGAGGCTTTCAAAATCTTCCGATCTAGCGTCTCCCTAAGGCCCTATCTTTCTGCCAACAGGCTGGTGAGGACCTGGGCGATGATCTTTCCCGCCGTCATGGGGGACATAGTCCCGGGCAGGCTGGAGCCCACCACCACCTGGACACCCATCTCTTTGGCCTTGTCAATGTCAAAGCCGTGGGGGGTGGAGGCAATTTCAATGAGGACGGCATCGCTGCGGATTTGGGAGAGCTCCTCCTCCCCCAGCACCCGGGCGGGGACGGTGTTGAAGATGATATCCTGCTCTCCCATCACCCTTGCAATTTCCCCGGTTTTCACCGGCTGGAAACCACACATCCCGGCATAAGCGGCATCTTCATCCCGGCGCATGGAGAGGGTCACATTGGCCCCCATATCCCGCAGTTTGCCCGCCAGGTATTTGCCGATATGCCCGCTGCCCACCACTAGGCAGTTGCTCTGCCAGATGGTCCTGGGCGAGTTCTCCATGGCCAGGGCAATCGCCCCCTCTGCGGTGGGGATGGCGTTGAACACCCGCAGGCTGGGCGCTTTGACATAGTTGATGATGCCCTCCCGGTCGATGCCTCCGAACACGACAGCACCCTTCGGCACCTGTTGTAGGAACTCCTCCAAGACGAGATCGGTGCCGGTGATGTGCACCCCATCGGCACAGGCCAGCATAGGCAGCACCACCACCTCTGCTTCCCCTGCCGTGTCGATGAGGGAATGGCCGCTGCTCACCAGTTCCCGTGCCAGATAATCGTACCGTTTGTCGTTTCCGATGATCAAAAATTTCATGACGCATGCCCTCCAATTTATTTATGTTAGTTACAGCTTACCACTTGCCAGCAGCTTTGTAAAGAAAAAACTCCCGGCAGATGAACTCCTCCGAAGGGGCGTTTTGGAATCCTCCCCCAAAGACAAAAACAGCGCGGCTGTATCGTTCCACGCCGCGCTGCTTCTATCGTTTCCTCATGCGAACAATCCCTTAACTGGGCACTCACCTCTATTGCAGTTCAAATACCACTTCTACCCGGGCAGAAATGATGTCGGTCCCCGCCATTACAGTGGTAGAGCTATCATAAGCCGGTGTTCTGTTCGCTCCAGCAGTTTCCGGATTTGCTTTGACTGTTACGCCGGAGCCGTACTCGGTGACCGAGATCATCTTGCCCACGGTTCGGCCGTCGGCAGCCGCCAATTTTTCCGCTGTGAGGCGAGCGCTTTTTACTGCGGCTTCCAGAGCTTGCCCATAAAGATCGCTTTCGTTGCTGATTCCGTAGGAGATATGGCTCATGGTATTGGAGCCAGAGGCGACAACAGCATCGATGATCTCCCCCACCTTGGAAATATCCCGCACTGTGATTTTCATGTTCACGCGCATCCGATAGCCGGTGACCTTTCCGGACTCTCCATAGTTGGGATTTAAGTACATGTTTGAGGTCTGCACATCCTCCTCGGCCACGCCCAGCTCCTTCACTGCTTCAATGGTGGCATTGACCGATTCTGTGTTGGCATTTCGGGCCGCCTCTGTTGTGTCTCCCTGAGACTCCACCCCCAAATTCAGGATGGCGATATCCGGGACGGCCTCCACTTCACCGGTGCCATTGACCGTCACCGTCTGCGGGGCGGCTGCCCCTTGGGGCTGCGCCCCGCATCCCGCCAGAGACATCACCAGAGCCCCTGCCAGCACAAGGGCGAGTATTGCTTTTTTCATAATATATTCCCCTTTCTGACCCGATTTTTTGGTTCATCTATTCAGTGCCAAAAAACCGGCAGATTTTTCCTTACCTCCAAAATAATCATTGCCGCAGCAGTTCCTCCAGCATCTGTTCCCGGCGGGTGAGGAACATTTTGGTAACCTGGTAACTCTCAGTCTCTTCATAGGACACCGGATGGACAGCTTCCCCATCAAAGGAGTAAATGGCAGCCTCCGGCAGCCCCAACAGAATGGGGGAGTGGGTAGCGATGATCAATTGGGAACCCTCCTGGCCCAGTTGATACAGAAGGGCCAGCACCGCCAGCTGCCTCTGGGGGGAGAGGGCGGATTCCGGCTCATCTAGAAGGTAGAGGCCATTGCCCCAAAACCGGTTTTTCAGGAGGGAGAAAAAGCTCTCCCCATGGGATTGCTGGTGGAGGGACTTCCCCCCATAGTTCTGGTAAAAATTGCCCCTGGCGGGGACGGAAGCATACTCATCCACCTGGCTGGCCAGGTTATAAAAGGATTCCGCCCGTAGGAAGAACCCATCTTTGGGCCGCACTGGCCCTTTATGAAAGGAGATGCAGCGGTACAAATCCGAGTGGCTGTCCCGGGTGGTGAAGTTGAAATTCCGGCTTCCCCCCTCTGGGTTGAAGCCGTACTCCACTGCGATGGCCTCCAGCAAAGTGGATTTCCCAGTGCCGTTCTCCCCCACAAAAAAGGTGACATTGCTGGGGAAATTTAGCTCTTTCAGCGACCGGATGGCCGGGATGCTGGCGAAGTAGGGCTCCCCCTCCACCCGTTCCCAGTGGAGAAGCAGCTTGTTTAAATACCGGCTTGTCATCTTCCTTCCCCTCCTTTTCCTTTAGATTACCACACATCCGGGCTGATGTCACCTTTCCGCCCCAGGGGTGAATTGGAAGGATTGTTTGCACGCCCCTCCTGCCACATACCGGCACCGAGATTTTTCCGATTTGTGCTGGTTTTATGATATACTAAGGGGGAGTGGGGAGCTCCCCTCCCCAAATACAGAATTGAGAGGTATCCTATGAACACAACCGACTATATCCTGGAACAGCTCCAGAACCTGATTTCCATCGACAGCCCCTCCGGCTTTACCCACAAGGCGGCCCAGTATGTCATAGAAGAACTGACCCGCCTGGGCTATCAGCCCCAGCAGACCGCCAAAGGGGGTGTCCTCTGCGCCCTGGGCGGCAAGGAGGGGGAGGGCCTTCTCATGAGCGCCCACATCGACACATTGGGCGCCATGGTGGCCGAAGTCAAAGAGAACGGCCGGCTGCGCCTCTCTCCGGTGGGCGGTATGCAAGCCAACAATGGCGAGGCCGAAACCTGCCGCATCTACACCCGGGGGGGCAAAGTCTACGACGGAACCTTGCAGTTGATCAACCCATCGGTTCACGTCAATGAGGACTACAAGACCATCCAGCGCACCTTTGACACCACCGAGGTGGTCATTGATGAAAAGACCAAGTCCAAGGCGGAGACCAAGGCCCTGGGCATTGGAAACGGGGATTTTGTATGCTTTGATCCCCGGTTTATCCGCACCGCCAGCGGATACATCAAAAGCCGTTTCCTGGACGACAAATTGAGCGTGGCCATCCTGCTGGGCTATGCCAAATCCCTCCGGGAGGAGAATCTCACCCCCGCCCGGCCCACCTACCTGCACATCACCGTCTTTGAGGAGGTGGGCCACGGCGGCGCCGCATCCATCCCCGCCGGTGTCACCGAGATGCTCTGCGTGGACATGGGCTGCGTGGGCGACGGCCTGGAGTGCGATGAGACCATGGTCTCCATCTGCGTCAAGGACAAAAATGGCCCCTCCAACTATGAGATGACCAGCCGGCTCATCGCCCTTGCCAAGGAGAAGGGCATCCCCTACGCAGCCGACGTCTACCCCTTCTATGGCAGTGACGCCGACAGCGCCCTGGCAGCCGGCCACGACCTGCGCCACGCCCTCATCGGGGCGGGGGTCTATGTCTCCCACGGCTACGAGCGCACCCACTTGGAAGGGGTCCAGGCCACCTACGACCTGATCCGCGCCTACACCTTGTAATTGCAGCAAAAAATCCCCCCTCCACAAGGGGCGCATCTTCTCGGTTCCAATGGTTGGTTTCCTTTGCGCCCCTTCAAAGTTTCAGGCCGCCGATTCCATCGGCGGCCTGAAACTTCTTTATTGGTGCGTATCGAAGGAGAGGGGATTTTTTCCATTTGATTATTCCATGCCAAGGATGAAGATGCCCACCATTGCCATGCCGATGATGGCATAGTGTTTGGGGGTCAATTTCTCCTTGAGGAAGATGCGGGACCACAGCACCGAGAAGATGCTGTAAGAGGCGATGGTGGGAGCCGCCAGAATGGCGTTGGCCCCGATGGCGAACACATAGGTGAACTGGCCGGCGGTCTCGCAGAGGGCGGCAAGGAGTTTGGGCCGCTCCCGCTCCACCGTCAGGGGCTGTTTCTTAATCAGCACCACATAGATGAAAGCGGCGATGCCCATGCACAAAAAGGTCAGCTCATAGGCGATGTTGGCCTGGCGCTCCGCCAGCATACCGCTGTCCAGCACCACCGTGTCGGCAAAGGTGCCCAGGCCGTCGATGATGCAGTACAGGATGGGGAACAGCACCGCCAAGAAGCTCTTGGAGTACTTGGAGGGGACCTCCTCCCCGCTGTCCACCGTCTCCTTCACCGCCTGGGAGCGCTCCAGCGCCGCCAAGCCGATGACCCCCAGGCACACCAGGGTGACGCCCACAAACTGGAGGCCGGTCATGCTCTGGCCCAGGACAAAGAAGCACAGCAGCGAGGTGATCGCCCCCGAGGAATTGCAGATGGGGGAGGAGATGGAAAGCTCGATGTATCTGAGGCCGGCATAGCCGAAGATCATCGAGAGGATATATAGGGCGGAGACCGGCAGGTAGATCATCACGCTGTTCCAGTCGAAGTCCACCCCGCCAATGGTCATTTCAAAGATGGCGTGAGCGCCCATCACCAGGCCGACTGCCATCACCATCTTCCAATGGCTGTAGGAATCGTCGGGGCGGGAACCCAGTTTGGAAAAGAGATCGGAGCCGCTCCAGGCAAGGATGGAAAACAGAGAAAAGAGTAGCCACATGGGTCAAGTACCTCCAAAAATTAGGATATTGGCGGGGGCGGGCAGAAGCAACCCGCCTGATTTGGTCTTGGAAGGGCCGTCTCCACAATACGCCCCTTCCTTTCCGCACCTGCCGGCAAAGGTTCTGCGGCAGTCCAGTTTGATATTATAGCACATTCTACCTGTTGGAAAAAGAGTTTTGTTCCAATTTTTTTATGGTTTTTCCGTCTTTTTGACGAATTCATCCTCGATACTCTTTCAAAAAGGAAGCAGCGGCATGGCCCCATAGCCATGCCGCTGCTTAAATATTGGGGTTTTACTTGGAGCGATCCCCCCGGATAGCCCCGATGGTCACCGGCTTCACCGGCACCCGGTACCGCGGGCCGCCCAATTCCTCCACCGGCTTTCCCGCAGCGGTGGAAAGTTCCTTCATAATCAGAGAGATACAGGTCTTGCCTTGGCAGGGGCCCATGGAGGCCCGGGTTGCCAATTTCACCTCATTGAGGGTCAAGTTGCCGTCGCCGATGGTTTTCAGCAGCTCTTCCATAGAGATGTCCTCGCAGCGGCAGACGATGCTCTCCCCGCAGCCTTTGCACCGGGGAGCGGAGAATGCCCCGTTGCCCTCGGTAACCGCAAGCTTCATGCCGCGGACAGTCTGTGCCAGGCTGTTGTCCACCGCCAAGGAGACGATGGAGGTCTTGTTGGGGAATTTCTGCACCTTGACCACCTGGGCTTTTCCCACCACTTGGCCGTCCCGGTCCACCGCGTCGACGGTATCCCCCACCTGGGGCAGGGGGAGGAACTCATAGGGAATGCGGACCACCGTCTTGTCCTCCGAATAGGTCTCGTCGATGACAAAAACCGCAAGGCCCGGGCAGGCGGTCATGCACAGGCCGCAGCCGGTACATTTATCGTAGTAGACCTCCGGCAGGTCGTTGATGTCGGTCAAAGGCTTCACCGCGCCGAATTTGCAGGCGGTGTAGCAGGGGTTGCAGGGGATGGACTGGAAGCACTCAAACACCGCATAAGGGCCCTGTTTCCGCCGTTCGGGGGAGGGCAGGCGCTCCCGCACTTTCTGTTCCACTTCCATGGCATGGCTATTTGGCATAGTCAACGCACTTCCCTTCCTTCAGTTTCTCAACGCCGCTGCGGATCTTTGCTCCGCCCGGACCCTGGCGCAGCATCTGGAGCTGGCCCTGGTAATCGGCGAATTTTTCCTCGAATCCATCGACGGCTGCAAGGTCATTGGCAGCGGACAACCCGGCAATCTTGCCGGTCAGCATGGCGCTGGAGGCCTCCTCCACACCGCTGGCATCGCCGGCGGCATAGATGGTCCCCACGCTGGTGCGGCGGCAGTCGTCCAGAGCCGGGACATAGCCCCCCAGCTCGGGGACGAACTTCATCTCGCACCCTGCCTGGAAGAAGAGCTCCACCAGGGGGGAAAGGCCCACTGCCATGCACATAATATCGGCCTTGATATCTTTTTCAGTGCCGGGGATGGGCTGCCACTTTTCATCCAGCTGGTGGATGACCGCGCCCTCCAGCTTCCCCTCGCCATAGGCGTAAGAGACGGTGTGGCTGGTGAGGATGGGCACCCCGGCCCGGCGCAGCTTGGCGGCGTGGACCTCATACCCGCCGATGCGGGGGGCGGCCTCCACCACCGCCTTGACATTGACCCCGGCCTGGAGCAGTTGGTAGCTGACGATGAGGCCGATGTTCCCCGCGCCAATCATGATGACGTCCTTACCGGGGAGCACCCCTTCCAGGTTCATCAGGGTCTGTACCGCGCCTGCGCCGTAGACGCCGGGCAGGTCGTTGTTGGGGAATACCAGGTTCTTCTCAAAGGCCCCGGTTGCCACGATCACCCGCTTGGGGAGGATGCCCTCCACCTGGTGATCCCGCTCCACCATGACGATGCCATCTGCATAATACCCTAAGGCGGAGGTGTTGACCCATAGTTCGATGTTGGGGCTGGCGGCGATCTCCTTCTCCAAACCTTCGGCGATGGTGATGCCCCGGGTGCCGGCCTGCTGCTTCTCCGACCCGAAGAATTTATGGGTCTGCTTCACCAGCTGGCCGCCCAGCTTCTGGCCTCGCTCCACCAGGATGACCTTGGCCCCGCCTTTGGCGGCCTCAATGGCGGCACACATGCCAGCCGGGCCCGCGCCCACCACTAGGATGTCGGTTTCGATCAGGTTGCGTCTTTCCCCAAGGCGGCTCTCGATCTCCACATCCAGCTTGGGATGGGCATGGCCTTCCTGCCGCTCCACCCGCAGCCCCTCCCGAAGGGGCTCCACACAGGTTCGCACATTGGGCACGCCGTCCACCTTCATCAGGCAAGAGGAACAGTTGCCAATGGCGCAGAAAAGGCCCCGGGGCCGGTGTTTGACCTCACTTTCGTGGAGTACCCGCACGCCGTTTGCGTGGAGCGCCGCCGCCACCGACTCCCCTTCGTAGCCCTCCAGGGTTTTGCCTTCAAAAGTAAATGTGACCTTCCTCCCCTTGTCAAAGGTGAGGATAGGATGTTGTTCCATTCGGTTCATGGTCGCTTTTCTCCCTCCCGCTATTTGATAAACCGGTCGTAGGAGAAGGACGAGATATCATGCTTCGTCTTTCCCTCTTTGATCAGGTCAGAAACCAGTTCCCCGGTAATGGGGGCCAAGGCGATGCCGTCCCCCTCGTGGCCGGTGGCGAAGATCAGGCCCGGCAGTGCTTTGGTGGCGCCGATAATCGGGGAACCGTCCTCACAGAAGGGCCGCAGGCCGGAAAATGTGCGGATGATGTTGACATCCTTGAGGAAGGGCACAAACCGGGTGACATAGTTGCAGACCTCCCGGAGGACCTCAAAGCTGGTGGAGACATCATACCCGGCGAATTCCCGGTTGTTGCCGATGAGCAGGTTTCCGTGTTCGGTCTGTTCGATAGAGAGGCCCACCCCCAGCTTCAGGCCGGGGTCGTCGGAACCCTTGGCCAGTTCAGGATGGTGCTTGATGGCGATGTACCGGGCACAGAGCAGCTCTTTGTGGAAGATGGGCGGCAGCGGCTCGGTGACCATCGTCTGGCCCCGGCGGGGGCGGATGGGCACATCCAGGCCCACCATCTCCCCGATGAAGGGGGACCATGCCCCGGCGGCTACCACCGCACATTCGGTCTCAATCTCCCCGCGGCTGGTCTGCACCCCGCGGACGGCGCCGTTCTTCACCGTGATGCCGGTGACCTGGGTGTGGGTCCAGAACTCCGCCCCCAATTCCTTTGCCTTCTTGGCAAAGGCCAAGGTGGTGGCAATGGGGTCGGCGTGGCCGTCTAAGGCGCTGTAGGCTGCGGCAGCGATGTTCTTGGAGAGGTAGGGCTCCATTTTACGGGCGTCGTCCCCAGAGATGATCTCCACCTCCATGCCGCACTTTTTCTGGTTGGCCACCACTTCCTCCATGACGGCCAGCTGTTCTTCTGTTTCAATCAAAATCAAGCCGCCGGGGCGCTGGTAATAGACCTCGCTCCCCAACTCCTTGGAAAGGGTCTGGTAGATGCCGGCGCTCTCCATCGCCAAGGTCAATGGAAGTCCCGGTTTTTTGGTCTGCATGAAAATGAAGCCGTCACAGGCGCTGGAAGTCCCCTCCCCTACGCCCCGGCGCTCCACCACGATGGGGCGGATTCCCTTTTTTGCCAGGTAGTAGGCGATGGAACAGCCGATGATGCCCCCGCCGATGATGACGGCATCCCGTTTGGTTGCCATGGTTGTGTTTCCCCCTAATCATTATTTGTTTGGGCGAACCACTGGACGCCCGAAAGCCCCGGTGCTGCCAAGGCGGGGCGTTCCACTGGTTCTTCCCCCATTGGATTACATTTTCTGGGTGAGCTCGTACAATTTGGGATTTTGGGTGACGGTCGGGTCGCCCAGGCGCTCCAGCATGGTGGCGTATGCCCCGCGGGCGTCGGCGATGATCTTCTTCTCATCCACCTTGGTGAGCTTGCGGCCCTCCATGACCACGGCGCCGTCTACAATAGTCAAATCCACATCCTGGCCCATGGCGTGGTACACCAGCCGCTGTACCGGCATATCCCCAAAGGGGGCCAGATGGGGCTGTTCCACATCTACTGCGATGATGTCCGCCTTCTTTCCCACTTCTAGGGAGCCGATCAAATGATCCAGCTTGAGGGCCTTGGCCGGCTCGATGGTACACAGCTCCAGCACCTTGCCGCAGGGCAGCAGGGACAGGTCGTGGAACCGGCCCCGCTGCAAGACCTGGAGCATCTTCATATCCCGCCAGATGTCGTAGCTGCGGTCGGGGGCGGTGCCGTCGGTGACCACCGCCACATGGGCCCCAGCTTGCAGAAGCTCGTAAACCGGACAGGTTTTCAGGATGTTGGAGTGGGTGGCCGGGCCGTGGAACACATAGGCCCCGGTCTTGGCCAGGATGGCGATCTCCTCCTGGGAGAGTCCGGTGCTGTGGGTCAGGGAAAGCCCCACCTTGAGGACCTCCGGAGTGGTGTCGTAGAGGAACTGAATATCCCCAGCAAAGGCGTGGGTGTGCAGCGGCACCCCATATTCCTCCGCCAAACGGTACATCTCCCTGTTGTGGGCGATGTTGTCCTCCGCCGATTCCCCTGGCCGCAAACCCATCCGGCCGGGGGCGACGATGCAGGTCTCCAAGGGGTGGCGGCCATTGTAAGCCTTCAGCGCCTCTTCGGTGGAACGGTAGGCCATCTTAGGGGTGACGGTGGATTCGGTGTACTCCTTCCCATTCCAGGCCCGGGCTTTTTTAGGCCAGGGGCCATTGGCACAGCCGATGCCGCTCAGCTGGCGGATGCCCACCCGGCTGGAGCCCTCCAGGTTAGCCCCCACCGGCTCGATGATGTCGATGCGGGGGGTGCTCCCCACCATGGAAACGCCGGTGGTAATGCCGAATTTTATCCGCTCCGCTGCGGCCAGAGAGCCCTCCGCCCGCCAGAATTCGGTGTCGGTGCATTGGTAATAGACCTGCTCCGCCAGATCATCCCAGTCGTCCCGGTATTCAAACAGGTTTTTGATGAGGCAATGGCCAGCGTGGCCGTGGGCGTCCACCAAACCGGGCAGAACCGCATGGCCGCACAGGTCGATGACCCGACCCGCCTCCGGCAGAACAGGAAGGTCGCTCATGGGGCCGATAGCCGCAATGGTGTCCTTCTCCACTGCCACATATCCAGGCTGATAGACGGTGTGGGCGCTGTCCACTGTGATGACACAACCGTTGATCAGCAATAAATCAAACATCAAATCCGCCTCCTTGTCAAAGTCGGCCAAAAGGCCGTATTCTTCGGAAAATCCCGCCAGTTTTTTACTGGCATCCCCCCTGTTTTTTGTCGCAACCGATGCTTCTATGGTACCACAGCTGCCAAGGATTGTAAATCCCTTCTCATCGTTTGACAAATTTATCATCTCCTTGCCCCAGGGGGGGATTCCCACCTTGCGAAGGGAGAGCATTCGTGATACAATAAGAACAAATATTCCAGGGAGGACCGCCATGATCACCGAGCTTTGCACCCAATACGAGCACGAGGACTTTTCCGGCATGGATTTTTCTGGCATGGATCTTTGCGGTTACACCTTTTCCCACTGCAAGTTCCGCTGCTGTAAACTGAGCGACCTTTCCACCAAGCGCTGCCTGTTTACAAGCTGCGATTTTTCCATGGCCCAGCTCAACGGCTCCGACCATCAAAACAGCGCCTTTATCAACTGCGAATTTCTCTCCACCAGCCTGTTCTGCGCCTCTTTCCACCAGTGTAAATGCACTGGGAGCTCCTTTATGGGTTCCACCTTAATCGGCACCCAGTTCTCCGGCGGCAGCTACTCCTATGTCTGCTTTTCGGAGTGCGACCTCTCCCGGATGAAGTTCGACGGCGCCCGGCTGGACCACGCCGATCTCTCCCGCTGTGACCTCTGTGAAGCCGACCTGCGGGGATGCGACCTCTCCCAAGCGGTGGTATCCGCCGCCAAACTGGACAAAGCTGACCTGCGAGGCGCCACCTTGTCCGGTTGCGACATGCTCTCCTGCCGGCTTAAGCAGGCAAAAATCGACCTAAAACAAGCCGTCTATCTGGCGGAACTGACCGGTGCCGTCTGCGCCGATTTATAAAATCTTATCATCTGGATTCGGTTTTCACCCTTTTGTCACCGAGGGGTGGTATTCTCTTCCCATCCCCAACTATCTTCGTCTTAGAAAGGAGTGACCGTGTTTGAAACGAATTGTCCTCATATGGCTGGCCGCCCTCTCGCTGGTCCTTGCCGGCTGCCAGCCGGCGGAGGAGCCCTCCCAACCGGGGGACCTGTCCAGTACCATGGAGTCCTCCTCTGAACCCTCCTTCCAGGAGCTGGAGGAGCGCCCAGCATCCTCTGCGCCGGAACGTTCCTCTGAATCCAACCAATCGGAACAGGAGGACGCAGGGGAACAGGTTGCCGCCCAACGGGCAGCTGAACAGCAGGCTGACGCTCAGAAGGCGGAAGAAGAGCACAAGGCCCAGGAAATGGAACAACAGCAGAAATTGGAAAACTTTTCCGCATATGCCAGCGGTGACGCCTTTTTGAGCAAGGTGGAAAAGAAGGTCATCGAGCTCACTAACGACGAGCGGGAACGCAACGGCCTCAACCGCTTGGAGACCGACTCCACCCTAGGGGAGGCAGCCCGCATCCGCAGCCGGGAGCTGTATGAAAACGATCACTTTGACCACACCCGGCCCAACGGGGACTCTTGGGTCACCGTGCTGACCCAGGACCTTCTGTACGCCTTCCATCACGCAGGAGAAAACTTGGCCTCGGTAGAGTACAACGACCCAAGCGGCACCTACGCCTATGATGGGGATTATTGGGTCACCACCTGGATCGAGAGCCCGCCCCATTACGAAAACATGCTGCGGGACACCTACACCAAAATCGGGGTGGGCATCTACCTGGCCCAGGAGGGGGATATGACCATCGCCTACGCCACCACCATCTTTTCGGATTGACGGGAAAGATGGAATTGAGGCTGGGGGACACAGCAGGCTCCCAGCGAAGGGTTCCTCATAACCCTAAGCACCCAGCTGTTTTTCGCGCGTTTTTCCAAGTTCACATAGGATAAGGAGGATTTTTTAATGAGCCAAAGCACTATGTTCGCCCTCTCCTTTGGCGGGATCTGGGGGTTGGTAGGGGCTGTTCTGTTCCTGGTGGGGTGGAACATCTCCCGGGATCAAAAGCGCCGCCAAAAGCTGTGTACCCAACTAGCCGCAGGTACCGTGGCGGAAATCCACACCCGCACCCACCGCCGGGGGCAGGTTGCCTATTACCCAGTGTTCACCTACTTCGCAGAAGGGCAGAAATACACGGTGGAATCCAGCTTCGCCTGGTATACCTCCCAGTTTGAACCCGGCGACCCGGTATCGGTGTACTTCCAGCCTGGCAACCCCCAGAACTACTATGTCAAAGAGGAATCGGCATCCCAGAAATTCACCGTCTCTTTCCAGCGGATGGGCGCTGGCTGTCTAGTGATGGCGGCCGCCGCCTGTGCCATCGCCTACTTCTTTGGATGAGTTTAACAAGGAAGAGCTCTCCCTTTCCACCTTGTTTTTTAAAAAGCAAAGGGCTGCCGATTGGCAGCCCTTTTTTATCTGTAAAAATACTGTTATTTCCGGCTCCACTGGACGCCTTGAGGGGTGTCCTTGAGCACGATGCCCATATCGGCCAGCTGATCCCGGATGGCGTCGGCGGTTTTAAAGTCCTTGTTCTTCCGGGCCTCCTGCCGCTTGGCAATCAGCTCCTCCACCTGGGCATCCAAGCTTCCGTCATCCCGGTTGTACAGAAGGCCCAGCACGTCGGCCAACTCGTCAAACTTTTTGGCGGCATACTCTACTGCGGCTTTGGACCGGGGCTCAGACAGGTAGGTGTTGATCTCCCGGGCCATTTCAAACAGGGCGGCGATGCCGTCTGCGGTGTTCAGATCGTCGTCCATGGCCTCCACAAACTGTGCCACCCGGTTGTCGATAGCCGCAAAGAAGGCCTCATCCCCTTCCCCAGCTTCGGGCAGGGCGTTTTTCAGGGCAAAATCCATATTCTCCCGGCAGTTATACAGCCGCGCCAGGGATGCCTTGCACTGTTCAATGACGTCGTAGCTGTAGTTGATGGGGCTGCGGTAATGGGCTTGGAGCATCATAAATTTGATGGGCTCATAGCCGAATTTTTCCGCCACCTCCCGGGTGGTAAAGAAGTTGCCCAAAGATTTGCTCATCTTCCGGTTATCCACGTTGATAAAGCCGTTGTGCATCCAGTAGTGGGCGTAGGGCTTGCCGGTGCAGCACTCCCCTTGGGCGATCTCATTTTCATGGTGGGGGAACACCAGGTCGTTGCCGCCGCAGTGGATGTCAATGGTGTCGCCCAGGTACTTGTGGATCATAGCGGTGCACTCAATGTGCCAGCCGGGGCGGCCCATCCCCCAGGGGGATTCCCAAGCGGGTTCGCCGGGCTTGGCAGCCTTCCACAAAACAAAGTCCAGGGCGTCCTCCTTCTGGTCGCTGACATCGATCCGGTTTCCGGCGTCCAGCTCCTCCAGCGGCATATGGGAGAGCTTGCCGTAGTCCTGAAACTTTTTGGTGCGGAAGTAAACATCCCCGTTTTTGGCATAGGCGTAGCCCTTGTCCTCCAGGGTCTTGACAATTTCGATGATGGTGTCCACCGTTTCGGTGGCGCGGGGATGGAAGGTGGCCTCCTTGACCCCAAGGCCCTTGGCGTCCACCTCATATTCCTTGATGTACCGCTCGGCCACCTCTTTGACGGTGATCCCCTCTTCAGCGGCCTTTTTGATCAGCTTGTCGTCGATGTCGGTAAAGTTCTGCACAAAGGTGACCTCATACCCCCGGTACTCCAGGTAACGGCGCAGGGTGTCAAAGACGCAGATGGGCCGGGCGTTTCCGATATGGATGTAGTTGTACACGGTAGGGCCGCAGGCGTAGATCTTCACCTTTCCGGGCTCAATGGGCACAAACTCTTCTTTTTGCCGTGTCAGGGTGTTGTAAATCTTCATGATTACCTCCAAAAAACTCCCCCCAGCGGGGTACATTTGCCAGCCAACAAAAAACGCCCCGTTCCGGGATCTCTCCCGAAACAGAGGCGATGGGGACTCGCGGTTCCACTCTGGTTTTTCACTCCACAGGCGGTGGTAACGGGAAGCCATCCCGCAGGGTGATACTGGGGGAAATCCCTTTCCCGGTTCCCACCCCGTGCTCCTCGGGCGCACTTCCCGGCCATCCTCCCCTGGAAACGGTTTCAGCGCAGTCCCATTTCCTCTCTGCCAAGGGGGTGTCGGCGGTACTCTTCCCGCGTCGTTGCATCGGTCTATTTTCCTAGTATATGCCGCAGTGGCTGTCCTGATTCCCTTTGGGATGGGATAAATCGAATATCCACCGCTTTGGTAGCTATTTTATCACAAAGGGACAGGAAATTCAAGGGAATTTTTACTGGGCGAAGAACTCCCGGTTGCCCAATACATAGTGCATCCCGCTGTAAACGGTGAGGATCACCACAGCGGCCATCAAAGCGTAATGGAGCCCCCAGAGGAATGAAGGCAGCGCCATCTGCCCGGCCAGAAACTGCAAAAGGATGGCGTAGCAGACCCAGACCATCTGGGTGGCAGTTTTGTACTTGCCGGACTTGTCAGCGGCGATGACCTTGCCTTCCCCGGCGGCCACCAGCCGGATGGAGGTGACCAAAAACTCCCGGGAGATGATGATGATAACCACCCAAGCCGGAGCTAGGCCGATCTCCACAAAACAGATGAGAGCGGCGGTGACCAACAGCTTGTCGGCCAGGGGGTCCATCAGCTTGCCAAAGTTGGTGACCAGCTGATCCCGCCGGGCCAGGTAGCCGTCCAGAAAGTCGGTGAAGGAGGCAATGGCAAACACCGCCAGCGCCCACAGCTGGGAGGCTGGCAGCAGGTCGGTCATCAGGAACAGGACAAAAAACGGGATGAGGATTACCCGGATCAAGGTCAGCTTATTGGGCGTGTTCATCAGCAGCCCCCCTTATTCTTTGATGTGGCCCACAAGGTCGTACTCCACAAAATTTTCGATAACCACCTCCACGAAATCGCCGGGGCAGAGGTCTTCCTCGCTGGAGAAATAGACCTTGGTGTCGATGTCCGGGGCGTCCATATAGCTGCGGCCGTAATAGAGGCCGGACTCCTCGTCCATATCCTCCACCATGACGGTGAAGGTTTTCCCCACAAAGGTTTTGTTGATCTCCTCGGCGATGGAGAGCTGTTCGGTCATCAGCACCTCCGCCCGGCGCTGCATCACCTCCGGATCAATCTGATCCGCCATCTCCGCCGCGGGGGTGTCCTCCTCCCGGGAGTAGGTAAAGCAGCCCAGGCGCTCAAATTTCACCTCGTGGATGAAGTTGCACAGTTCTTCAAACTGCTCCTCCGTCTCCCCGGGG